>JAISLK010000039.1 GCA_031290935.1 Prevotellaceae bacterium | reverse complement strand
TGCGCCGGTCGCCGGCAGATATTGCTATCCCCGCTGCCCCTCGACTTGCATGTGTTAAGCCTGCCGCTAGCGTTCATCCTGAGCCAGGATCAAACTCTTCATGGTAAATCAAAATTTATCAATATCTGCGCTTGAACCTGCTACTTTTTAATTCTTGTTAAAAGGAATTAACGTTTTACTCTTTTTATAAGTACTCAGTTGTACAAAACTTGTTTTTCAATACGTCAAAGATCGCTTTTTTTGCCGTTCCGCAAGTGTTTTTATTGCGAAAGGGCTGCAAAGGTACAACAATTTTCGATACCTGCAAATTTTTTTTTCATGATTTCACAAACTATTTCCTAATTAATTGAATGCTAATTTGAAAATTTTTAAATACTATCATGATTATTACACTGCTCACAGACAAACCCTGCCCCCTGCGTTTATCGCAATGATGCGCGGAGAATGAGGGCGCAGCCCTGAAAGCATTAGCGAAGGGCGTTGCCCTTCGTGTTTTTTCATTTTCCTGTTTTAACCTAAACGACCACTTATGCCTCCCAATACGAATATCAGCATAAACAGCAACACTAATCCAAATCCTATACAAGTAATTACAGTGATCATTTTCCAGTAGCCTGCCTGCATTTGTATGGCATATTCCAGCGGATCGACATCATGCGGTTTCTTTCTGAAGTTTGAGTATCCCTTTGCCGCATTTTTAAGATCACTCCCGAGTAAGAGCATCAAAAATGCAAGACCAAGCGAAATAACAAGTCCGACAATACTTATGCCGGTAATCGACATAATTTCATAGTACATTGTTCGCATTACAAACGCTACAAGCGCTTGCAGGACAATAATCGCAGCCGTAATGCAATAGAAAACAAACATGATACGCATGTATTTTGCCGTTTTTGCAATGAGCCGCATTGTTTCATTCGACAAAACAGCTTCGCCTGTCTGTTCGGCTCTTTGAGGTTTAATATTTAAACCTTCATTCGTTTGAATTTCTTCATTTTGATTTTTTTCTGATTCCATAATTTTTTTGTTTAAACAGTTTATTTTTTACATTGTTTGTTTTTCGCCCTTTCGGGACTTTGTTTATTCTTTCTACGTTATATTCATTATTTTGTTTCATTTCTCCGGATTGACGGCGCCGAGCGCAGTCTGTCCTTTTCTACTCCAAGTCACACACGCATCTGACCAGTGCGCCCGAGGATTTATTGGTTATGCTCATGCCCGTAAAATAGTCATCTTCGTCAAACATCAGTGCTGCAGCGAGTCTTGAATCATTTGCCGTAGAAGACCAATAGTAGGCAGCAATGTCTATATCACCTACACTGATATGCATTTTAGGATTTGGGTCATTACCTGCATGAACGGACCAGAAGCTAATATTGCCGCTAAGCCCCCATTGCTTTATTAGCTCCTTAGAGGTAGTATATACATTTATAAGTAAGTTAAAATCATCATAGGTAGGCACATGCCAGGGAGCCGGACACATCACCGTAGCAAATTCCTCCACATACGGCCAGTTATAATAGTAATACGTTTTACCATTTTGGGTATAGCTGCGGCATTGCGGATCAACATCGCTATTTTCAAAAGTTTCCTTGTTGCAGGCGGGAATTTGGATAGCGCCGCTCCATTTTTGTTTGCCGAATGTCCATGTTCTTGTATTGGCGGCATAAGGCGGGGTGGTTTGGGCATAGCCGCAGTAAACCCCGCAAAGCATAATAATAGTCAAAATTTTTTCATGTTTTTTATTTTTTAATTTATTGTTTTGATTATTTTTTGTTTTTTCTGGATTGCTTCGTTGCTCCGTTCCTCGCAATGACGGGGCGTTGGCTGGTAAGAAATTTTTACCGCTCATAGTTTTGTGCTCCTTTTTTTAATTTTGTTAATATTAAGCGTGAATAATTTCATGATAAAAAGGATTCCAAGCAAGCGCGGAAGGATTCCGAGCGGGCGCAGAAAGTTTCCGAGCAGGCGCGGAAAGTTTCCGAACAGGCGCAGAAAGTTTCCGAACAGGCGCAGAAAGCAGTCGGCAGTCGCAGTATGCAAGTCGCGGTACGGTGTTATTGATTATGGACGGCAGGTTGTGCATTGTTTACTGTTTACTGGTACTGGTTACTGTTCACTGGTTTCCGGGTGCAAAGATAATACTTTTTTTTAAATTAGGAATGATGAGTTATGAATTAGGAATTGCCGGCAGCGGCATAAGCCTAAATCTGTAAATCCGTCAATTTTCCCGGCGTTAGCGCTGTTAGCGCCCTTCCCCCTTCTACCCTTCTCCCAGACTTCCGACTTCTCACTTTTTTTATTTCCATTTTTTTCACTACCTTTGCGCCCCGAAAGCGGGCATGGCGTAATTTGGTAGCCGCGCCAGACTTAGGATCTGGTGCCGTAAGGCGTGGGGGTTCGAGTCCCTTTGCCCGCACAGTTAAACAGGATTAAATAATGAATATCGTACAGAAAAAAATTGACGACCTGTCGGCCATCCTCACGTTGCACATTGAAAAAAGCGACTACGAGCCGCAGGTGAAAAAGAGTTTGAACGATTACCGCCGCAAGGCGGAATTTAAAGGTTTCCGCCCGGGCATGGCGCCGATGAGCCTCATTGAAAAAATGCACGGGCGCACCGCCTTGATGGAAGAAATAAACAAACTGCTGCAGGAAAACCTTAACAAATATATTCAGGAAAACAAGCTGAGCCTGTTGGGCGAACCCATTCCCGGCGATGCCGGCGGGGAACAAAACCGGGAAAACCCCGATGGGTTTGACTTTGTTTTTGAAATAGGACTGGCGCCGGAGCTGTCGTTGCCTCTCTCGGGGGAAGATAAAATCCCCTTCTACCATATCACGGTAACCGAAGAAGATAAAGCGAAACGCAAGGCGGCGGTGTTGGAAAAGAACGGGCAATTAACCGTCGTAGAAACGGTGGCCGGAGGAGATGAATACCTGCAAGTGGATTTGGCGCAGGGCGAAAAAATAATAAACGATACCGGCTTTTCGTATCAAGCTATTAAGGACGCCGCGACAAAGGAACTGTTTACCGGGAAAAAAGCCGGCGATGAACTGGAAGCGGACGTAACAAAAATCGCCGCCAATGAAACCGGCTTGGCGACATTGCTGAAAGTAAAAAAGGAAGAGCTGGCGGCTATCGACCCGCTGTTTACCGTTAAGATAAAAGAGGTGAAACGGTTTGTGCCGGCCGAATTAAACCGGGAGTTGTATGACCGGTTATTCGGCAAAGACGCGGTGAACAGCGAAGAGGAATTTATGCAAAAAATTGCCGAACAACTCAGCGAAGAATATATGCACGAAAGCGATTACCGCTTTTCGATTGACGCTTACAACGCCCTGGTGCAAAAAGCAAATATCCGGTTGCCGGATGCATTTTTGAAACGCTGGTTGAATTATTCAAACGACGGGAAAATTACGCCGGACGTGCTGGAAAAAGAATACCCGGCATTTGCCGAAGATTTGCGCCGGCAACTCATTCGCAGCCATATTCTGGAAGAGCAGAAAATAACGTTAACGGATGACGATTTCTTGGCACATGCCAAAAAAATGGCGTGGTACCAGCTCCAGATGTATGGCGTCCACAATGCGTCGGAAGAACAAATTGCGCATTTTGCCAACAGTATCCTGTCGAATGAAAACGAATTTAAACGTATCCGCGAAAAGATAGAAAGCGACAAAGTCATCGCCTATGTGAAAGCCACGGTAACCCTGGATACGAAAGAAATTACGAATGACAACTTGCAAAAACTCTACGAAAAATAAGCAGCTATGAATACAAATGAATTTCAACAATACGCCACCCGGCATTTGGGCGTCGGCAGCCTCGCCTTGCACCGCTACAGCCATATACATGCCGGCTATATCAACCCTACGATTATCGAAGAGCGGCAGCTGAATGTAGCGTCCATGGATGTGTTTTCGCGCCTGATGATGGACCGCATTATTTTCCTCGGCGTGCCTATCAATGACGACGTCGCGAATATTATTGAAGCGCAGTTGCTGTTCCTCGAATCCACCGATGCGAACAAAGATATTCAAATGTACATTAACTCGCCGGGCGGCTCGGTGTACGCCGGCCTGGGCATTTACGACACCATGCAGTTGATTAGCCCGAAAGTCGCTACCATTTGCACGGGCATTGCAGCTTCCATGTCGGCAATCCTGCTCACCGCCGGGCACGCGGGGCGCCGTACCGGCCTGCCCCATTCCCGCGTAATGATTCACCAGCCGATGGGCGGCGCAGAAGGACAAGCGTCGGATATTGAAATTACCGCCCGGGAAATTGTGAAACTAAAACGCGAACTGTACGAAATTATTGCCAAACATACGGGGAAACCGGTAGAACAAATAGAAAAAGACGCCGACCGCGATTACTGGATGACTTCGCAGGAAGCATTATCGTATGGTATGATTGACGAAATTTTGACCAATGCCAACAAAAAATAATTTCCATTCTAAAGTACGCTGTTCCTTTTGCGGGCGCACCGAACAGGACGGCGTGCTGCTGATTCACTCCGAGAGCGGCGCGGTGATTTGCAATATCTGCATTGATGCGGCGGCGGAGATGGTGAAAACCACCATGCAAAAAAACGAACCGGTATCGCTGGACAAGGCGCAATTGCTCAAACCGCAGGAAATAAAACAGCGGCTGGATGAATATGTAATCGGGCAGGACGATGCCAAAAAATTCCTGTCGGTAGCGGTTTACAACCACTACAAGCGCATCCTGCACAACAATAAAAACGCCGTAGAGTTAGACAAATCGAATATTTTACTGGTCGGGGCTACCGGCACAGGGAAAACATTGCTGGCGCATACCATTGCGCGGTTACTGCATGTGCCGTTCACCATTGTGGACGCCACCGTGCTCACCGAAGCCGGCTATGTCGGCGAAGATGTGGAAAGCGTCTTGACGCGCCTGCTGCAAGCGGCAGACTTTAATGTACAGGCGGCGCAAAAAGGCATTGTGTTCATCGACGAAATTGACAAGATTGCACGCAAGAGCGACAATCCGTCTATCACGCGCGATGTATCGGGCGAAGGCGTACAACAGGCGTTGTTGAAACTGCTGGAAGGCTCGGAAGTGTTCGTCCCCCCGCAGGGCGGGCGCAAGCATCCCGAGCAGAAAATGATTACGGTGGATACGCGCAATATTTTGTTTATTTGCGGCGGCGCTTTTGAAGGTATTGAAAAACGTATTGCCCAACGCCTCAATACGCAGGTCATGGGTTACGGCGTAGCACAACGGACGGCGCATATTGACAGGGAAAATTTATTGCAATACATTTCGCCGGCCGACTTGCGCAAATACGGGCTGATTCCCGAAATTGTCGGGCGCTTGCCGGTCATCACCTACCTGGACCCATTGAACCGCGAGGCTTTGCGGAATATCCTCACCGAACCGAAAAATGCCATCATTAAACAGTATATTCACTTATTCCAGTTAGACAACATCCGGCTTACTTTCGACGACGATGCGCTGGACTTCATTGTAGAGAAAGCTATCGAGTTTAAACTCGGCGCACGCGGCTTGCGTTCCATTTGCGAAACTATTATGATAGACGCCATGTACGAATTGCCGTCAAGCGGCGCGGACGCCTTGCATGTTACGAAACAGTATGCGCTGGAAAAGTTGGAACGGAATGCGGTGCAGGCATTAAATAATGTCGCCTGACCTTGCAGTGACTCCGGAGGGATTCGAACCCGCGACCCACAGATTAGAAATCTGTTGCTCTATCCAACTGAGCTACGGAGCCGTTTAATTCGTTTTTTAGCGTGCAAAGATAGCAAAAACTTGCGCTATGCAAAAATTTTAAATTTCCCTAAACGCCATTTTTGCAGCCGGTAGGAAAGCGACACGCCCAATACACCCAGCCCATATTTAATACTTCTGCGTATATTGATGGACGACGCTTCCTTAAAATATTTGGTGGGGCAGGTGATTTCAGCGATTTCAAATTTTTTATAAAACAGCTGCGCCAACATTTGATTGTCGAACACGAAATCATCGGAGTTTACTTCGTAGTTCACCGCCTGCAAAGCCTTGCGCGAGAAAGCGCGGTAGCCGGTATGGTATTCACTTAACTTTTGACGCATCAAAATATTTTGGAACCCGGTCAACAGCCGGTTGGCAATATATTTGTAGCGGGGCATGCCGCCGCGCAGTGCGCCGCGCCCCAAAATACGCGAACCCAGCACTACCTGGTACACCTCATTGGCAATAATGCAGCACATGGACGGCAGCAGTTTCGGCGTGTACTGGTAATCGGGGTGCAGCATAACGACAATATCGGCGTTTAATTCCAGCGCCTTGTTGTAGCAACTCTTCTGGTTGCCGCCGTAGCCGCGATTTTTCGGATGCTGCACAATGTGTTTGATGCCCAAATCGTGCGCGATCTGCACCGTCGTATCATTACTTTTATCGTCCACTAAAATGACGTCGTCCACTATATCCAAAGGAATTTCATGATACGTCTTCGCTAATGTTTGCGCCGCATTATAGGCAGGCAGCACCACTGCAATGCGTTTCCCGTTTATCATAATGTTTTTTTGTTCCCGCGTGATTGTAAAAGAATATTGCCTAATTGCAACCAGTATTCGAGGCAACCGGGCTTCAACGTTGCCGCTTTGTACATGTGTTGCAATGCCTGTTCCCACTTGCCGGCATTGGTATAGGCCACCGCCAGCCCGTAGTGCGCTTCCGCAAAATTATCGTCGAAAATAACGGCGTCCCGGTAAGCGGCAAACGCTTCCTTGAAACGGTCTAATTTTTCATAACAGCCGGCCAGCGACACATAGGCGGCGGAATTATCCGGCTCCAATTCCAAAAAGGTTTGGAAAGTATTGACTGCTTCCGCATAATTTTCTTGCTGGACATAAGTATTGGCGAGGTTATAATAAGCCGACGCATGCTTGTTATTCAGCGTAACGGCAAAATGGAACGCTTGCATCGCCTGCCGGTAATCGTTTTTTCGCGCATATACCGTCCCGATATTATACCATACATTGTCGTTGAACGGTTCTTCTTTAATATACTTTTCGTAGTAATACAAACTTTCATCCAGATTATTCAACCGCTCGTTGCAGAAAGCCATTTCATTAATTACTTCCATATCTTCAGGCGCCAGTTCCAATGCGGTTTTTATGTACTTCAACGCCGCCGTGTATTCCTGCTTTTCCATCAGGTCGGAGGCGACATTCAGCAGCAACGAGAGCAGGTCTTCCTCATCGGTTTGCTGCGTGCACTTGTCGAAATAGTCCGTCGCTGTGGTTATATCGCCCATCTGCATGTACGCCGTGCCGATTAAGAACGACAATTCCGAGTCATTAACGCCTTTCGCTTCCATTTCCTGCAACAGTTGTAACGCTTGCGCCGCTTCCTTTTTTTCCAGCAGCACACTGGCATAACACAACTTCATATCGTCGGAAAACGGATGCTGGCGGCTGCCGCAATCGGCTACCCGCAAGGCTTCGCTCAATTTGTTTATCATAAGGTAATGCTCCACGATTGTTTCGTATTCTTCTTCATCGAAATAATCGGCGCGATTATGCTTCACCATATTTTCATAACGGCGAACCAGCGCGGCTACTTCCGCGCTTTCAAAAAAAGTAGTATCTTCGTCATCCCACCACATTATTTTGTTTGAATAGAGAGTAAATAATGTTTCAGTTGTTCAATAAAAAATTTGTTGTCGCCCTTTTCGGGAATAGTTAAAATAAATTCATAGGGGTTGTCGGGATAAGCTATCTTTCCGACACGCATTTGCGCACGGGAAAACGTAGTTACATATTGCATCGGATAACACGGAGCGCTGCTGAAGTCTATTAAAATATCAAACGGCGACCGAATGAAATCATCCACTTCGCCGGTTACCGGTTTGCCGAACCAGTTGAGCTGCTCTTTATAGAAAAGGCGTTTATTCACGGTGATGATAAAGGATTGCGGCGGCGCAGATTCGGGGCTGTATGCCAATAACTGTACCTTGATGTTCCGTTCCGTTAAAAATTTTACAAGCGTTTGAATATCGTGTTCCGTTGATGCGTCGTACAAATATAATATACCAACTAATTTTGCCGTATTAAAATTATGGAATTGCCGCTTGCACTGTTGGTGCTTACGTTGCCTCTTTAGTAGCCGGCGGCCTATGCTCCTCTTAATTCCTCCAAACATAATACCATTTTTAGGATGCACAAAGATACAAAAAAACAACATATATATTTTGGAGTATTTAAATTTTTCATTACCTTTGCAACCCTTTTAACAAAAAATATTAACAAAAAAAACAAAAATATGTTAAAACATTACGAAACCGTTTTCATCACAACTCCCGTTTTATCTGACAGCCAGGTAAAGGAAGCGGTAAAAAAGTATCGAAACTTCATCACCGAAAACAAAGGGGTGATTGTCCACGAAGAAGATTGGGGCATGAGAAAGCTGGCATTCCCGATTCAGAAAAAAACCACCGGTTTTTACCATTTATTCGAGTTTCAGGCAGAGCCTTCGTTCATTGAAACGCTGGAAGTGCAATACCGCCGCGATGAACGCATCATTCGCTATTTAACTTTCAGCATGGATAAACATGCTGTAGAGTATGCCGAAAAACGCCGCACCCTGCGTGCCGAAAAGAGAGCGGAAAAACAAGAAAAAACTTTTAAGAAAGAGGAAGAATAACCATGAGTACATTACAACAATCACCGAATGAAGTCCGTTTTTTAAATCCGCCGACAGTGGATTTGAAAAAGAAAAAATATTGCCGTTTCAAGAAAGCCGGCATCAAATATGTGGATTATAAAGACCCGGAATTTTTGAAGAAATTCCTGAATGAACAGGGCAAAATTTTACCGCGCCGGCTTACCGGCACGTCGTTGAAGTTCCAGCACAAGGTATCGCAAGCGGTGAAACGCGCCCGCCACTTGGCATTACTGCCTTACGTAACCGATTTGTTGAAATAATTTAGAGGAGAGAAAAAGTATGGAAATTATCTTAAAACAGGACGTCTCTAATTTAGGACACAAAGACGATATTGTAACGGTACGCAATGGCTATGCCACGAACTTCCTTATCCCGAAAGGCTATGCTGCGCTGGCTACGGCTGCGGCAAAAAAAGTGCATGCCGAAAACGTGAAACAACGCGCACACAAGGAAAGCAAATTGCAGGAAGCCGCACAAGCATTGGCTACGAAACTCGAAGGCATTACGGTGGCTATTGCTACAAAAGTGAGCAGCACCGGAAAAATTTTCGGTTCCGTTAATAACATTCAAATTGCCGGAGCCCTTGCCGCCAAAGGATTTGAAATTGACCGCCGGCAAATCAGTATCATTGGCGAAGACAATGTAAAAGAAGTAGGCGTGTACGAAGCCGAAGCAAAACTATACCGCGATATTAAAGCACGCTTTAAATTTGAAATTGTTGCGGAATAAGGTTGTGTGAAAATAAAGTAAAAAGCCGGCTGAATGCCGGTTTTTTTATGGAATAAAAAAATTTCCCTTCTTTTCGCAATGCTTGCATGTGTGGCTGCGAGTGGGCAAAATGTGCAAGCGGCTCGCAGCCTTTTGTTATTAACGGTACGACGCTTCCTGCCAGTCAAACAACGTACAGTAGCACGATTCATTCCTTTATTGATGCTACCGGTGCGCCCAGGCTGTTTCCTGCGGCGCTCAACGACCTGCCTAACGGGAAGGATTGTGCAGTTTTTTGTTATGATACCTCAATTCATTCTAAGCTGTTAACAACCATGCTTGGGTGTCCGATGGCTGGCGTGTTAGATGCGTGAAAAACTGAAACGCAATAAAAGCATATATCGAAACATAAAAGAGAGGCTGTCCTACGGACAGCCTCTCTTTTATACACTATATCTATATGTATGATTTTAGATACTGCTGGGGAATTTAGCAAATTCAATATCTTTTTGCGCCCGTGCTTTCAGCGAAGCGTCTTTTGCATACGCATCTTGAAGCGCAGATGTTACTTGTGAAGCATTACCGTTGCGGGCGGCAATTACTGCTTTCAGGTAAGAAGCCTTTGCGGTGGTTACGTTTTTCAGGATATCGGAGGCTTTGCTATAATTTTGCACCAACACATTTGCCAACGCCGCATTGAAAGAATTTTGCGACGCCAGTTTACTAACAGCGTCGGGGTAATTCCCTTTAAGGATAGCGATAGCTGCTGCATTTTGCGTGGCGGCTGGAAGTTTTGCTTCAGTAAATAATTTTTCCGCATCGTCAATACGCCCTTCGCGCAAGGCAATTACGCCATTGTTGTTTTTTACTATATCGTTCACGGCAGTAGCTTTAGCCAACGCTGCTTTGGCGTCTGCTGATTTACCGTCCGACAAATATACATACGCCAAGTTATTGTAAGCGCGCCAGTCGTCGAATTTTTCACCGGCTTTTTGGTAGAGGCTTGCTTTTGTTGCGTTGTCGGCAACCAGCGTAGCGGCATATAACAGCGCTTCTACGTCTAATCCTTCTACGTTATTTTGCGCTACCAAACTGGATAATTCCTGGTCGGTATAATTTTGTACGGTTACATTGGCCACCAATGAGGCGCGGCGTAAATCGGGCAATACTTTATCGGCTAATATCTGGTAAACTTTCGACATGTTTTTAATTTCACGTTCGCGTACTACCGGGTCGCTGTACATGGACAGCACGCGCAGGATTAACTCTTTGTCCTGAATCGTTGAAGCGGCTACCAATTCTCTAAAACCGTCCCAGTCTTCGGAAATCGTGGAGAGGTTCACAGCGCCTTTATCTTTTATTTTTCTTGTTGCGTTATCCAGCGCCGATTTGGCGGTTTTGCTGCGGTCGGCCGATAATTTTGTATTCAATTGTTCCGGTCCGTCAGGCGAGGCATAAGCGACGATGTTGGTTCCTGTAATTTGTTTCCGTTCATTTTTATTGGCTTCTTCCAAAAATGCTTTCAATGCTTTTATGTCGGCTTTCGAGAGTTCCGATGAACGAACCGTTGCACTTTGAATCAGGTATTTTATTTTCGCTTCTTGCGTTTCGGTGTAGGTTTGCTGGTAAGCGTTGGGGGCAAGCGCCGGCACGCCGTCGGTGTCCACTAACTTATAGGTGATAATCGTTCCGTCGGCAAGTTTGAAGGGCGAGGGGAAATCGGTGGCTTTATTTTTATAGTGCAATTTTATACGCAAATCCAGGTGCGCCGATTGCATGCCTTCTTTGTATTTAAATTGCACGGCTTGCGAAGCGCTGCCTCCTGTTTGGGGAATCGTCGTATAGTTACTGGTTACGCTTTCGCCCTGTAACCATTTAGATGCGCCGATTTCTTCGCCGCCTTCATACACCAGTACGGGAATAACTTCCAAGACCGCTTGTTTGTGGAAGTATTTTTCGGGAAATGTAAGCGTATAACGGGCGTCAATAACTTCCGCTTTTGCTTCCAATACTTGCGGGTCGCAACTTTTTTGCACTTGTTCGGCAGCATCAATCATTTTGCTTGGGTTCGAACATGCAGCTACCATTAAGCCGGCACTTACTACAGTCAGTAGGTTAAAAAATTTTTTTTTCATGATTTTTATTTTTAATTTTTAATATTTTAGATTTTTGTTGTTTAATACAAAAAATATTGTTGCAAAGATAAGTATTTTTTTTGGAATTACAAGTTGTTTAATTTATTTTTTTAAAAAAATATTTCCGGCGTTTTTTTTAATAAAGGTGCAATGCTTGTAAGCGCTGCAAATCTTCCGGTGTGTCTACGGCATAGGAGGGGGATTCGGTGATGGCTACTTTGATACGGAAGCCATTTTCTATCCAGCGCAATTGTTCCAAGTTTTCCGCCAGTTCCAGCGTGGAGGGCTGCAACCGCGCCAGCTGCATCAATACTGGCGTGCGGTAAGCATAGAGGCCTACGTGTTTGTAGAAGGGGGCTTGCCGGTTCCACTCGTTCCGTGGGGTATTGCGTACGTAAGGAATCGCGGAACGGCTGAAATAAATTGCTTCGTTATCGGCGTTCAGCACGATTTTGGGGGTATTGGGGTGGAAGATATCTTCGTCCGGGGCAAAGCGTTTTGCGAGCGTAGCTATTTGTGTATCGGGCGAAGCAATGCATTTGGTTAATTGTTGTAACTGTTCAGGGGCAATAAACGGTTCGTCGCCTTGTATGTTTACGATAATTTCAAAGTTGGTGTTCCTGTCCAGGCGGATTTTTGCCGCTGCTTCGGCGCAGCGGTCGGTGCCGCTGCGGAGCGTCGCCGAGGTCATAATTACATTGCCTTCAAAAGCCGTTACTGCTGCGGCGATGCGTTCGTCGTCGGTTGCGACATATATTAGTGGCAAGGCTTGTTGGGCTTGTTCATATACGCGTTGAATCATTGTCTTCCCGCCGATGTCCGCCAGGGGTTTGCCGGGGAAACGGGTGGATGCGTAACGTGCCGGGATAATACCAAGAATTTGCATTTTTTCAGTTTAATAATTTCTGTTTTATAGTTGAGGGCTGATGGTCGTAAGCCGTAAGTAGCTGGCGCCGGAAAAATTGGGGCTTTAACCTTTGCTGCATCATTTTTAACCCTTTTTGCGTGGTTGTTGAAGTCTTTAAATTTTGGGCACCTGGAATCGTGTTTATAGTTTGCGTTTGATTTCCACGATTTCGTAGGCTTCTATGATGTCGCCGGTTTTTATGTCGTTGAAGTTTTCGATGTTCAGTCCGCAGTCATAGCCGGTGGATACTTCTTTGACGTCGTCTTTGAAGCGTTTGAGGGAGCCGAGGAGGCCGGTGTATATGACGATGCCGTCGCGGATGATGCGTATTTTCGAGTGGCGGGTGATTTTTCCTTCTTTTACCATGCAGCCTGCGACTGTGCCTACGCGGGAGATTTTGAATACTTCGCGTACTTCTACTGTGGCGGTGATTTCTTCTTTTTGTTCCGGGGCGAGCATGCCTTCAATGCCGTCTCGCACTTCGTTAATTGCGTCGTAGATGACGGAGTAGAGGCGGATTTCGATTTCTTCCTGTTCGGCGAGTTTTCGGGCGCTGGCGGAGGGGCGTACCTGGAAGCCGATGATAATCGCGTTCGAGGCGGCTGCGAGCAGGACGTCGGATTCGGAGATAGCGCCTACGGCTTTGTGGATAACGTTTACGTGTATTTCTTCGTTCGAGAGTTTTATCAGCGAGTCGGAGAGGGCTTCGATGGAGCCGTCTACGTCGCCTTTTACGATGATGTTTAGTTCCCGGAAGTTGCCGATGGCTATGCGGCGTCCGATTTCTTCGAGGGTGATGTGTTTGGTTGAGCGGAGTTCTTGCATGCGGAGCAGTTGTTCGCGTTTGTTGGCGATTTCTTTTGTTTCCCGTTCGTCGGTCATTACGTTGAAGGTTTCGCCGGCGGTGGGTGCGCCGTTCAATCCCAGGACTGTTACGGGTGTGGCGGGTCCGGCGGTTTCTATTTTTTGTCCGCGTTCGTTGTTCATTGCTTTTACGCGGCCGTAGTAAGTGCCGCTCAGCAGCAAGTCGCCGACGTGCAGTGTGCCGCCCTGTACTAAGATGGTGGCTACATAGCCGCGTCCTTTATCGAGGGTGGATTCAATTACCGTGCCGAAAGCGCGTTTGTTGGGGTTGGCTTTCAGTTCGAGCAAGTCGGCTTCCAGTAGAATTTTTTCCAGCAGTTTGTCTACGTTCAGTCCTTGTTTGGCTGCAATTTCCTGGCATTGGTATTTGCCGCCCCAGTCTTCGACGAGGTAGTTCATGTTCGCCAGTTGTTCAATGATTTTTGCGGCATTTGCGCCGGGTTTATCAATTTTGTTGATGGCAAAAATCATGGGGACGTTTGCGGCTACGGCGTGGTTAATGGCTTCTATTGTTTGGGGCATTACTGCGTCGTCGGCGGCGATAATGATAATGGCGAGGTCGGTAACTTTTGCTCCGCGTGCGCGCATGGCAGTGAAGGCTTCGTGGCCGGGGGTGTCAAGGAATGTGATATGGCGGCCGTCTTGCAGTTTTACGTTGTATGCTCCGATGTGTTGTGTGATTCCGCCTGCTTCGCCGGCAATAACGTTGGTTTTGCGGATGTAGTCAAGCAGGGATGTTTTGCCGTGGTCAACGTGTCCCATGACTGTAACGATGGGCGGGCGCGGCAGCAGGTTTTCCGGCGCGTCTTCTTCCGGTTTCACGGCGTCTTGGATGTCTACGGATACAAAGTCTACCGTAAAGCCGAAGGCTTCGGCTACTACTTCCAGTACCGATGCGTCCAGGCGCTGGTTGATGGATACCATTAGGCCAAGGTTCATGCAGGCTTCGATGACTTTCGTAACGGGTACGTTCATCATGTTTGCCAGTTCGCTGACTGTAACAAATTCGGTAACTTTGAGGACAGTGCTTTGTATTTCCTGCATTTCCTGTTTTTCGGTTATGCGGCGGTTGGCGCCTTCGCGTTTTTCCCGGCGGTATTTGGAGCTTTTTGTTTTGCCTTTTCCTTCGGTCATTCGTGCATAGGTTTCTTTTATCTGGCGGTGTACCGCATCTTCGTCTATTTCCGGGCGGAGGGGTTTTGTGATTTTTTTGCGTCCGTCTTTTTTATCTTTATCGGTTTTACCGATGCGGGAGACGTCAATTTTATCTTTTTTTATCCGTTGGCGTTTTCCGCGCCGTTCTTTCGGTCCGTCTTTTTTCTTTGGCGCATACGCCGAGAGGTCTATTTTTTGCCCGTCGTTAATAATTTTCGGGCCGGTAAGTTTTTCGACACGTGTGGCGATGTGTTCTATTTCCGCGGGTTTTTCCACGGGTTTTACCGCTGCTGCTTCTACTGCCGGGGCGGGCGCCTGTATCGCCGGTTTTTCGTGGTGGGTTATTTTTTCTGTTTTTTTCGGTTCTTCTTTTTGGGTTTTGGATACCGTTGTTTTGTGGCTTTTTTTGTCGGGACGTGTCCTGGTGTTGATTTCGTCTAAATTTATTTTCCCTTTCACTGTAACCTTGATGAATTCTTTCTCTTCCGCTACAGGAGGCGTTTCTATCACTTCTTCCGTTGGCGTTTCTTTTGTTTTTTCTTTTATTTTTTCTGCTACTATTTGTTCTATTTCCTCGTCAATATGTATCAATGATCTTTTTTTCTTGACGGGCGGTTTTTGCGGCACCGGCTGTTCTTCCGCTTTTTTTTCTTTTTCTTGTTCTTTCGGTTTTTCCTGTGTTTCTTTAAGGGGTTCCTTCTTTCTTTCTTCTTTTATTACCGGCGGTTCTACTTGCGTTGTTTTAATCAAAATTTCTTCTTCTTCTTCTTGCTGTACTTCTTTGCCTTTTATGTCATCGTCAATGGAAATCGTTTCCAGGTCTTTGAATTTAAGAACTACTTTTTTCGATTCTTCCTTGATGCTGATTTCCTTTACAAATTCTTTTTGTGCCAAATCGTAGGCTTCCTGCGAGATTTTGCTGTTAGGAGAAGCCTCTACTTCAATTCCCCTCTTCTTAAGAAATTCCGTCAAGGTGTCGATACCTATGTTGAATTCCTTAATAATTTTACTTATTCTTATTGTATCAGCCATTTCAGCCTCCGTTAATTATCTTTTTTTTCCGGTGTTTCTTGCGCCGGGGGCGTTTCCTGTTTTTCCGGCGTTTTCGCTACGGCGGGCGCTGCCGGCGTTTCTTCTTCAAATTCTTTTCTTAAAATTGTCAGCACTTCATTGACTGTTTCTTCTTCCAAATCGGCACGTTGCATAAGTTCGGCGGCAGGGATAGCCAGTACGTTTTTAGCCGTATCGCAACCGATATTTTTCAGTGCATCTATTATCCATTGTTCTATTTCGTCGTTAAATTCATCCAGGCGGACGTCTTCTTCTTCCTCTTCCGCATCGCGGAAAACGTCGAGTTCATAGCCTACGAGTTGCCCGGCGAGGCGGATATTCAGGCCGCTTTTACCAATAGCCATCGACACTTCGGTCGGTTTCAGGTAAACGCCGATGCGCTTGGCTTCTTCGTTAATTTTGATAGACGAAATTTTGGCGGGGCTTAATGCGCGTTGCACCAGCAGTTGGAGGTTGCCCGTCCAGTTGATGATGTCGATATTTTCGTTGCGCAGTTCGCGTACGATGCCGTGAATACGCGCGCCTTTCACGCCCACGCATGCGCCCACAGGGTCAATACGGTCATCGTAGGATTCTACCGCCACTTTGGCGCGTTCGCCGGGAATACGCACGATTTTTTTGATGGTAATCAGCCCGTCGAAAATTTCCGGCACTTCCTGTTCAAACAGGCGTTCCAAAAAGAGCGTGGACGTACGTGAAAGCACAATCGTCGGATTGTTGTTGCGCATTTCCACTTTCGTTACTACCGCGCGAACGCTGTCGCCTTTGCGGAAAAAGTCGGACGGTATCTGTTCGCTTTTCGGCAACAGCAATTCGTTGCCGTCGTCGTCAAGCACCATCACTTCTTTTTTCCATACCTGGTACACTTCGCCGACAATGATTTCGCCGACGCGTTCTTTATATTTATTGTATAAATTGGCTTTTTCGATGTCGAGGATACGGCCGGCCAGATTTTGGCGAATCGCTAAGATACCGCGTCTGCCAAAGTTTTCGAGTTTGACTTCTTCCATCACGTCTTCATCCGTTTCATAAGAACTGTCGATTTTTTTAGCATCAGCCAATGAAATTTGTGTAGCCGGGTCGGTTACCGTTTCTACGACTACGCGGTTTCGCCAGATTTCAAAATCGCCTTTGTCGATATTGATAATGATGTCGAAATTGCTGGTATCACCATACATTCTGACTAATAATCCGCGAAAAACATCTTCGAGGACGCTCATCAGCGTAGGCCGGTCAATGTTTTTCAGTTCTTTAAATTCCGAAAAAATCAGGTTTAGTCCTTCCATTTTATGATTGGTTTTGTTGATTTAATTTCTGTTAATAAATAAGTAGCGAAAAGGGTTACCGGTTGTTTCCGTTTTTTTCCTTCTACTTTTTGTATTATTGCATACTGCACGCTAATGGCTTCCGGCGTGGCTTCGGAGAGGGTGGCTGTTAATTTTTTCCCGGATTTCAGCACGATTTCCACTTCCTTGCCGATATATTTCAGGTATTGCTGAAACACGCGCAATGGCTGGTCCAGCCCCGCCGATGACACAGTCAATTCAAAATCTTCTTCCCGGCTGTCGAAAACCGCATGAATGGCGTCGCTCAATGCGGCGCACTGGCTTAACGATACGCCCTGCGGGCTGTCAATAGATACCTCAATAACATTGTCGGCGCTTATTTTCAGCGACACCGGAAAAATATCCGTGCCGGCGATGAAGCGGTTTATAACGGGTTGTATGTCTTGTGTCGTAATCATTTTTTGTAAAGAAGAAGGGGACTTGCTGTCCCCCCTTTCTCGTCCTGTTATCTCATTTCAACGTTGCAAAGATAACATCTATTTTTAGATTGCACAAATTTATTTTATTTTTTTGCACGGGTAAAAGGGGGAAAAGGGGGCTGCCTTGCCCGTATCCACTACCGCCAGCCGTTGCAGGCAGCTACGCTTTTAGCTGAAACCTGACAATTTGTCGCCCGGAGCATATAGTTATACCTTTTTACGTTGTTGTAAGACCCGAGAGGAGGCGGAAGGCGTCGCTGCCGGTGATTTTGCCACCACCGCTACCGGCGCCACAAGGTTTACCAAGCAATGTCAGTTCTTTTTGCCTTATCAAAAAATAATCGTACATTTGCCGAAATCATTTTTTTGAAAATTTAAAGCAACAAAATATGGCAAAAGAAAAAGAATCTGCCGAAAAAAAACAGGTGGAAGTGAGCAAAGAAAAACTGAAAGCGCTACAGGCTACGCTGGACAAAATAGAGAAAGATTACGGCAAGGGTACTATCATGAAAATGGGAGACCAGCCGAAAGTAGATGTGTCGGTGATTCCGAGCGGTTCCATCACGTTAGATCATGCGTTGGGTATCGGCGGTTATCCGCGCGGCCGGGTGATAGAGATTTACGGGCCGGAATCCAGCGGGAAAACTACGCTGGCGATTCATGCCATCGCCGAAGCGCAAAAAGCCGGCGGCATCGCCGCTATCATTGATGCGGAACATGCTTTCGATCGCACCTATGCTGAAAAACTGAACGTGAATGTGGATACCCTGCTGATTTCGCAGCCCGACAACGGCGAGCAGGCGCTCGAAATCGCCGATCAGCTGATACGTTCCAGTGCGGTGGATATTGTCGTGATTGACTCTGTGGCGGCCTTAACGCCCAAAGCGGAAATTGAAGGCGAAATGGGCGAATCGAAGATGGGGCTGCAAGCGCGTCTGATGAGTCAGGCGTTGCGGAAACTCACGGCGAATATCAGCCGCACCAATACCTGCTGTATTTTCATCAACCAGTTGCGCGACAAAATCGGTGTCATGTTCGGTAATCCCGAAACGACTACCGGCGGGAATGCTTTGAAGTTTTACTCGTCTATCCGCGTAGATGTGCGCCGTACTACACAGTTGAAAGACGGCGACGAGGCTACCGGCAACCGTACCCGCGCCAAAGTGGTAAAAAACAAACTCGCGCCGCCATTCAAGAAAGCGGAGTTTGATATTGTCTTCGGCGAAGGGATTTCCAAAATCGGTGAAATTATTGATCTGGGTGTAGATTTCGAAATTATCAAGAAAAGCGGCTCGTGGTTCAGCTACGGCGACGCCAAACTGGCGCAAGGCCGCGATGCCGTGAAACAACTGTTGCTCGACAATCCCCAATTAAGTGAAGAAATCGAATCCAGAATCCGTGAACGGCTAATTGCTCCGCCGCAGGCGGGTTAAGGTGATGGCAAGTTCGAGGCTGAATGTGGCGATGTGGCGTCAATCACACGTGGAACGCCGGCGCCAGTCCTTTTAATTACATTATCTACATTTTCTCTCCATACGCCAGGTCGCCGGCGTCGCCCAGCCCGGGTACAATGTATGACTTGGTGGTCAACTCTTCGTCCACTGCGCCGAGCCAGAGGGTAACGTTTTTCGCCGGCAGGTGGATGTGCAGGTATTCCACGCCGTATTTGCTGGCTATGGGCGCTACGATGTGTGTGTGCAGCGGCTGTCCTTTTTCCAGGATGGCATGGTAGGTCAGGAGCATTGACTCGCCGGTAGCCAGCATCGGGTCCATCAGCACGAGCGTTTTTCCGTCAACAGGTGATGACGAGAGGTATTCCAGCTGAATGGTAAATTTATAATCTTTCCCGTATTTGCGGTAGGCGGCGATAAAGGCATTGTCGGCGCGGTCGAAGAAATTGAGGAAGCCCTGGTGCAGGGGCAGCCCGGCACGCAGGATAGTGGCCAGCACCAGCGATTCGTCCGGCAGGGCTATAGAGGAAATGCCCAGCGGGGTAGTTACATCCTTCACGGTGGAGGGTAGTGTTTTGCTTATTTCATAGGCAAAAATTTCGCCTATGCGTTCCATGTTATAGCGGAAGCGCAGGCGGTCTTTCTGGATACTGCTGTCGCGCAGTTCCGCCAAAAAGCGGTTGAACAGCGACGGGTGTTCGGATAGAATAAATTGTTTCATATTTTTTTTTGATGTATTTTATAATTCAACACGCAGCCTTGCTACGGGGATATGTAACTGTTCGCGGTATTTGGCTACCGTCCGGCGGGCTACGTCATAACCGCGCTGCTTCAATACTTCGACCAGCTGTTTGTCGGTCAGCGGATGTTTTTTATTTTCGCCGGCGATGCTTTCTTCCAGAATATTTTTCATTTCGTGTGTGCTGGCTTCCGTGCCGGTAGTGGTTTTCACGCCTTCGGAGAAAAAATATTTCAACGGGAAAATGCCGAAATGCGTTTGAATAAATTTACTGTTTACTACGCGCGATATGGTGGAAATATCATAGCCTGTAGCGGCGGCAATATGTTTCAGCACCATTGGCCGGAGCTTGCTTTCGTCGCCGTCGGCGAAATAGGCGCGCTGGCGGTCGATAATCGCCTGCATGGTGGCTATCAGGGTCTGTTGCCGCTGTTTGATGGCTTCTATGAAGCGGGCGGCGGCTTCCATTTTTTGTTTTACAAAGGCGGCGGCGGCGCGTTCTGCAGCGGTGGCGGGCGTACGGTTGTCGAGCAGTTGCAGGTAGCGGCGGTTCAGTTGCAGGGCCGGGACATTTCCGCGCAGCAGGGACAGCTGGAGTTCGCCGTCGTGCGGTTCGAGCAGGAAGTCCGGCACCATCGGTTGCGCCTGTTCGTTATAGCTGTCGCTGGTGCTGCCCGCCGGGCGCGGGTTGAGGTGCCTGATTTCTTCCACTGCCGCTTTGAGCGCGGCAGTGTCCACGCCTAATTTGGTCTGGATTTTATCGTAATGTTTTTTTACAAAGTCGTCGAAACAGTGTTCCAGCGCCTGCCCGGCGAGCAGTTGCACAGCTGTTGGCGCGGTGCGGCGGCGCAGCTGTATCAGCAGGCATTCCCGGAGGTTACGCGCTCCCATGCCCGGCGGATCGCAGTCCTGGATAAGGCGCAAGAGTTTTTCTATTTCTTCTTCGGTTGTTTCGATGCCCATCCTGAAGGCGATATCATCTACTACCGATGCCGGGCTGCGGCGCAGGTAGCCGTCGTCGTCGAGGCTGCCGATAAGGAAGGAGGCGATCGTCCGCTCGCGTTCGTTTAAACTGTTAAAGCCTATTTGTTCTTCTAACTGCTGGCGGAAATTTTCTTTCACCGGCAATGCCGGGAATTCCGGCTTGGTTGCCGCCGGGGACTGGAGGGCATACAGTTTGTAGGCCGGCGTATCGTCGCCGGGCGGCAGGGCGGCGGGGGCGTTTTCGTCATCCTCACAGGCTGCTTCGTCGAGTGCAGGGTTTTCTTCCAGTTCTTCCCGCACCCGGTGTTCAAACTGCATAATCGGCAGTGTGATCAGCTGGATGGCCTGGATTTGCAAGGGCGACAACCGCTGCTGCAATTTCTGTTGAAGCGTTTGTTTTAACATAACGTTGCAAAGATAAGCAAAATTTAGTCGCAAGCCAACAGTTGCAGACAGTAGTAAGTTGAAAGTTGCAAGTTGTAATCTGCTTCCGGTTTTGAATAGCTGTTTTGTTCTGTTGAGACAGGCAGGGCGTAAGTGCGAGGCACCGGACAATATGGCCGGTACATCGGACAATATGGCCGGGACACCGGGAAAAAAGACCGAGACATCGCAAAATAACACCGAGACATCGCAAAATAACACCGAGACATCGCAAAATAACACCGAGACATCGCAAAATAACACCGAGACATCGCAAAATAACACCGAGACATCGCAAAATAACGCCGAGACATCGCAAAATAACACCGAGACATCGCAAAATAACACCGAGACATCGCAAAATAACACCGGGACACCGGGAAATAACGCCGGGACACCGGGAAATAACGCCGGGACACCGGGA
>JAISLK010000038.1 GCA_031290935.1 Prevotellaceae bacterium | reverse complement strand
GACCAGCTCGCCGCCCTGCCGCCGTCGCCCGTCCCGCTCCTGATGATGGGCTACCTCAACCCCATCATGCAATACGGCTTTGAAAACTTCTGCCGCGACTGCCGGCGCACCCACATCTCGGGCATGATTATCCCCGACCTGCCATTGGCCGAATACCTCCGCGACTACCGCCCTGTTGTGGAGCGCTACGGCCTGCACCTCATCCTGCTGATTACCCCCGAAACGCCCGAAGCGCGCATCCGCCAAATCGACGAAGCCTCGGGCGGGTTCATCTACATGGTATCGTCGGCCGCTACCACCGGCGCACAGACGGCTTTCGACAGCGCCCGCCTCGACTATTTCCGCCGCATCCGCCGGATGCGCCTGCGCAACCCGCTGATGATTGGCTTCGGCATATCCAACAAGGCCACGCTCGACGCCGCATTCGCCCACGCTTCCGGCGCGATTATCGGCAGCAAGTTTGTCGAACTCCTTGCCCAAAGCCCCTCCCCTGCCCTTGCGGCGGAAAAACTGATGAAGGCTTTGCGGGAAGAAAGTTCAAACTAAATTCCGTACATTTGTAAAAAACATTTCTGTGATGAACTACTTTGATATTATAATTGGGGTACTGCTGCTGATAAGCGTTGTGGTTGGCTGGCGGCAGGGTTTGGTGCGGCAGGTATTCGGCATCCTGGCGCTGGCGCTGGGCGTTTTTTGCGCATATAAATTCTCGGGCTCCACAGCGGCTTACTTATCCGAATGGTTTGCCTTGAATGAAGCGGTAACCAGGGCGGCGGCGTTTGCGGTAACGTTTATTGCCGTCCTGTTTTTAGTCCTGCTTACCGGGCGGGTGGCCGACCGGTTTATAAAGATGGTCGCCCTGGGGCTTGTCAACCACCTGCTGGGGACTATCCTCTGCGTCCTCAAGATGGCGTTAATCATCAGCGTCTGCATAGTTATCCTGAAATCATTTGAGCTATTACCGGAAAAGGCCATCCATGATTCCTTCCTCTATCAACCGCTGGAAGACGCAGGCTCCACCGTATTTCCGTATTTGCAGAAAGTCGTGAGTTATGAGTGGAAAGTGGAAAGTTGAAAGTGGCCGGCCCGAACCTGTAAATCCGTAAATCTTTTTTGTATCTTTGCAGGAAATGAAGATTTACTATGGAAATAATCAGAAAAATAATGCAGGCAGAACAACTCTCTCCGGTTATGTACATACCGCCGCAAATGCAAGACAAGCGGGTTGAAGTGATTGTATTGCCGGTAGTGGAAGCAGCAACCTCTTCGCCTGCTACGGACAACATGAAAGGCTACTTGAAACAGTATGCCAATCCTGCGCTAATGGAGCAGGAGAAAAACGCATGGGCGATGAACTTAAAAGAGAAGTATGGTAATCTTTGATACGAACGCTGTACTCCGGTATATTTTACAAGACAATGCTGCTATGGCTGACGCTGTAGATAAGGAGTTGGCATTAAATAATTGCTTGCTCCCCATGGAAGTCATTGCAGAAATAGTGTATGTATTAAGTAAAGTGTACAGGATAGACCGGCTTACCATTGCTAAAACCATAGAAGGGATAATGCGAATAAGCCACATTTGGGTTTATCGCCCTAACGTGGTTTTATGCGCTATTCAAACCTATGCATCCACCAAACTTGACTTCATTGACTGCCTGCTTGCAGGATATGCCAAAAGCGAGAACCACACCATATACACCTTTGACAGGGAGCTAAAGAAATACTTATCCCGCTAAGCTAATCAGTAAAAACACCTCGTCCCGGATGGCTTCGCTCCGCTCGCAAGGACGCTGCCGGCGCCGGCCCGATTTTCACCTTTCCGCTTTCCATTCCAATATCCCGTCATCGGTTTCGGATACTTCGTCGTGGTCGATGAGCCAGCGCAACACTTTAATGGCGTCGCCGGGCGGGGCGGCAAGGCTGTCGATGCACCGGGCGGGGGTGAACGCATTTGCGCGGATAAGCGTTTTTAATTTTTCCGATAATACTGTAAATTTATAGTTGCCCACGCCGGCTTCGTGCTGCCCGGTGCATACGTCGCAGCGGCCGCAGGGGGCGGCGTTGGTTTCGCCGAAGTAAGCAAGCAGCTGCCGGCTGCGGCATTGCGCCGTGCCGGCAGCGTAGTGCAACAGGGCGTTCGTGCGCTGTTCATACCGTTTTTTCAAGTCGCCGTAATGTTCTTTGGAGAGGCGCAGGTTGTCGGCGTCCAGGCGTTCTTCATGGAAGAGCAGCAGCGGCGAGCGTTTTTTGGGGATATAATCAATCACCTGCATGCGCGACAGCCGCAACAGGTAATCGTTAATGACGGCCGGTTCCACCTTCATCCACTTCGCCAGGCAGTGTTCATCTACCGGTACGAAGCCGGTAAATACGCCGGTGTAAGCCCGCAGGAGGGTTCGGATAAAGCGGTCTAATGATTCGTCGTTTATTTGCACTTTATACAGTTCGTCGCGGGTTACCGCAAAATGGATGCGCGTGGGGTTGTCCAGTTCATCGGTGAGTTCCAGGTAGCCCTCTCGCTGCAGGCATCGCAGGGCATTGTATGCCGTGAGCGAATGGATGTTGTTTTTCACGGAAAAATCCATCAGGTTAAAGTTAAAAACGCTTCCTTTTCCTGCTCCGTAAGGGATATTGAAGTACATATAAATTTTCTGGTACACCTCCCGGATGGTTGCCGCCGGCGGGAAGGCGGTGCGTAACCGCTGCGCCGCTTTTTGGTTATCGGCGTTGTCGTACAGCAGCACGGCGTAGGCCGTTTTTTCATCGCGCCCCGCCCGTCCCGCTTCCTGGAAGTAGGCTTCCACGCTGTCGGGCAAATCCGCATGTATCACAAAGCGGACGTCGGGTTTATCAATGCCCATGCCAAAAGCGTTGGTGCAAACCATCACCCGCGTACGTCCCTGTTTCCAGTCATCCTGTTTGGCATGGCGGGTTCCGGCGCCCAGGCCGGCGTGGTAAAAGTCGGCGGAGATACGGTTTTCATTCAAGAAACCGGCTATGTCCTGTGTGTTCCCGCGGCTGCGCACATACACGATGCCTGTGCCCGGCACGCGCCGGCAAATATGCAGCAGCTGGCTGTGCTTGTCTTCCGTTTCGCGCACTACGTAAATTAAATTCTTCCGTTCAAAACTTTTCTGCCATAAATTCGGCCGGCGGAACCCCAGTTTGTTCATTATATCCTGCGCTACTTCGGGCGTAGCCGTAGCGGTAAGCGCCAATACCGGCACGCCGGGCAGCCATTTCCGCGCGTGGGCAATTTCGAGGTACGACGGGCGGAAATCGTAGCCCCATTGCGAAATGCAGTGCGCCTCGTCCACCGCCAGCAGATTTACATTCATCTTTTGCACACGTACCTGGAAAAGCTCTGTCCCCAGGCGCTCCGGCGACAGGTACAGGAATTTGTAGGGGCCATACACGGCATTGTCGAACGCAATGTCAATTTCCCTGTTTGACATGCCGGAGTAGATGGCCAGCGCTTTTATGCCGCGTTTTTTCAGGTTTTCCACCTGGTCTTTCATGAGGGCGATGAGGGGGGTTACGACTAAACAGATACCCTCCCTTGCCAGCGCCGGCACCTGGAAGGTAATGGATTTCCCGCCGCCGGTCGGCATCAGCGCCAGCACGTCGCGCCCTTCGTACGCTTCGCGGATGATGTCTTCCTGCAAAGCGCGGAAATGGCTGTAGCCCCAATATTGCTGTAATATTTTTTGAAAGTCATCAGTCATATGTTGAAAGTTGAAAATGGGCTGGCGCCAGATGGCTTAACTCTTGGTTCTTGGTTTTTAACTGCAGGTATTTCCTGCAAAGATAAAGAAAATTATTTTAGTGGAAAGCGGCCGGCGGCGTCAATCGCTACCCTCTTGCCGCTTAACTTGACGACATTGTCCCGCGCCTCCCGGCAGGCTTTCCTGCATCGCCGGATGCCCTCCTGAACGCTCCGGCAAGCTTGCCTGCATCGCAGGATGCCTTCCCGAACGCTCCGGCAAACTTGCCTGCGATGTGGGATATGTCGCCGGGCTGCCCAGCGACATATCCTGCGATACAGGATATGTCGTCAGGCTGTTCGGCGTCATGTCCTGCGATGCAGGCAAGCTTCCCGGGCTGTTTGGCGGCATGTCCTGCGATACAGGATATGTCGCCGGGCTGTTCGGCGTCATGTCCTGCGATGCAGGCAAGTTTCCCGGGCTGTTTGGCGGCATGTCCTGCGATGCAGGCAAGCTTGCCGGGCGGCGCGGGGAACCAATTATGAATTATGAATTATGAATTGGCTGTCGCCGGCAACTCATAATTCATAATTAAGAAAGGCGGCAGCCCGCATCACCACATCACCACATCATCACATCATCACATCTGCATCATACTTCCTGTTGTTTTTCAGGTATTCGTTCATCCGGGCGATATCCCGGTGTTTGGCCGTATCGTTGGTGAATACGGGGAAGAATGCGCGTATGTCTTCATAGACTTCCCTGGTAACGGGCGACAGCTGGGGCTGTATTTTCAGGTAATCTACCGCCTGCACGATAGCCATGAAATGAATGCTCATCACCTGGTAGGCGTTTTCGATAACGGTTTTCGCCAGCAGCGCGGCGTTGGCGCCCATGCTTACGATATCCTGGTTATCGTTGTTGCAGGGGATACTGTGCACGTACATGGGGTTCGACAGGGTCTGCGATTCGGCCGTCGTGGAGGTCGCCGTAAACTGCGCTGCCTGCAAACCGTAGTTTAGCCCCCTGACGCCCAAATTGCCGAACGGGGGCAGCAGGTTATTGATACGTTCATGGAAGAGGTAATTCATCTGGCGCTCCGCCAGCATCGTTAATTTGGTGATGGCGATTTTCAGCTTGTCCATTTCAAAGGACACGTAGTCGCCGTGGAAATTCCCGCCATGGAATACATTCCCCGCCCGGACGTCCACCACGGGATTGTCGCTGGCGGAATTAATTTCATTAATCAATACCTCTTCCGTGTTCGCGACGGCGTCGGCCACAGGGCCTAAAACCTGCGGCACGCAACGGATGGAATAATATTCCTGTACCTTGTCTTTAATATAATCCTCCGCTATTTTATGGTCATAAAAGAACACCTCGCGCTTGCGGATACGCGCCGCGCCCTGCAAGACCGCCCGCAGCTGCGCCGCCACGAGCCGCTGCCCCCTGTGCTTCTTGGACGCATTCAGCTCTTCCGAAAAATAATCGTCAAACGCCCCCACAATTTCATGCACCATCGCCGAAGCGATAACCGCCCAGCCCAGGATTCTTTTGGCGTAATACAGGTTTATCATCCCTATGCCGGTCATGGCCGACGTGCCGTTCAGCAGCGCCAGGCCTTCCCGGATGTACATCCTGACGGGCTGCAGGCGCAGTTCGTCGAATACCTGCCGCGCAGGCGCAATAACGCCCCGGTAGCGCACCTCGCCTTCGCCGATAAGGCACAGCGCGACGTGCGCCAGCTGCACCAAATCGCCGCTGGCCCCCACGCTGCCGTGTTCAAATATCAACGGGTAAATATCGCTGTTGATAAACGCCGCCAGCAACGCCACTACCGACGGGTGAATCCCCGAATACCCCCGCAGGAACGTGCCCGCCCGCGCCAGCATAATCGCTTTCACATAACGGTCGGGCAGCAACCCGCCCGCGCCGGTGCAATGGCTCCTGATGATATTATACTGTAAATCGTTTAGCGATTTGTCGTCAATCCGGTACTGCGCCATAGGCCCGAAGCCGGTGTTGATGCCATAAATCAGTTTCTCTTTTGAAAAGCGGCTCAGGAAATCAAACCCCTGCGCCACGCTCTCCAGCGTACCGGCAGAAAGTTCCAGCTTCTTTCCATGGAAAAGAATGTCATAAATATTGTTTGCGGTAAGTTCCAAATGTATCATACGGTATCCGGCACTGCGGCCTTAAAATTTTAATATCAGCGCGCAAAGATACAAAATTTTACCAAGGCGCAAGCCCAAACTCCGTAAATCCGTCAATCTTTTTGTATCTTTGCGCCACAATTTACCTGGCATGCGATTCAACCCGCCGCAGTTTATACGTAATTTATTCCCGAACTTTATCTGGAATTTTCCTGATGAACAGGATGGCATTTACCTGACTTTCGACGACGGGCCAACGACGGAAGTAACGCCATGGGTGCTCAACCAGCTGGAAAAATTCCACGCCAAAGCTACTTTCTTCTGCCTCGGGAAAAACGTAGAAATGAATCCCGGATTATTTGAACAGGTTAAAGCGCGCGGGCATGCCGTCGGCAATCATTCATACAGCCACATCAAAGGCTGGGGGATGGATACCGGCGTTTACCTCCGCGATGTGGATTTGGCGGAAAGCTTTATCGGCAACAATTTATTCCGCCCGCCGTATGCGCGCATCGGGCCGCACCAGGCGCGGATGGTCGGAGAACGCTATAACATTATTATGTGGAGTATCCTGAGCCGCGACTATAGCCGCAGCCTGACAGGCAAAGCCTGTGTCCGCGGCATCATAAAATCCCTGCACCCGGGCGACATTGTAGTCTTCCACGACTCACGCAAATCAGCGAAAAACCTTTGGTTTGCCCTGCCCGTCGTCCTGGACTTTATTTACGCCAAAGGATGGAAATGCAAAGCCATTGTGATGTAAAAAGGAATATATAAATCTGTAAATCCGAAATTATGTATCGTGTATTATTGATAGGACAGGGGGGCAGGGAACATGCGATGGCATGGAAACTCGCGCAAAGCAACCGTCTGGAAAAATTATTCATTGCCCCCGGAAATCCCGGCACGGCTGCCTTCGGCGAAAATATTGCCGTAGCCGCAAACGACTTTGAAGCGTTAAAGAAAATAACGCTGGAGCGGAAAATAAACCTGATTGTCGTAGGCCCCGAAGAACCGCTGGTGAACGGCATAGCCGATTACTTCGCTGCCGGCGACGCGGTAAATGCCGCGCCCGTCATCGGCCCCTGCCAACGGGGCGCACAGCTGGAGGGCAGCAAGGATTTTGCCAAAAACTTTATGCAGCGCTACGGCATCCCTACGGCGCGCTACAGAACCGTAACAGCCGCTACCATCGCCGACGGCGAACAGTTTCTCGACGAATTGCAGGCGCCCTACGTACTCAAAGCCGACGGGCTGGCTGCCGGCAAAGGCGTGCTGATTATCCATTCCCGCGACGAAGCGAAACAACAGTTGCGGAATATGCTGCAAGGCCTGTTCGGCGCAGCCGGCAGCAAGGTGGTTATCGAAGAATTTTTGCAGGGGATAGAACTCTCGGCCTTTATCCTGACAGACGGGAAAAATTATAAACTCCTGCCCGAAGCCAAGGACTACAAACGTATCGGCGATAACGACGCCGGGCTGAATACCGGCGGCATGGGCGCCGTTTCGCCGGCGCCTTTTGCCACGCCGGCGTTTTTGCAAAAAGTGGAACAACGGATTATACAGCCCACCATTGCCGGGCTGCAGCAGGAAGGCATTACCTACAAAGGCTTCCTCTTCTTCGGGCTGATGAATGTAAAGGGCAACCCCTTCGTCATTGAATACAATGTGCGCATGGGCGACCCCGAAACCGAAGTGGTACTGCCGCGCCTGCAGTCCGATTTGCTGGATCTGTTCGACGGCGTCGCATGCGGGTCGCTGGATACGAAAACCTGCGCCATCGCGCCGGCCACGGCGGTAGCCGTCGTATGCGTGTCGGGCGGCTATCCCGGAACGTACGGGAAAGGCTATCCGGTAACCGGCCTGCAGGACGTGAAAGGAAGCATCGTTTTCCATGCGGGAACGGCGCTGCAACAGGATACGCTGGTAACGGCCGGCGGGCGCGTACTGGCGGTTACGTCGCTGGCGGAGGATTTACCGGCGGCGCGCAAGAAATCATACGGCGCTGTTGCCGCCATCCATTTTCAAGATATGTATTTCCGGCGGGACATCGGTTTAGACTGTCTGACCTGAATGCGCAACGACTTTGCAAACGTTAAAGTATAAATTTATGCTGATAGCTTCCTTGAAACGAAATACTTTTTTTGCATTAAGCATTTGTTTTGTGCTGTTGTTCGTGCTGTGGATACCCTCGTTGTTCTCCCTTGCGGAAATCCCTGCCGGCGGAACGTACCGGCACATACAGGCGCATTCGTTGTGGATGGGGCTGCTGCCGGACATGAAAATATGGACGTATATAGCATTTATCTTCACATTTATTTCCGCCGCTACGCTGCTTATCCTCAACAATCGTTATTTATTTCATTCGACAAACGATTTTTTATTGCCGCTGCTCTATGTGCTGTTCTCTTCCGCTATCCCTGCGACGCAATGGTTTTCGGGCATACAGGCGGTAACGCTGTTAATCTTTGTCGGGCTGCACAGCCTGTTCGCTTCCTGCCAGCGCTTGCCCGGATTGTCGGACTTATTTATCGCATCGTTTTGCTTTTCGTTAGCGCCGTTGTGTTTCCCGCCGGCGTTATTACTGTTGCTGCTACTGCCTGTGGCGATAATAATTTTACGCACGTTTGCCTGGCGCGACTGGGCTGTTTCTTTCTTCGGCGCACTTACGCCGCACGCCTACCTGCTTTTTTACCACTGGCTCGCTGCGAAGGATATTGCAACCGCAAAAGAAACGTATCCGGCGCTGTTACCGGAAGGCCTGCCGGAATCCGCTTCCGGGAATATACCGCTGTGTTTGTTTTTCGCAGGCATAGTGTTCCTGCTGTTTTTATCATTGACGCATACTTTCTCCAAAGCATCGGCCAATAAAATAAGAATCCTCCGCACCCGCAATATTTTTATATGGATGTTATTGCTGGTAATCGCCGGCGTTATTTTTTACCCGGCCTACAATTATCAGGCAATGCCTTTGCTCGCCGTGCCGCTAACGGTGATTACGGCTAATTATTTGGCGCAACCGGGGCAGCGGAAAATAAAAATTTTTTGCTGGATACTGTTATGGGCATCGGTTATTTATTTACATATATCGGAATTTTTGTAACTTTGCAAAAAACACAGCGCGTTAAAACAGGCGGCAGGCGTGCAAATAAACAAATCAACAACAATGAAATTTGGCGTAGTAATTTTTCCCGGCTCCAATTGCGACCACGACATGATTTATACTTTCCGCGATAAATTGCAGCAGGAAGTAGTGGAATTATGGCACAAAGACCATGACCTGAAAAAAGTGGACGGCATCCTGCTGCCGGGCGGTTTTTCGTATGGCGACTATTTGCGTTGCGGCGCGTTGGCGAAGTTTTCGCCCATTATGCGCGAAATAATGGAATTTGCCGATAAGGGCGGTTTTGTGATGGGCGTGTGCAACGGCTTTCAAATTTTATGCGAAAGCGGATTGTTGCCGGGCGCCTTGCTGCCTAACGTAAGCCAGAAATTTATCTGTAAGAACACCTGTCTGTTGCCGGACAGCAAAACGTCGTATGCCACGAAATTCCTGGACGCCGCACAGCCGCTGAAAATCCCCGTTGCGCATGCCGAAGGGCGCTATTACGCCGATGCGGAAACATTAGCGGCGTTGCAGCAGAACGGACAGGTGCTGTTCCGCTATTGCGATGAAAACGGCATCGTCTCGGAACAGGCCAACCCCAACGGCTCGGTAAATAATATTGCCGGCATTTGCAACAAAACGCAAAATATTTACGGCATGATGCCCCACCCCGAGCGCGCCGCCGACACCGAACTGGGAAACACCGACGGCCTGCTCATCTTCCATTCCATATTGAAAATGCTGTAAGGATTTAGTAAATAAATCCACTTCATCCGTTGGCCGATTCAAAGAAATTCCTATCTTTGTAAGCAATTTTTACAATTGAATTAAACTATGCAAAGAAAGTACGATTTTGACAAAGTAATCGACCGGCGCGGCACGAACGCGCTAAAGACCGGCGCCCTGGAAGCCCGCTACGGCAACGCCAATCTGATTCCGCTCTGGGTAGCCGACATGGATTTTGAAACGCCGGCATTTATTGTGGATGCGCTCCGCATGCGGATGGAGCATCCTGTTTTCGGCTATACGCAGGACCCGCCGGGCTACCGGCCTGCGGTGATGCGCTGGCTGAAAGAACGGCACGGGTGGAATGTGAAAGCCGAATGGCTGTGCTATATTCCGGGCATCGTTAAAGGCATCGGGCTTGCGCTAAATGTCTTTACCGAAAAGGGCGACAAGGTGATTATCCAGCCGCCCGTGTACCACCCGTTCCGGCTGGTGCCGGAGGCCAACGAACGCGAGGTGGCGTATAATCCGCTAAAGCTTGCCGGGGGCAGCTACGAAATGGATTTTGAACAGCTGGAAAAGCTCATCGACAGCCGGTGCAAGCTGCTCATCCTTTCCAACCCGCACAACCCGGGCGGGGTGGTGTGGAGCCGCGAAACGCTGGCAACGCTTGCCGGTATTTGCGCACGGCATAATATCCTGGTTATTTCGGATGAAATTCATGCCGACATGACATTGTACGGGAACCGCCACCTGCCGTTTGCTGCCGTATCGGAAGCGGCGGCGCAGAACAGCATCACCTTCGGCGCGCCGTCGAAAACATTTAATATCGCAGGGCTGGTGAGTTCGTTTGCCGTTGTGCCCAACGCCGCTATCCGCGCCCGGTTTTACTCGTGGCTAAAGGCAAACGAGCTGAACGAACCGACGATTTTTGCGACCATTGCCGCTGAAGCCGCCTATACGCACGGCCATGAATGGCTGCAAGCCTTATTGGGCTACCTGGAAAGTAATATTAATTTTGTGGACAACTATTGTTCCGAACACCTTCCCGCCATCCGTGTAATGAAACCGCAGGCGTCGTTCCTTGTATGGCTTGATTGCCGCGGGCTGCGTTTAAATCATGCCGCTTTGCTGGACTTGTTTATCAACAAAGCGGGCTTGGCGCTGAACGACGGCGAAATGTTCGGCCCCGGCGGAGAAGGATTCATGCGCATGAACGTCGCCACGCCGCGCAGCATCCTCGAGAAAGCCCTGAAGCAGCTGCATGATGTGATAATGTGATGATGTGATAATGTGATGATGTGGTGATGAAGATGGGAGAAAGTTGATGAAAGTGGATGAAAAAGGATGAAGATTGTTAAAGTGACCGGCGCAAGCCCTTCATCAATTTTCATCCACCTTTAACTATTTTCATCACATTATCACATCATCACATCATCACATCACCACATCATCACATCATCATCATTACAGTGCGGTAGCGAACTGTTGCAGGAAGCGGACGTCATTTTCAAAGTAAAGGCGTAAATCGCGCACCTGCCATTTGAGCATGGCAATACGTTCGATGCCCATGCCAAAAGCAAAGCCGGTGTATTTTCCGGAATCAATATGGTTTGCCTCGAGCACATTCGGGTCAACCATTCCGCAGCCCATAATTTCCAGCCAGCCGGTGCCTTTGCAAATATTGCACCCTTTCCCCCCGCAGATATTGCAACTGACGTCCACTTCTGCGCTCGGTTCCGTGAAAGGGAAATAAGAGGGGCGCAGCCGGATTTTCGTATCTGCGCCAAATAGTTCCTGTGCAAAATACAGGATGGCCTGCTTCAAATCGGCAAACGATACGTTTTCGTCGATATACAACCCTTCGACCTGGTGGAAGATGCAATGCGCGCGCGCCGAGATGGCTTCGTTGCGGAACACCCGCCCGGGGCAAATAACACGGACAGGCGGTTGCTGCGTTTCCATTTTGCGCACCTGCACAGAGCTGGTGTGCGTACGCAACAGCACGGCATTATCGCCCTGCCGGATGAAAAACGTATCCTGCATATCGCGCGCCGGATGTTCGGGCGGAAAGTTCAACGCCGAAAACACATGCCAGTCATCTTCTATCTCCGGGCCTTCCGCCAGGGTATAACCGCTGCGTTTGAAGATACCGATAATTTCATTGCGTACCATCGCTATCGGATGCCGCGCGCCGAAAGGATGCGGGATGCCCGGCGGCGTACAGTCGCCGGAAACACTGCCCGGCGCTTGTTCCGTTACCTCCCGCAAGGCGGCGATTTTTTCCTGCGCGGCTGTTTTCAGCGCATTGAGCGCTTGCCCCAGTACACGCTTTTCTGCGGCGGAGAGGTTTTTAAACTCGTCGAACAATACCGTCACTACTCCTTTTTTACCTAACCATTGCACACGGATTTCTTCCGCTTCCTGCACGCTTTTTGCCGCCAGCGTTTCCACTTCTTTCAGCAGGCGTTGGATTTTATTTTGCATAACGAAGACGCTTATAATATTTCATAATTAGCCGCAAAAGTAAACAAAAATATTGAGAAGGCAAAGAACGGGTACGGCAGGCAGTTGGCAGTCGGCAGTGGCAGTAAGCAGTCGGCAGTCGCAGTACGCAAGTCGCGGTACCGGTACCTGCCGACTGCCACTGCCAACTGAAAACCGGGCAAGGTAAGAAGGCCGCCAAGCAGGGTAAGAAGGCCGCCGGGCAGGGCAAGAAGGCCGCCGGGCAGGGTAAGAAGGCCGCCAACCGACTCATAACACACAACTTAATAAAATGGTAAAATCTTGAAATCTTGAAATGACCCCGCCTGCACGGAAGTGCGCGCGTCAAAAGAAAATAATTTGCCCAACCCAATATAGAGGTGTAAATTTGCACCCGGAAATATTTACCAAATCCAAATGATACTCGTTGATAATATCACAAAAATATACGGCGCACAAAAGGCGCTGGACGGCGTGAGCTTTTCCGTACAACGCGGGGAGGTGCTGGGATTATTGGGGCCTAACGGTGCGGGAAAATCCACTTTAATGAAAATCTTAACCGGTTACCTGGCGCCGGCGTCGGGCAAAGCGGTTGTTAACGGGTTTGATTTATCGCAACAGCCCCTGGAAGCGCGGCGCACTATCGGCTATTTGCCGGAGCATAATCCGCTGTATCCCGATTTATATGTACGGGAATATTTGCAATTCATGGGCGGCCTGCACAAGTTGGGGCGCCGGCTCCACAGGCGGATAGACGAAGTCATCGAAAGCGTCGGCATCACGGATGAACAGCATAAAAAAATCGGGCAGCTGTCAAAAGGCTACCGCCAGCGGGTAGGGCTCGCACAAGCATTGCTGCACGAACCGCCGGTATTGATTTTAGACGAACCTGCCACCGGGCTGGACCCTAACCAAATTATCGAAATCCGCCGGCTGATAACCGGCTTGGGACGCGAACGCACCGTATTATTTTCAACACATATCATGCAAGAAGTCGAAGCTGTTTGTAACCGCATTATCATCATTCACCAGGGGAAATTAATTACGGACATGCCGCTGTCCAAAGCCACCGGCAATACTTCCGTAGAAAAATTATTCCGCGAATTAACGAAAAAATAATTACCTTTGTCGGCAAATAGAAATGTTAAAAAATATGGGAACTATCGCGGCACAAAACAAACAGCCGGAAAAGAAAACAGGCAAAAAATTAAAGACAACGGCGATTATATTAACGCTTATAACAGCGTCGCTCGTAGCAGTATTGCTATACGTGCGCAGCGAAACGGCTAAAATAGTATCGGAATTAAATTCGGAAAAAGACGAATTGGTCGTCAACCTGGAAACCCTGCGCGGAGAATATAATACACTGCAAACATCCAACGATACGCTCAATGCGCAACTGGAACTGGAAAAGCAAAAAGTAGAATTGATGATTGAAAAAATCAGACGCACCGACGCTACGAACCGCACACGTATTCGCGAATACGAAAAAGAACTGGGCACATTGCGCGACATCATGCGCAACTACATCCGGCAGCTGGATTCGCTGAACACCCTGAATATTCAACTGCGCGAAGAAACCTCCACCGCCAAAGCCGAAGCGCGGCAATCGCGTGAAAAATACGAATCGCTGGTGCAAACAACCGGCGACCTGGCGCAAAAGTTAGAACAGGGCGGCATCCTGAAAGCCCGCGAAGTAACCATTACCGGCGTCAACACAAAAGGCAGGGTCGTAACAAGGGCGCGCAACGCCCACAAATTAAAAACCTGCTTCACGCTGCTTGAAAACAGCATTGCCGAACGCGGCGCCCGCAACGTATATATCCGCGTAAAAGGACCGGATGGCATCCTGATGACGCAATCCCAAGATAACATCTTTTCCGCAGGCAACGAGCAGTTCGTATATTCGGACATGCGCGAAGTGGACTACCAGGGCAGCGATATTGAGATGTGCATTTTCTACGGCGGCAACAACGAAAAGTTTGCCAAAGGCGCTTACACGGTAGAAATTTATTCGGGCGGCGTGCTCATCGGCCACGGGCAGGCGTTGCTAAAATAATGCTTTATATCCACATCCCGTTTTGCAAACAACTGTGCGCCTACTGCGATTTTCATTTCAGCATATCGCTGGAACGCAAGGAGCAGATGGTGCATGCGCTGTTGCGCGAAATGGAAGAACGCAAAAATTATTTACCTGCGCCGCCGTATCCATCCACCTTATACTTTGGCGGCGGTACGCCGTCGGCGCTCTCACCCGCCGAATTACAGACGTTGACAGACAAAGCCCGCCGGATTTTTACCCCGCCGGATTTTTCGGAAATCACTGTGGAAATAAACCCCGACGACAGTTCGCCGGCCTATTTTGCACAATTGCACAAAACAGGCGTAACCCGCCTGAGCATTGGCGTGCAATCGTTCCGCGATGAACTGTTGAAACAATTGCGGCGCAGGCATTCGGCGCAACAGGCGATAGACTGCGTGAAAACGGCGCAAGACGCCGGATTCAAGAATATCTCAATAGATTTAATGTATGGGTTGCCGCAACAGACGCCGGAAGCGTGGCGGCAGGACATTGCGCAGGCCTTGTCCCTCCAGACGCCGCATATTTCCGCCTACCACTTAAGCATAGAACCGAAAACACTGTTCGGCAAACAATACGCCAAAGGAACGCTGCCCTTGCCGGATGAAGAAACCGGCGCACAACAATTCCTGTACCTGCACCACGCCTTGGAAGACGCAGGATACACGCATTATGAAATTTCCAATTTTGCCCGCCCCGGATTCCGTGCAGAACACAACAGCGGCTACTGGCAAGGATTCCCTTACCTTGGTATCGGCCCGTCGGCACATTCCTGCAACGGGCAAAGCCGGCAATGGAATATCGCGAACAACCGCCGCTATATGGAAGCCCTAGAAAACCGGCAACCGGCGTTTGAAACAGAAACGCTGACCCCCGGGATGCGCTTCAATGAATACCTCCTCCTTTCGCTACGCACCGCTGAAGGCGCGGATTTGCAATACATGGCAAAAACATTCGGCGAACCGTTTTTGCAGCATTGTTTACAACAGGCGCAACGTTATTTATCTACCGGCGATTTGGTACGCGACGGAAACAAACTGCACATACCGCCGCCCCGCTTTCTACTGGCGGACGCTGTAATCCGCGATTTGTTCCGGATGGAATAAAAAGTAACTGCACAAAAGATGAATGCGGCAGCGTTTACACAGCAAACCAAACCATCGGCGCCTGGAGCGGAACCAGCGGTAATGACGCCAATAAACAAAGCATTTGTCCCTCCGGCTGGATTTTGCCAGCTATCTATATATTAACAAATCCTTATTTTTTCAACATACCCCCCCCTGAAAATTTTGCCCCGTTCAAAAAAATATATACTTTTGTGCCGTTAATTATAAAAATAACACTTCAATCTATAAAAAAATGAGTATTTTTCGTCAGAAAGCCCTTGAAGAAATAGGGTGCAGGGAAACCAAACCGATGTTCGTGGAGCCGACTCCCGCGTCAAAAGAGTTCGGAATAAATGTTTTTGACCGTCCAACCATGCGGAAATACCTTTCGCCGGAAGCTTACAATGCCGTAGCGAGCGCAGTGGATGAGAACAAAAAAATCGACCGCAAAATCGCCGACCAGATTGCATCTGGGATGAAAACCTGGGCGCTGGAACGCGGCGCTACGCATTACACGCACTGGTTCCACCCGTTTACCGACGCTACGGCCGAGAAGCATGAAAGCTTCCTTGACCGCGCCAAAGACGGCAGCGTGTTTGAAGGTTTTTCCGGCAATGCGCTGGTGCAGCAGGAACCCGATGCATCAAGCTTCCCCAACGGCGGATTGCGTAATACCTTTGAAGCGCGCGGCTACACGGCTTGGGACCCCTCGTCGCCGGCCTTTGTGTTTGACCAGACGTTGTGTATTCCCACCATTTTCGTGTCCTACAACGGCGAGGCGCTGGACCAGAAAACGCCGCTCCTGCGCTCTATCCAAGCCCTCGACAAAGCCGCCGCCGAAATCTGCCGGTACTTCGACCGGGACGTGCAACGCGTGAACAGCGTGCTGGGCATCGAACAGGAATATTTTGCGGTGGATGAAGCGCTGGTACGCGCCCGCCCCGACCTGCAATTGACCGGACGGACATTGCTGGGGCATATCGCCGCCAAAGACCAGCAGCTCGAAGACCATTATTTCGGCGCTATCCCGCCGCGAATTATGAGCTTTATGAAAGAATTTGAAACCGAAGCCTACAAACTCGGCATTCTCCTGCGCACCCGCCACAACGAAGTCGCGCCGAACCAGTATGAATGTGCGCCGCTCTACGAAGAAGCCAACCTGGCTATCGACCACAACCTCCTCCTGATGACATTGATGCAGCGCGTGGCGGCAAAGCATAATTTAAAGGTGCTGTTTCACGAAAAACCGTTCGCCGGCGTCAACGGCTCAGGCAAGCACTGCAACTGGTCGATGATTACCGACAAGGGCGTGAACCTGCTCTCGCCGGGCAAGACGCCGCGCAGCAACCTGCAATTCCTGACTTTCTTCGTGTCCACTATCCGCGCAGTGTTTGAACACCACCACCTGCTCATGAGCAGCGTGATGTCGCTCAACAATTCGTTGCGGCTGGGCGCCAGCGAAGCGCCGCCGGCCATCATGTCTATCTTCACGGGCAGCACGCTGGCCGAAACGCTCAACTCCATTGTGGAGCGCGTGAGCGACAAAAAAATGACGCCCACCGAAAAAACGGAACTGAAACTGGATATTGTCGGGAAAATCCCGGAAATCCTGCTTGACAACACCGACCGCAACCGCACATCGCCCTTTGCATTTACCGGTAACCGTTTTGAATTTCGCGCCGTCGGGTCGTCGTCGAACTGCGCGTTGCCGATGATGGCGCTCAACGCCGCCGTAGCGCAACAATTGATTCGCTTCAAAGCCGAAGCCGATGCGCTGATGGCAAAAGACATCAAAAAAGACGAAGCTATTTTCCAGGTGCTGCGGAAATTTATCGAAGAATCGCACACCATCCTCTTTGAAGGAAACGGCTACAGCGAAGAATGGAAAAACGAAGCCGCCAAACGCGGATTGCGCCGGGTGGAAAACACGCCTTCCGCTTTCAAAGCCTTTGTGGAAAAACCCTCGATAGACCTTTTCACCGCTATCGGCGTGATGACCGAAGACGAACTGCACGCGCGTTACGAAATTTTTAATGAAATATACGTAAAGAAAATCCAGATAGAAGCCCGCATGGTGGGCGACCTGGCCATCAATCACGTCGTGCCGACGGCTATCCGTTACCAAAGCCACCTCATCAAAAATGTAACCGGATTAAAAGAAATCCTGAGCAGGGAAGAGTTCGCCGAACTGGCTACGCCGCAATTGCAATCCATCAAAAAAATCGGCGGATACATTAAAAATATTCGGCAGCAGGTGCACACCCTGGTGGAAGAACGAAAAAAAGCCAACAGCATCGAAGAATTTCCCGAACGCGCCAAAGCCTATACCGAAAAGCTCTTGCCTTACATGAAGGAAATCCGCCTCAATGCCGATAAACTTGAACGGATTATTGACGACGAAATGTGGCCGCTGCCGAAATACCGCGAATTATTATTTGTCCGCTAAAATATCATTGAATTTTTGGAAATAGTGCAGCCAGCGTACCGGCACTTCCTGGCGGCAGGCGCACTGGTAGTCTTCCTGCAAGCAGGCGATGGGACGGTGCGAACCGTCGGACAAAGGTATCTGTAACCACCAGTAGCCGGTGATAGTGTCGTGAAGAAATTCCATTGATTGCCCGTTTTCACCGGCATCTACAATAATTTTCCTGATGTGCGCAGTACTTTTTGGTATATGTGTTTGGTGGCGTACGGCAATGCCTTCGAGCAGGTGCCACAGCGTCTGGGCGGCTATTTGCGCAGTGAGGGACGCAGGGGTAAGGGTCGAAAGAAAATTGAACAGCCGGAAACTTTGTAATTTTGGCGAACGGCCGCTGTAGGCGGCTAATTGGCACAGTTCTTCGGCATACATGCCATTGGGTGAAAGGAGAGGCGTTTCGGGAGCGTCGGAGGCACGCAGGGCGTTCATATCAAAAAACACATGGTGCGCTTCGCGAAGCAGCGGTTCGGCTTCAGCGGGGCAATCGCGGAATGCGCCGAGCCGCAATGTTTCATAACCGTATTTGTGCAGCCATTCCATATCGCTGTTGTCGGTAAGGTAGGTCTGGAAACCGATGGCCGAAAAAATCTCCAATTGCGGATGTTCCAGCGCCGGCCGGTACAGTTCCGACGACCGCATGTTGGCCGACGGTGCTACGGCGGCGACAGAGAACGGTTGCCCGTCAGGAAGGAAACGGGCATTACCCACAATAATCGCGGTTATATTACGCTGCCGGCAATCGTTTACTATGTTTACCGCATCATTTTCCGTACATTCTATATGCAAAACAGGCGTGGTATGCCGGTGTGCATACAGTAGCATGAGCGCATCTATAATCGGCTTGTGCGAGCCTGTCCCGATGATGACGGCCTGCGCTTTCGGGTATTCGGCCTGCAAATGGCAGGGTTGAACGTAATGTATGATTTGTTGAAATTGCATAAAACCGGGTTTACGGATTTAAGCTATCTTTTTACCTTTCTTCTTCCTTTCGGCTTTTTATCTTTTTGCGCATCGATAATTTCCAAACTTTCGTCCAGGGTGAGTGCGGCGGGGTCGGTGTCTTTCGGAATTTTGTAATTATTGCCGGCGTGCGCAATGTAAGGTCCAAAGCGGCCGTTCAGAATTTGTATATTTTCTTTTTCAAATACCTTGATATGTTTTTCGCGGTCTTTTTTGCGTTTTTCTTCAATCAACTCAATAGCGCGTTCAATGCTTACCGTATAGGGGCTGTCTTCTTTTTTGAGGGAAACAAATTCCGACCCGATACGGACATACGGCCCAAAACGCCCTATGGCCGCTGTTACGTCTTTGTCTTCATATATGCCGACGGGGCGGGGAAGTTCAAATAATTTCAGGGCTTCCTCCAGCGTGACGGTTTCTATCAGCTGTCCTTTTTGCAAAGCGGCGAACTGCTTTTTTTCATCATCCGCTTCGCCCAGCTGCACCAGCGGACCGTAGCGGCCAATGCGGGCAAAAACGGTTTTGCCGGTTTTTGGGTCTTTCCCTAAAACCCGTTCGGCGTTCATCGTGCGCGATGTTTCTAATGTTTCCGTAACGTTAGTGTGGAATGGTTGGTAGAACTCATCAATCATTTTACTCCATTGCAGTTTCCCTTCGGCGATTTCGTCAAATTCTTCTTCCACGTTAGCGGTGAAGCCGTAGTCCACGATATTCTGAAAATGTTTGTTCAAAAAATCGTTTACCAGCATGCCGATGTCGCTCGGGAAGAGTTTTGATTTTTCGGCACCGGTAATTTCCGTCAGTATTTTTTTTGTCAAGTTGCCCTTTTGCAACAGCCACTGGATGTATTTACGTTCTACGCCCGGGCGGTCTTCCTTGGTTACGTAGCCGCGGTTGATAATTGTGGATATTGTCGGCGCGTATGTCGAAGGCCGCCCGATGCCTAATTCTTCCAGCCGTTTTACCAAACTTGCTTCGGTGTAGCGCGGCGGGCGTTGCGAGAAACGTTCGGTAGCCGTAATTTCCAGCGCTGCCAGCGATTGATTATTTTCCAATGGCGGCAACAGCCCGCTCTCGGCCTGGTCTTCCGGCTCGTCGTCGTTGGTTTCCATATATACTTTCAGGAACCCGTCGAACAAAATTACTTCACCGCGCGCCTGGAACGTTTGCGCGGCGGTGGAAACGCCGATAGTTATTTCCGTTTTTTCCAATTGCGCTTCCGCCATCTGCGAGGCAATGGCGCGCTTCCAAATCAGGTTGTACAATTTGCACTCCTGGGAGTCGGCGTTTTTAATTTCCGGCAGGCTCATGTCGGTCGGGCGAATGGCTTCGTGCGCTTCCTGTGCGCCTTTGGTTTTGGTGGCATACCGGCGGGTCTTGGAATAATTGCTCCCGAATAATTGTTCAATGGCGCCCTTTGCATTTTTCAACGCTATTTCCGAAAGGTTTGTCGAATCGGTACGCATATAAGTAATCAGCCCGGCTTCATAGAGGTGTTGCGCGACGACCATGGTTTGACTGACGGAAAAACCATATTTGCGCGAGGCTTCCTGTTGCAGCGTGGATGTTGTAAAAGGGGGCGCGGGCATTTTTTTCGCCGGCTTTTTCTCAATGGCATTGACGGTATAGGCTGCCGTTTTGCATTTTTCCAAAAACTGCCGGGCGGTTTGTTCGTCTTTAAATTTTTCGGAAAGTTCGGCTTTGAGTTTAAATTTTTTCCCGTCCGCCGGTTCGAAAAGCCCGCTGACTTTGAATGACGGCGTTGCCCGGAAGTTCAACGCTTCGCGTTCGCGTTCCACAATCAGGCGTACGGCAACGGACTGCACGCGCCCGGCCGACAAGCCTTCTTTTACTTTCCGCCACAGCACCGGCGATACTTCAAAGCCTACCAGCCGGTCGAGGACGCGGCGCGCCTGTTGGGCATTCACCAGGTTCATGTCCACCGTGCGCGGGTTTTGAATAGCGTGGAGGATGGCGTCTTTTGTGATTTCGTGAAATACGATGCGTTTGGTTTTTCCCGGGTCTAATTTCAATGTTTCCATCAGGTGCCATGCAATGGCTTCCCCTTCGCGGTCTTCATCGGAAGCGAGCCAGACGGTTTGTGCCTGCTTGGCTAATTTTTTCAATTCGGCGACCACTTTTAATTTTTCATCCGGCACGATATAGTCGGGCTTAAAGCCGTTTTTTATATCAATGCCGTACTGTTTCTTTGACAAGTCGCGAATATGTCCGAAACTGGATTTTACTAAAAAATCTTTTCCTAAAAATTTTTCAATTGTTTTGGCTTTGGCCGGCGACTCTACGATAACTAAATTTTCTTGCATATTTGTTTATTTACTAATTTATTTTTTGTCATATTTTTTACAAAGTAAGTGATAAAATAAGGTATATTCCAAATTTTTTATGTTATTTTGTATTTAATAATACTTGGAAAGTGTTTGTTTTTCCAATATCAATAAACTGAAAAGTAATTTTTTATATATACAATAATGATGGCGAAAAAAAATAAATCGGAAGGGACGGATAAAAACCGGCGGGTACGGAAAATTTTCCGGTGGTTTTGGGGTGTGGTATTTGCAGGGGTCATCGGCGTGATAGTCCTGTTTATAATGGTTGGCTGGTTTGGGCATATTCCTGCGTTTGAAGAGCTGGAAAACCCGAACAGTAATTTGGCTACTGAAATTATTTCATCCGACGGCGTGGTGCTGGCTACTTTTCATGTGGAGAACCGGTCTTATGTATCGTACGACGAACTGTCGCCTTATTTGATAGAGGCGCTGGTGGCTACGGAAGACAAGCGTTTCTACAGCCATGCGGGCATTGATTTTTTCGGCTTGGGGCGCGTGGCGGTAAAGACGCTGCTGTTTCGCGATAAGAGTTCCGGCGGCGGCAGCACCATTTCGCAGCAGCTGGCGTTGAATTTATTTTCGCAGCGCGAACAGAACAAGCTGAAACGTATTTGGCAAAAACTGGAAGAGTGGGTTACCGCGGTGAAGATTGAGCGGAACTATACCAAGGAAGAAATTATCGCGATGTACTTTAATACGGTGTTCTACGGCAGCAATGCTTATGGCGTCCGGTCGGCGGCTTCTACTTTCTTCGGCAAGCACCCGTCGCAACTGAACCTGGAGGAGGCGGCGATGCTGGTGGGCGTGGTCAATGGGCCGACGATGTACAGCCCGGTGCGCAATCCCGAACGCGCCCTTACGCGCCGCAACCATGTAATTACCCAAATGGTGAAATGCGGCTACCTCCCGGAAGCGGAAGGCGATTCGCTGAAGGGGGTGCCGGTAATATTGCATTTCCAGCCGCAAGACCACCTCTCGGGGCAGGCGCCTTATTTCCGCGATATGTTGCGGCGCACCTTGAATATGCAGAAACCCGAGCGCAGCCGTTACGGGAAACGCCTGTTTGATTACAGGAATGATTCTGCGTCGTGGGCGGAAGACCCGCTTTACGGATGGCTCAATAAGAATTTTAAACCCGACGGCAGCCGGTATAACCTTGACCGCGACGGGTTGAAAATTTATACTACGGTCAACTCCCGCATGCAGCAGTACGCCGAAGAAGCGATTACGGCGCATTTGCGTTATGATTTGCAACCGGCATTCAGCGCCGAATTGAAGCGCCGGAGGCATTTCCCGTTTTCCAATGACCTTGCCCCGGAGCGCATGCGGCAGATTATCCGGCAGGGGATGCTGGCCAGCGACCGCTACCGTGCGATGAAGGCGGAAGGCGTGAGCGAAAAAGACATTGAAGCGGCTTTCAGGCAGCCCGTGCCGATGAACATCTTTTCGTGGCAGCGGGGCGCTGTGGATACGGTGATGACGCCGCACGATTCTATTTTATATTACAAGTCGCTCCTGCGCGTGGCGTTTATGGCGATAGAGCCGCAAACCGGCTTTGTCCGCGCTTACGTGGGCGGCCCCGATTACCGGTATTTCAAATACGACAATGCCCGCCAGTCGCACCGGCAGGTAGGTTCTACGATGAAGCCGTTTTTATATACGCTCGCCATGCAGCAGGGCATGACGCCTTGCGACCGGGTGCTGAATGTATCGCAGACCTTTATTGTCGGCGATAGCACGTGGTCGCCCAAAAGCACCGACAAGCCGGAATGGATTGGCCGGATGGTTACCCTCAAATGGGGCTTGACCAAAAGCAGTAACAATATTTCGGCTTACCTGATGAAGCAGTTTGGCCCGCAGGCCTTGATAAATATAGCCCACAAGATGGGCGTAAAAAGCGATTTGCCCTGGGCGCCCTCCCTCTGTCTGGGTTCCTGCGACCTTACGCTCTTTGAACTGGTGGGCGCCTATAATACTTTTCCCAGCAGGGGTGTCCACATAGAGCCTTTCTTTGTAACACGTATTGAAGACAAGTCGGGCAACCGGCTGGCGGCGTTCCAGCCCAGGCAAACGGAAGCATTAAGCGACCGGACGGCCTATCTTACAGTAAACCTTATGCAGGCCATAGTAAATGAAGGGACGGCCTACCGCCTGCGCAGCCGCTACGTGCCCAACGGGCAAATAGCCGGGAAAACGGGCACCACCAACGACCAGTCCGACGGTTGGTTTATCGGATTCACGCCGAAACTCACCGCCGGCGTATGGGTAGGAGCGGAAGACCGCGATGTGCATTTTGAAAGCCTTGCCCTGGGCGGCGGAGCGAATATGGCTTTGCCTGTATGGGGGCTCTTTATGCAAAAAGTGATTGCCGATGACCGCTTGGACGTGCGGGCTACCGATGAATTTGCCATACCGCCCGGCGTCCCGCCCACCTACGCTTGCGACGGCAGCGATGACGACAGCAACTACACCCCCGGCCAGGAAAACGATAACTTCTTCTAAGTTGTACGCAACAGCCGCCAATCGGCGTTTTAATTATGAATGATGAATTATGAATTATGAATGATGAATTATGAATTATGAATGATGAATGATGAATGATGAATGATGAATGATGAATGATGAATTGGCCGCCGCCAGCCCACTCATAATTCAATAAGGGCGGTTGCCCTGCGGGCAACCGGGCGGGCGAACCCCGCCCCTACCTCATAACTCTTAACTCTTAACTCATAACTCATAATTAAAAAAAACACTACCTTTGCACCGTTTTCCCGAAAACCCCGTCAGATTCCCCGGCGAAAAAGACAAAAAGGAAGCAAGAAGGGCTAAACGCCGAGCAAAAAAGGTTAAACGGGCAGCGGGTGCATTTAAACGGGCAGCGGGTGCATTTAAACGGGCAGCAGGTGCATTTAAACGCCGAGCGAGTGCATTTAAACGCCGAGCGAGTGCATTTAAACGCCGAGCGGGTGCATTTAAACGCCGAGCGGGTGCATTTAAACGCCGAGCAGGTGCATTTAAACGCCGAGCAAGGTAATAAAGCCGCCAACCGACTTATAACAGACAACTTAATTAAATATTTAAATCATGAAACATTTATTCAAAACCGCCTGCTGCCTGCTGCTGCTGCTGCTGGCCGCCGACTGCACCAAGTACAACG
>JAISLK010000037.1 GCA_031290935.1 Prevotellaceae bacterium | reverse complement strand
ATTTGCTTCTTAGTGTCGAACATTTGCTTCTTAGTGTCGAACATTTGCTTCTTAGTGTCGAACATTTGCTTCTTAGTGTCGAACATTTGCTTCTTAGTGCCGAACATTTGCTTCTTAGTATCGAACATTTGCTTCTTAGTGCCGAACATTTGCTTCTTAGTATGGAATAATTGCTTCTTAGTATCGAACATTTGCTTCTTAGTATCGAACATTTGCTTCTTAGTATCGAACATTTGCTTCTTAGTGCCGAACATTTGCTTCTTAGTGCCGAACATTTGCTTCTTAGTGTCGAACATTTGCTTCTTAGTATGGAACATTTTTTTCGTTTCATCATTTATTTCTTTTCACCCCTTCCCCCTTTTCACCTCTTCACCCTTTCTTCCTCTTCACCCCTTCCCCCTTTTCACCTTTTCACCGTTTCTTCTTTTTCACCCCTTCCCCCTTTTCACCTCTTCACCGTTTCCACCTCTTCCCCCTTTCCCCCTTTCCCCCTTTTCCCCGTTTCTTCCCGGAGTGTTTTGATGGCGTTTGCGAGGCGGATGATTCCCTCTTCGTTTTGTTCGCGGCTCATGTAGGAGAAGTTGATCCGGAGCGTGTTTTTGCCGGAGCCGTCGCAGTGGAAGTCTTCTCCGAGCACGAAGGCGACGTTTTGCCGGAGGGCGAGCTGGAAAAGTTCTTTGGCGTCCATGGTTTCGGGGAGGCTGAGGAAGAGAAAGAGCCCTCCCTGGGGGCGGGTCCATGTAACCCCTTCGGGCATGTGCCTGTCGAGGGCGTCGAGCATGGCGTCGCGTTTCTGGCGGTAGGCGTGAATGATTTTTTGGAGATTGCCCTCAAAGAGCCCCCTGTCGAAAAAGCGGGCGGTAATTTTCTGGTCGAACACGGGAGAGCAGAGGTCGATGGACTGCTTGGCGATGGTCGCTTTTGTAATAATGTCTTCGTGCGCAAGGAGCCATCCGAGGCGGAACCCGGGGACGAATATTTTGGAAAAGGTTCCGAGAGTAATAACGTGTCCCGTCCCGTCGAGCTGGTAAAGAGAGGGGATGGGGGTTCCTTCGAAGCGAAGCTCGCGGTAGGGGGCGTCTTCGACGATGGGTATATTATAATGGTGTGCGAGCCGGAGGGCGGTTATCCGTTCGTCAAGAGAAAGGGTGGTCCCGGAAGGGTTCTGGAAGTCGGGTATGAGATAGATGAACTTGGGCTTGCGGTTTTCGGCGATGAGCTTTTTGAGAGTCGCTTCAAGCTGGCTGATTTGGCGTATCCCTGCGGGCTGTGCGCGGCAGGCGGCGAAGGTCTGGAGCGCGGCGAGGTAGGAGGGGAGCTCGCATACGACGGTATCCCCGGGGTTGAGGAAGATTCTCGAGATAATGTCGATGGACTGTTGCGAGGCGGTGGTGATGATAATGTTTTTGAGCGCTGCCTGGATGCCTTCTTTTTGGTACCGCCGGAGAAGAATCTCGCGGAGGTGCTTTTCTCCTTCGGTAGCGCCGTACTGGAGCGCCTGTGCGCTGTCGGAGTCGAGGACTTCGGCGGTTATCTCTTTGAGTATTTCGACAGGGAAAAGGTCGGGGGCGGGAAGTCCTCCGGCGAAGGAGATGATGCCCGGCTGCTGGGTTATTTTGAGGAGCTCGCGGATGGTGGAAGATTGCATGCTGTTGGCGTTTTCGGAGAAGAGGGCGGTCAAGTTTTGTATCATGGCTTTTGGTGTGATGTTGTTAATGGGTGCAAAGGTAGTTTTTTTTTTTGAGTTATGGGTTATGAGATATGAATTAGGAGGGGGGGCGGGGGAATTTTGGCACCTTTAACGGGGTTATTTTTTGAGCCGGTTAGGTTTTTTCGTAAAAAAACCGTACATTTGTCGCCCTGAATTTTGAGATTGGACATTAAAAAGTAATATTATTATGAATTTATCGCATATTGAACACATTGGCATCGCAGTAAAGTCGCTGAAAGAGGCCATTCCCTTTTACGAAGAAGTATTGGGGTTGAAATGTTACAACGTGGAAGAGGTGGTCGAGCAGCAGGTGAAGACCGCTTTTTTTATGGTTGGAAGGACAAAGATCGAGCTGCTGGAGCCGACAGGTGCAGACAGTACGGTCGCCCGGTTTATAGAGAAGCGCGGCGAGGGCGTGCATCATGTAGCGTTCGCCGTGGAAGGGCTGCAGCCTTCGCTGGATGAGCTGGCGGGGAAGGGTGTGCAGCTTTTGGACAGGACGCCCCGGAGAGGAGCGGAGGGGCTGCAGATTGCTTTTCTTCACCCGAAGTCAACGCTGGGCGTGCTTACGGAGCTCTGCGAACAGGGGACTAAATTAACAATTTAATATATTAAAGAAATGAGTAATCAAGCAGAATCAGTAAAGGCGCTGATAAAATTGCGTGAAACAGCGCGTCTGGGGGGCGGTCAAAAACGTGTCGACTCTCAGCATCAAAAGGGAAAATATACTGCCCGCGAACGCATCGCGATGTTACTTGACGGCGGCAGTTTTGAGGAGTTCGACATGTTCGTAACGCATCGCTGCACGAATTTCGGCATGCAGGAGAGTACTTTCCTGGGAGATGGCGTGGTGAGCGGCTACGGTACTATCGACGGGCGGCTGGTCTATGTCTTTGCACAGGACTTTACCGTCTTCGGCGGCTCTCTTTCCGAGAGTTTTGCCATGAAGATTTGTAAGATTATGGATCAGGCGATGAAGATGGGAGCGCCGGTTATCGGGCTGAATGATTCCGGAGGTGCGCGTATCCAGGAGGGTGTAAATGCCCTGGCGGGGTATGCCGAGATTTTCCAGCGGAATATTTTAGCCTCCGGGGTGGTGCCGCAAATTTCGGCTATTTTCGGCCCCTGTGCCGGCGGCGCGGTATATTCGCCGGCGCTGACGGATTTTAATGTGATGACCAAGGGTACGAGCTATATGTTTCTCACCGGCCCGAAGGTGGTGAAGACGGTAACAGGCGAAGACGTTACGCAGGAAGAGCTCGGCGGCGCGAGCGTGCATGCCTCCAAGAGCGGCGTGGCGCATTTTGCAGTGGATAGCGAAGAGGAAGGTTTGCAACTCATCCGGCGGCTGCTGGGTTATTTGCCACAGAATAATCTGGAAGAGGCGCCGCTGCAGCCTTGCAGCGACCCTATCGACCGTCTCGAAGATGCGCTGAACGATATTATTCCCGACAGCCCCAATAAACCCTACGATATGTACCAGGTTATCGGCGGGATTGTGGATAACGGGGAGTTCTTGGAAGTGCATAAGGACTATGCGCCGAATATCATCGTCGGCTTTGCCCGGTTCAACGGACTCTCGGTCGGCATTGTTGCCAACCAGCCGAAAATTCTGGCCGGCTGCCTGGATATTAACGCTGCGCGGAAAGCGGCGCGCTTCGTGCGCTTCTGCGATGCTTTCAATATTCCGATAGTAACGCTGGTGGACGTGCCCGGCTTCCTTCCCGGCACGCAGCAGGAATACGGCGGGATTATCCTGCATGGCGCCAAGCTGCTTTATGCTTTCGGCGAGGCGACCGTGCCGAAAGTAACCGTTACCCTGCGGAAATCTTACGGCGGCGCTTACTGCGTGATGAGCAGCAAGCACCTGCGCGGCGATATTAACTACGCATGGCCTACGGCCGAAATCGCGGTGATGGGCCCTTCGGGCGCTATCGAAGTGCTCTACGGGAAAGAAACCGCTACAGCCGAAGACCCTGTGAAATTTGCCGCAGAAAAAGAACAGGAATACCGCGAAGCTTTTGCCAACCCCTACAATGCCGCCAAATACGGATATATCGACGACGTGATTGAACCGCGCAACACGCGCTTCCGCGTTATCCGCGCACTGCAGCAACTGGCGACCAAAAAACTTTCCAATCCGGCAAAGAAACACGATAATCTGCCCCTGTAAAGTGAAAAACCAAAAGTTAAGACTATAGCATGAGTAATAAATTATACATATTTTTATTAACGGGTTGTCTTCTTTTTACAGCCGGGCAGGCGGCTGCGCAAAGCCAGTCGGATATGCGCATCAATGAAATACTGGTGTACAATACCGATGACTATGAAGACGACTATGGCCACAAGCACGGCTGGATTGAGCTGTTCAATACCTCGCGAGGCACTGTGGACATTGGCGGCTGTTACGTGTCGAACGACCGGAACAACTTGAAGAAATACCGCATCCCGAAAGGCGATGTACTTACTAAAATCAAGCCCCGCCAGCATATCGTCCTTTGGGCGGATAATATGCCCCTTCGCGGGACGTTTCACGTTAACTTCACGCTCACGGAAACCGATGCGCTGTACCTTATCAGCAGCAACGGCCGCGACATCATCGACAGCTTGCATTTCCCCACCGGCGCGGGGCCTTACCCTGTCATGGATTATATCGCCGACAATAACGGCAACCAGGTGGTGATAAAAGGGAATATCCCCTCCTATCCCATTGATAACGTATCGTACGGACGCCTGATGGACGGCGAGCAAACCGGCGGCGACAACGGTTGGGCGTTTTTGGTGAAAACCACGCCCAGCAGCAACAACGTCATCCTCGACAGCGAAGCGGCGGCGCAACGGTTCCTGACATTTGACCCCTACGGCGTGATTATGGCGATTACCGCCATGTCCGTGGTCTTTGTCGCATTGATTTTACTGTATGTAGTATTTAAAAATATCGGCCGCGCTTCTATCAATTCGGGACGCAGAAAAGCTGAAAAGGCAGGCGTAGCACCGGATGTAGTGGCTGTGGCACAGGATGCGCCCGGCGAAGTATATGCCGCGGTAGCCGCTGCGCTGTATTTATATATTCAGCAGGAAGAAGCGCATGATATTGAAAACACCATATTAACCATTAACAAGGTAACGCGCACCTATTCGCCCTGGAGCTCGAAAATATACGGGCTGCGGGAAATACCGCATAAATAATTCGTTTAATCTGTAAAAAAATCGTGAAATGAAGAAAGAATATAACTTGAAAATAAATGGCGCCGATTACAGTGTACTAATCGGGCAAACAGAAGACGCTTCGCTGGAAGTGGAAGTAAACGGGACACCGTTTTTAGTAGAAATCGAGCGCACGGTAAAACCGACGGCCAAAGTGCATCCGCCGGTAGCCGCGCCGGTTAATGCGGTTGGAGCGCCGGTAGTGGCCAAGCAGGCCACCGGCGGAAACGCTTCCACCATCAAGTCGCCGCTGCCGGGCGTAGTCCTGTCGGTGGATGTAAATGTCGGCGATGCCGTCAAAGCGGGGCAGAAATTATTAGTGCTCGAAGCCATGAAAATGGAGAACAGTATTGAAGCCGACCGTGACGGTAAAATTACCGCTATCAAAGTGGCCAAAGGCGATTCGGTATTGGAAGGGGCAGAACTTATAATCATCGGATAATATGGAAAATCAAGGATTCATTTCTTTTTTGTGGGATAATTTACAACAATTCTTCGGCTATACGGCTTTTGCCAGCTTTACGTTCGGGCACATGATCATGATAATAGTCGGGTTGATATTCCTTTATTTGGCCATCACGAAAGATTGGGAACCGATGCTGTTAGTCCCTATCGGGTTCGGCATTATCATCGGGAATATCCCGTTCCTTGAAGGGCTTTCTATCGGCGTGTACGAAGAAGGGTCGGTAATGAACATCCTCTACCAGGGCGTGCGGCTGGGCTTTTATCCGCCGTTGATTTTTCTCGGCATTGGCGCCATGACCGACTTCTCGGCGCTTATATCCAACCCCAAACTGATGTTGATTGGCGCGGCGGCGCAGTTCGGTATTTTTGGCGCATACGGGCTGGCGTTGTTTTTCGGATTCCCGGCGAATGAAGCCGGCGCTATCGGCATCATCGGCGGCGCCGACGGGCCTACCGCCATTTTCCTTTCGGGGCGTTTGGCGCCGGACTTGCTGGGCGCTATCGCCGTATCGGCATATTCCTACATGGCACTGGTGCCGGTGATTCAGCCACCCATTATGCGCTGGTTTACGACAAAGAAAGAACGGCTGATTCGCATGAAGCCGCCCCGCGTAGTATCGCAACGCGAAAAAATCTTTTTCCCGATAGTCGGATTCCTGTTGACAGCGTTTTTAGTGCCTTCCGGCATTCCGCTGCTGGGGATGCTGTTCTTCGGCAACCTGCTTAAAGAATGCGGCGTAACCCGCCGCCTGGCTGAAACCGCCCGCGGGCCGCTGATTGACATCGTTACCATACTGATTGGCATCACCGTAGGCGCATCAACGCAAGCCGACAAGTTTTTGCAATGGAATTCCATCAAAATATTTATACTGGGAGCGCTGTCATTCATGATAGCCACCACCGCCGGCGTGCTGTTCGTGAAATTCTTCAACCTGTTCTTAAAAGAAGGCAACAAGATTAACCCGCTTATCGGGAATGCCGGCGTATCGGCAGTGCCCGACAGCGCACGTGTATCGAACAACGTCGGGCTGGAATACGACAAAACCAATTATCTGCTCATGCACGCCATGGGCCCCAACGTTGCCGGCGTTATCGGCAGCGCGGTAGCAGCAGGGATTCTGTTAGGATTTTTATCGTAAGGATTGCCGGCGGGCGTCGTCTCAAGGAAATAAAAATAAAGAAACAAAAGCGGGGAGTTTTTCAACTCCCCGCTTCCGCCTAATCTAAACCTATGAAAAATTTATTTGGTAGTAAGACGCGCATCCTAAAAAAAGGTTTAACCGCCGGGAAAAAAAATTAAAAAACCCTCAATTAGTCAACACCTTTATTTCATCGCTCCATGGCCAGTGCCGGAGGCGGGGGTTGATCCAGGCGGCGATGAGGGCAAGCGCTTCCCTCCGCTCGCAATGACGTCGGCGGCGGCAGCCACTTTTAACTTTTAGCTCTTAACTTTACGAGATGGTATTGAAATAGCATGAAATTAATTTTGCACTTTTAACCGTACATTTTCTCAAAAATATTCAAGACATGTTTGTAAATCCAAAATAAAGTAGTACCTTTGCAACCCTTTTTGAAAAAAGAAATAATAGATATTAATTAAAACATCAAGAACGTGGACACACAAAGTTACAAGACCGTATCGGCAAATGCCGCCACCGTGAATAAAGAGTGGCTGGTTATTGACGCTACGGATCAGGTATTGGGACGCCTTGCTTCGCGCGTGGCATACATGCTTCGCGGCAAGCATAAAGTCAATTTTACGCCTCATGTAGATTGCGGCGACAATGTTATTGTCATTAATGCCGAGAAAATCCGCCTCACGGGCAAGAAAATGACCGATAAAGTGTACGTCCGTCACACCGGCTATCCCGGCGGTCAACGCTTCACTACTCCCAAAGAGTTGCTGTCGCGCAAGCCGTTTGCAGTAGTAGAGGAAGCAGTACGCGGTATGCTTCCGAAAAACCGGCTTGGCGCTGCATTGTTCCGCAACCTGCATGTATATGCAGGCGCCGAACATCCGCACCAGGCACAACAACCCAAACAAATTACATTAAATGAAATTTAACAGAGCATGGAAGTAATCAACGCACTTGGAAGACGAAAATCAGCAATTGCCCGCGTTTACATGAATCCCGGCAACGGCGCTATTGTAGTAAACAATCGCCCGATGGAACAGTACTTCCCGATGGACATTTTGCAGTACATCGTCAAACAACCGCTCGAACTGACCGGCACCATTGCCAACTACGACATCAAAGTGAACCTTGATGGCGGCGGCATCAAAGGTCAGGCAGAAGCCCTCCGTTTGGCGATAGCGCGTGCATTGTGCAAAATCGATAAGGAAGTGCATCGCCCGGTATTAAAGGCTAACGGCTTGCTCACCCGCGACCCCCGCGAGGTGGAACGCAAAAAGCCCGGCCGCCCCGGCGCACGCAAACGCTTCCAATTCAGTAAACGGTAATTTTTCATTCACCGTTACAATGCACGACAATGGTTATAAACTGCCGCACAGGAAACCAGCAGGCAAATGTAAGCCTGTCGGTTTTGCGAAGTTGCCTTGTCGCAAAAAAATTATACGGATTAGCATAACCGCTACTACCGTACGATTGAAGTAAAAGATGCGAAGCGCAACGCTTCACAACAAAAATTAAAAACAAAAAATTAAAAACAACATGTCCAGAACAAATTTCCAAGAACTTTTAGATGCAGGAGTGCACTTCGGGCACATGAAACGCAAGTGGAATCCTAAAATGGCGCCGTATATTTTTATGGAAAAAAACGGCATCCATATCATTGACCTGCACAAAACCGTGCTGAAAATAGACGAAGCCGCCAACGTGATGCGGCAACTGGCGCGTAGCGGCCGCAAAATACTCTTTGTAGCTACCAAGAAACAAGCCAAAGAGATTGTGGCGGAACAAGCCAAAGCCGTCAACATGCCGTATGTAACGGAACGCTGGCCCGGCGGAATGCTTACCAACTTCCCGACCATTCGCAAAGCGGTAAAGAAAATGAACACCCTCGACAAAATGGTTACCGACGGCACTTTTGAAACCTTGGCGAAACGCGAACGGTTGCAGGTTACACGCCAACGCGCCAAATTAGAAAAGAACCTGGGTTCTATCGCCGATTTGAACCGCTTGCCGGCCGCCCTTTTCGTGGTGGATGTGCAAAAAGAAGCAAATGCCGTGAAAGAAGCCAACCGTTTGAATATACCGATTATTGCGATGGTGGATACCTGTTGCGACCCCACTGCCATTGATTACGTCATCCCGGCAAACGACGATGCGGCGAAATCCATAGCGCTGGTCGTTTCTACCTTATGCGAAGCTATCAATGAAGGTTTGCAGGAAAGCAAGGTAGAAAAAGAAAAAAATACCGATGCCCCCGCAAAAGAAAATGAAGAAAGCAGCGAAGGGAAGAAAATACGTTCCCGCAGAACCGCTGCGAAGAAAAAGGAAGAATAAAAACACAATATATAATTAAGGAGTATTTATGGAAATTAAAGCACAAGATGTAGCCAAATTGCGCCAAATGACCGGCGCAGGCATGATGGACTGCAAAAACGCACTGGTGGAAGCCGGCGGCGACTTTGAACGTGCAAAAGAAATTATCCGCGAAAAGGGTAAACTGGTTGCCGCCAAACGCGCCGACCGCGAAACAACCGAAGGCGCAGTAATAGCCAAAGTATCGGCAGACGCAAGGAAAGCGATACTGGTAGCGCTGGGTTGCGAAACCGACTTTGTGGCAGGCAATGCCGAATTTAAAGCAATAGCAAACAGTATTGCAGAAACGGCGCTGGCTGAATTTCCCGCTACGCCGGAAGCCTTGAAAGCCGCCCGCATCGGCGAAACAACCATTGAAGAATTGGTTACGCAACAAACCGGGAAATCGGGCGAAAAGCATGTGATTGCCTATTACGGCACGCTGGAAGCGCCTTTCATTTCTTCGTATATACACATGACTGGAAAAGTGTCCACTATCGTTGGATTTTCAAAAGTTATCAGCAACGAAACAGGCCGCGAAATAGCCATGCAAATTACGGCGATGAACCCGGTATCGGTGAGCCGCAACGATTGCCCGGCAGAAGTTATCGAAAAAGAATTGACTATTTACCGCGAACAAATCCGCCAGGACCCGAAAATGGCGGGCAAACCGGCAGATATGATTGAACAGATTGCACAGGGTAAATTGAATAAATTCTTTAAAGAAAGCACCCTCGAAGACCAAACATTTGTAAAGGACGGGAAAATTTCGGTAGCGCAATACCTGAAAGCGGCAGACGCCGAAGTGAAAGTTACCGGCTTCCGCCGTTTTTCGCTGAACGACTGATAGTGCCGGAACGAAAAAAGAGCGGCTGTCCCCGCGGAGACAGCCGCTCTTTTTTTAAGCAGTGAAGCGTATTATAAACTGTATGGATGGACGGGATGCGGTCCGGGTATATTTTTGAACTTACCGCGCTGCCAAATGTTATATAAATTTTGCCATATCCGAAAAAAATTGTATTTTCGCGCTCTGTAAATAATAAACACAGGAGGAAAAAACTATAGCAACACCGTACAGACCGCGTCCGACATATACACCGGGAGCGTCACATAAGAACAGGCCGAGGCCGGTCAACAGAAAGAAAGAACAAGTGCCGGGGCTTCGCGTGAACCAGGAAATCCGCGCCCGTGAAGTCCGTCTGGTAGGCGAAAATGTACCGAATAGCCAGGGCGTATTTTCCATTGCCGAAGCTTTGCGCATGGCGCAGAACATAGAATTGGATTTAGTGGAAATATCGCCGAATGCCGAACCGCCGGTATGTAAAATTATCGACTACCAAAAATACCTCTACCTGCAGCGCAAAAAAGCGAAAGAGATGAAGGCTAACGCCGCAAAAGTAGTTATTAAGGAAGTCCGGTTTGGCCCGAATACCGACGAGCACGATTACCAGTTCAAGTTGAAACATGCGCAAAGTTTTTTGCAGGAAGGCGCGAAAGTCAAGTCCTACGTGTTTTTTAAAGGCCGGACGATTATGCGTCCCGAGCAGGGCGAAAAATTACTGTTGCGGTTTGCCGTAGATTTGGAAGAATACGGAAAAGCCGAACAACTGCCGAAGCTGGAAGGAAAGCGCATGATTATGATGCTTGCGCCGCTGGCGAAAAAGAAGTAGGCAATCCGTAGCGGGCAGTGGCAGAAGAGATGAAATAGTAATAAAATGAATAACCAATAAAAATTAAAAAAAGATGCCAAAAATTAAAACGAACTCCGGTGCAAAGAAGCGTTTCACGCTCACCGGCTCGGGAAAAGTAAAGCGCAAACACGCTTACAAAAGTCATATCCTGACGAAAAAAACGACCAAGCAAAAACGCAATTTAAGCCATACGGCCGTAGTGTCCCCGGTGGATGAAAAACGTATTAAAGAATTACTCGTCGTTTAACAATTTATTTTATTAACCTGGATGCCCAGCTGAAAGAGTCCTTCAAAGGAACGCTGGCATTCGCAAAACAAACAAATTATGCCTCGTTCAACTAACGCGGTGGCGTCGAAAGCCCGCCGCAAAAAGATTCTCAAACTTACCAAAGGTAATTTTTTGGCGCGTGCCAATGTGTGGACAGTCGCCAAAAACACTTACGAAAAAGGGTTAACCTATGCGTACCGTGACCGCAAAACGAAAAAGCGGGTATTTCGTTCGCTGTGGATTCAGCGCATCAATGCCGCCTGCCGCCAGCACGGTTTGACGTACTCGGAATTTATGGGTAAGGCGGCGGCCAGCCGTATCGGATTAAACCGTAAGGCGCTTGCCGACCTGGCGATGAACCATCCGCAAGCCTTTGAAGCCGTCGTGAAATCGCTGAAATAGTCGTTCCGCATGGATATAAATTTCCTTCCGTACAGAAATAAATTTTCATACGGGAGGAAATTTATTTACATACGGACGTAAACCAATAAATGATGGATATACTGCAAACCTTTCTGATGCCGGGCGCCTGGCTGGCGCTCCTTACATTAGTGCTGCTCGAAACAGTGCTGGGCATTGATAATATAGTATTTTTGTCTATCATGACCTCCAAGCTGCCGGCGCGCCGGCAACCCAAAGCCCGCCGCATCGGGATGGGGCTGGCGATGCTGGCGCGTATTCTCCTGCTCTTCGGCATATCCCTGCTCATGCGGCTGACACAACCGCTGTGGACGGTTGAGACAAACTGGCTGTACCTGTCTGTAACGGGGCAAAGCATTATTCTTTTGCTTGGCGGGCTGTTTCTGCTTTATAAAAGCGTAACGGAAATTCATCACAAGATAGAAGGCGCAGCCGCCCAGGCGCCGGCGAAACGCCGAGGGTTTATTTTGATAATAGTCCAAATCGTATTGCTGGATATTGTTTTTTCGCTCGACAGCGTGCTTACCGCAGTGGGCATGGTTAGCTTCACCGAGTTCGGCGAGAAGGGCGCACTGGCGATTATGGTATTGGCTATTGTAGTAGCGGTGGCGGTGATGCTGTTTTTTGCAGGGCCGGTGAGCCGGTTTGTCAACCGGCATCCGTCCATACAAATGCTCGCACTGTCGTTTCTGATACTTATCGGCGTTACATTGATTATTGAAGCCGGGGGCCTCTCGCATTTCCGCTTTTTCGGGAAGGAAGTGTCGGAAGTGCCGAAGGGGTATATCTACTTCGCCATTGCCTTTTCTCTGCTGCTAGAAGTTCTGAACATGCGCCTGCAAAAGAAAGTTAAGCGTTCTTAACTTCCAGCCCCAATTCTTTGGCAGAGATTTCGCGCATTTCCACTTTGCGGATTTTTCCTGAAACGGTCATCGGGAATTCATCAACAAATTTCCAATAGCGGGGTGTTTTGTAGGTAGCGATTTGGTCTTTGCAGAAGCGGCGCAACTGTTCTTCGGTTAATTCGTAGCCGTCGCGGATTTTTACCCATGCCATTACTTCTTCGCCGTATTTTGCGCTCGGCACGCCGATTACATATACATCGGCTACTGCCTCGTGCGAAATGAGGAACTCTTCAATCTCGCGCGGCGAAATGTTCTCGCCCCCGCGGATGATAATGTCCTTAATCCGCCCGGTGATTTTTACATACCCGTCATTGTCCATGATTGCGACGTCGCCGGAGTGCAGCCAGCGGTGCCGGTCGATAATGGCGGCGGTGTCTTCGGGATTGTTCCAGTAGCCAATCATGACGGAATAGCCGCGGGTGCAAAATTCGCCCGCCACGCCGCGGGGCACAATGTTTCCCTGCTCATCCACAATCTTTATTTCTACATGCGGGTGTACCGTGCCTACCGTACTTACCCGCCTTTCCAGTTCGTCGTTGGCAAAACTTTGCGTCGAAACGGGTGACGTTTCCGTCATCCCGTAGCACACGGTAATTTCTTTCATGTTCATTTTTGACTGCACCTGGCGCATCGTATCTGTTGGGCAGGGCGAGCCGGCCATGATACCGGTGCGCAAACTGGAAAAATCGTACTGGCTGAATTTGGGATGTTCGAGCTGGGCGATATACATTGTAGGAACGCCCAGCAGGGAGGTGCATTTTTCATTCATCACTGCCTGCATCACCGTTTCGGGGTCGAAAGATTCGCCGACAATTACCATGCAGGCGCCATGCGAAGTACAGGCCATATTGCCCAATACCATGCCGAAGCAATGGTAAAAAGGGACGGGGATACATACGCGGTCTTTTTCGGTATAGAACATCCGTTCGCCAATAAAAAATCCGTTGTTCAGGATATTGTGGTGCGAGAGCGTGGCGCCTTTCGGGTAGCCGGTGGTGCCGGAGGTGTACTGGATATTCACCGGGTCGTCGAATTGCAGGGCGTTTTCGCGTTCCGCCAGTTCGGCGTCGCTGATTTTTACCGCCGCCCGGATTAATTTCACCCAGTCATGTTCTATAATAATTGTACGTTCGGGATAATTGCAATACGGCCGTATCCGGTTTAACAGGTCAATATAATCGGTCTGGCGGAAGTGCGAGGCGGCAATCAGCAGGTCTATCCGGGACTGTTCCAGGGCATACTGCAGGCCGGTAGTTTTGTACGCGGGATTGATATTTACCATAATCGCCCCGATGCGGGCGGTGGCATATTGCACGAGCACCCATTCAAACCGGTTGGCCGCCCAAATGCCCACGCGGTCGCCGCGCTTGATACCGTATGCCATGAGCCCTTTGGACACTTCTGTTGTCTGCGCCCAAAATTCTTTATAGGTAGCGCGGTAATTCTGTTCTACGACGACCAGCGCCTCGCGGTCGCCATATTTGCCGACTGTTTCCCGAAGATTTTCCCCGATGGTTTGCCCTTTCAGGGGAATATCGCTGAGGCCATGTTCATAGGATAATTTTTGCATATTGTGTAATTTTAAATTTTTGCTGGGTGCAAAGGAACAACTAATGAAAATGTTTTCCAAAAAAAAGTGGGGAAACTGCCCGCCGCAGGGATGAAAAACGCTATCCAGTGGTGAAAAACGCTATTCAGGGGTGAAAACAGAGTAACCGTGCGGTACGGATTTTGTCGAACACGACTTTTCACTGGTGTCATCCGGGAAGCAAAATCGGCAGGTAGTTTTGTCTCCCGCCATGCGCGGGAAGCAAAACCGGGTATTTATATTCAGGAATGAAGAGTTGGGCGGGTTCATCCTGTCATCCCATCAAAAAATTTCGTATCTTTGCCCGTCAAAAACTGCTCATGATACAACTCCTTCCCGACCATATTGCCAACCAGATTGCCGCCGGCGAAGTGGTGCAGCGTCCCGCATCGGCATTGAAAGAATTACTGGAAAATGCTGTCGACGCCGGCGCAACGGCTATCGCCATTGTGCTTGCCGACGCCGGACGTACGTTGCTGCAGGTGGTGGACAACGGCTGCGGCATGAACGGCGCCGACGCCCGCATGGCGTTCGAGCGGCATGCCACTTCCAAAATCCGCCGGTTAGACGATTTGAACGCTATTACGACCTTCGGCTTTCGCGGCGAAGCGCTGGCGTCTATTGCCGCCGTGGCGGATGTTACTGTTAAAACGCGCCGGCGGGAAGATGAACTCGGCGTGCAGCTTATTATTTCCGCCTCGGAAGTTACCGCGCAGGAACCGGCGGCCTGCTCGGCGGGGACGTCTATTGCGGTGCGCAATTTATTTTTCAACGTGCCTGCCCGTCGGAAATTTTTGAAGTCCGACAGCGTAGAGCTGAAAAACCTGGTTACCGAGATGCAGCGGGTGGCGCTGTGCCATCCCGAAGTGTCCTTTACCATGCAGCACAACGGCGCGAACCTCTACAGCCTGCCTGCCGCCAACCTGCGCCAGCGTATCGTCGCCCTGATGGGCAAAGACATCAACCAGCGTCTGATTACCGTACAGGTTGACACCTCGGTGGTGCGTATCAAGGGATTTATCGGCAAGCCCGAAGGCGCCAAACGTACCGCTAGCGAACAGTTCTTTTTTGTAAACAACCGGTTTTTCAAAAGCGCCTATTTCCAGAAAGCTATTTTCAACGCCTATCAGCAACTCTTGCCGGAGAAAGCCTTTCCGGCGTTTTTCATTTATTTTGAATTGCCGCCCGACAGGATAGATGTGAATATCCACCCGGCAAAAATTGAAGTTAAATTTGCAGAAGAGCAGATTATTTTTCAAATGCTCCACGCCGCCGTCCGCGAGGCGCTGGGGAAATTTGCCATAGCGCCGTCCATAGACTTCGATACCGAAGGCGCGCCGGCTATCCCGGCGGTGAGCAAGAATACGCCGGCGACCCTGCCGTTTACCCGCCTTGACCCTTCCTTTAATCCGTTTGACGAAGAAACAGTACCGGGGAGAACGCCCGGCCGGTCTCCCAGCACACCGCTCAAAGGATGGGAAAAATTATATGCCGGATTGTCGCACAGCAAACAGTTTGACGCTCTCCCCGAAGAAAAAATACCGGAGCAGTTATCGGCCGGGAACTTTGCCGCCGGGCGTTCGATATGCCTCTTGAAAGGGAAATACATCCTCACGCCTGTGAAATCGGGATGCCTGATTATTGACTGCCGCCGCGCCCAACAACGTATTTTATACGAACGTTTTCTGCAAAATTTAACACACCCGCTGCAAGAAACGCAACAGGAAATTTTCCCGCAAACCGTAACCCTGTCGCCGGTGGATTATGCGTTACTGGAAAGCGTGCTGGATGATTTAACGCAAACCGGCTATGATATCCGGCCGTTCGGGAATAACACGGTCGTCGTAAACGGGCAGCCGGCTTCGTTTCCCGCAATGGACGCCCCGCAACTGCTGGAAGAATTATTGCATACACTGCACGAAAACGCCGCCGATTTAAAAACGCAGCGGCGCGAAAAACTGGCGCTGTCATTGGCCAAAGCCGCCGCCGGAACTTCCGGCGAACCGCCGAATATGCTTGAAGCGCAGGCATTGGTTGATAATTTATTTGCCTGCAAAGAACCCGCCCTGTCGCCCGAAGGCAAGCCCACCCTGCAAATCATTGCCATGGAAGAAATAGATAAACGCTTCCTGAAGTAAGGGCGGAAATTTATTTATATATCACCTGCGCCGATACCTCGCTTTCCGTGTTATCCCTGTTAATCGTAGAAACAAAGTAAGCCCCCTTGAGGCTTACCGGGCAGGAGTCCGCCGGGGTGATGGCTACTACCTGCGCTTTTGTGTCATTTTCCGGCAGGAGATATACCACAGACTGTAATTCCGCCGCAGCGTTCCATCTCAACGTTGCCCCGCTCAGGCGCACGTTGCTTGCGGGAGCGGGAGGCGATACGGTCGTGCGACCGGCAAAAGGGCGAACGGCCGGGTTTTTATACAGCTTTCTCAAGGTATTGGTGATGCCGATTTTGTTGTCGGGAATATAGTGTGCGCTGTACAGGACGCTTCCCTGCACTTTCGGTTTGGCATTCGCCAGGCTGAACTGTTGCTCCAGCTCGGCGGTGGTCTGGAAAACGGCGCCGGCCTCGGGGTCGCCGAATTTATAAAGGGCATAGCCTATCATCAGCGCCGCTTTATAATTGTACTGGTTCCACCAGTTAAGCAGTGCGCTGAAATTGCTTGTGCCGCTCCCCGTTCCCTGATATATCTGCGGTATGATAATATCCACCCAGCCTTCCTGGCACCATTTTGGCGCATCGGCATAGAGCGTCCTGTTATACGAATCCCCGGACGCCGGGCTGATAGAAAATACTACGCCGGGTTTTTCCTGCACAATAATATCATGCACTTTCTGCACTACCTTATTGACATTCCCGAAACGAAATTCGTTCACAGTGGCGTAGCCGGCGCCGTAGGTGTTATATTCCTGCGTATCGTCGAGCGATGTATAATCCCCCGGGTCGGGATAAAAGTAATCGTCAAAATGGATACCGTCTACATCATATTTGGTAATTACGTCTTTCACAATATCCGCTATCCGCTGCTGCGCTTCCGGCAATGCCGGATTGTATATCCGTATTTTGTCGTAGTCTTTTACCAACGCCGCAGGTATTTTTGAATCTAATGCCGGAAAGGAACTGTTTTTATCGGTGCGCCTGGAAATACGGTAGGGGTTCATCCATGCGTGAAATTCGATGTTGCGTTTGTGCGCTTCGTCAATCATGAACTGCAATACGTCGTAGCCGGGGTCTTTACCGGCCTCGCCCGTGATTTCTTTACTCCACGGCTCGAAAGGCGAATCGTAAAACGCATCGGCCGTAGGGCGAATCTGTACAAACGCCGCATTGATGTTTAACGCTGCAAAGGCATCCAGGTAATCGATAAATTTTTGCTTTTGCCCCGCTGCATCGTACACCTCCTGCGGCCAGTCAAGGCTCCATACGGTGGCAATCCATGCCGCCCGCATTTCCTTTTTCGGCAAAATATCCTCTGCCGGCGCCGGCGGTGGCGCCGGTGGCGGCGTTTCTCCGCCACCGGGTTCATCGTCTTTATTACAGGAGGCCAAAAAGGCAACCAGACCGGCTAATACAAAATATTTTATGTATTTTCGCATACGTTACTGCTTATGGCGCGGCTGTTTCTTTTACTTTTTTGGGAAATTCAATTATCGCAAAGCCTGCCTGCACGCCAGCGCCTAAAAGGTACAGTTTATCATTCCCGTCTTTCGCCCAGCCGATGCAAACAGAAGCATTGGCCGCCGGTATCGCGCCGCCAAGCGAATAGCTGAACAAAGGTTCGGGTACGCTGTTAGCCAACAATGTTAAAGCCTCCGTTGTAGTTGCCCCTTTTGTTATATCATATACTACTATACGCCCTGCGCTGGTAGCGTCAGCCAGCATCACCAAATAGCGTTCTTTATTGAAGTTGATGATACGCGCATCACATCCTTGTGTGGCGGCGATAGCGCTTGTTGGTATAGTATATAATGGCGCTCCGCCGGCAGATAAAAGGAATATTGCATTTTGATGGCCGGTATAAAGATATTCGTCGTCAGCCCCATCTACATGGTTATAGCTTGCCCACAGGCCGGCATAAGTTGCCGGATTAACAATCGTTGGCTCCGAGCCGGTCGTGTAGCCCGTAACGCTTATCCGTAAAATCCGCGCCGGGGTTGTCGCCGGGTTATTTCCCATAAAGATATACCCATTGCCATTTTCATCAAGGTCTATAGACATAAAATCGCCATAACGGCTTGCCGCATCCCCGGCAACAAGGTCTGCAGCCGTAAAACTGGCCACCACCTCAGGCGCTGCCTCAGGATGCTCTGTTGTCCAATGATAGACTTTGGTAGCTACCGAGCCAAAACCCGTATTCAGATTGCATATATAGACATGCCCATTGACCAAACGTCCGCCGTTACGAGGATAAGTTCCTCCAGTAACGCCTGTCAAATTAAGGTTTATCGGGTTGATTGTTCCTTCCTTCAATTCGGACAATTTAAGCAAATGCGGATTTCCGCTGCGCGAAACAATCAATACATGTTCTAAATCCATACCGGCCATACGGCCGTTTGAAGCGCTCACAAATTCCGGGTATATAGTAGTCTTCGACGAAAAATCATATACCTTTGCTTTGGCTTCGGAGAAATCGGCGCCCCATACCGGCACATCTAATTTTATTGTAACAAAATATTCCCGTTTCCTTGTGCCATTCACTACGGCAATGGTTCGCTTTCGCTCGGCGTCGCCTTCGGGAATGCTAAAATCGTAGGCGGCGGAATCCAGGTTGGCCCGTTCAGGCACTTCGGCTTCAAATTGAACTTTAGACAGGTCGCTGTCCATGTGCACTTCCGGGAAAGTGATTTCTTTTTTTCTTTCATTCACCGTTCCCACTATCACTTCCGTTCCCGTAACGCCGCCGTTTACAATTTTAATACTGCGAATAACGGTCAGGTCGGGAGAATCCGAGGTATCGTATTTTTCCTCGCTGCACGAAACAAGCAGCGCTGCAACAAGGATAAACAACAAATTGATGTATTTGCTTATACTTTTCATGGTTTTATTATTTATATTAAACATTATTTTTTATAAATCCGAAGGCCAGCCTTCTGTTTGAGACAATACGTAGCCTTTATTCTGGTAAGCTATCCGTTGATTCCTTCCCACCGGCGCCAAATACGGATTCACGCCTGTTACATTAAGGAACGGCAAACGCCCCTGTATAGTGCTATGCGTGTAAAAACCTACCATGGCAGCAGCATTGCTACCGTCATAAACCGTCTTTTGTCCGCTCAGATTGACAACTGCCAGTTTACCGACGTTCCCCGGAATAAGTAATGCGGTTGCTAATTCGGGTGCATTGGCGTCTATCCATGTCCCCATGAGTATGTCGGGATTTTGGGTATCGTCCATATACGCTAATTTTTTCCACCGCCGGAGGTCTAATATACGGGAATGTTCAAAAGCCAGTTCCATGCGCCGTTCACGGCGGATTTCCCAAATCAACTGGGGAACATCGCCCCGGTCGGGACTGTTGGGCAGGGCGGATAAATTCATAGCGGTTGTTTTCTTTACGCCTGCCGCTATGGCGTCCGGGTCTAATGGCCTGTCGCGAATTTTATTGATAGATTCATCAATATCCGTTTGCGTAACGGGCGCTTCCCCGAGCGTTGCCAGTTCGGCTTTCGCTTCAATCCAGTTCAGCAATACTTCCGCATAGCGCATCACCGGATAGTCATTCACATTATTATTGCCCATGTACTCTTGTGATATGGTTGTTCCGTTATCAAGATACCGGAGACCGTCCCGACTTATAAATTTAGCCGTATATAGACAGGAAGCACGAGCATTCCACGTCAATTTTTTGTAGAAAGTAGCTTCAAAACGCGGGTCGCGCGTGGCTATCAGGTTGCTCAGTACAAAGTTTTTGTTTGCCGCATTGGAGGAGGTTTGCCAATCGGTACCGTCGCTGCAAAGGAATGATTTTATCAAGGCTAAAGTGGGATTATCATCAAGTCTTCCTTCCGACATATTGCAACTGTGCCCAACGGCATGTTTGATGTCATACGCTATATCATAATGCCGGTAGAATATTACCTCTTTACTTCCTGACAAATCATTGGAGCCAAAGAGCGCGCGGAATTCGGTATCAAAAACATACTTGTTGCTGTTCTTAACCATATCTGCCGCTTCCACGGCCAGGCTTAAAAATTTCCTGGAGCGTTCGGTATTGTTGTAATGGTATTTTTGCCAGGTACCTTCAAATAGTGCCAGCCGACTGATAAAGCCAGCCACTACATACCTGTTTACATTCATGGCGCCATCATCTATTCTAACATTATATAACGCAAATTTCCAATCATCGTACACCGCATCCATGACTTCATTCCTGGGCGTACGCGGTCTGTAGAGGTCGTCATAATCAGAGTCGCTTACTTCGTGGTCAAAATAAGGCACATCGCCAAATACCGTTACCAGTCCGGCATAATCCATTGATCGGAAGAAACGCGCTATTCCCGTCCAGTGGTTCTTTTGCTCCTCAGTGAAGATACCTCCCATTTGGGTTTCAATACGGTTAAGCATAATATTGGCTTTACGCAGCCATGCAAAGCTCCAGTCGGGACCGCTATACCGTTCCAACCAAGGAATGTAGGTTGTTTCAATAGATGCGCTACCCCTGTCATTGGGTACGGCAAGTTCAAACTGGGTTTGGGTACCGTAATTTACTATATCATCGCTAAATATATAGCCTTCATGCGCGGCATAGGCTGTACCGTAGTTCGTATTATACCCGACAAAGTAGCGTTGATAAAATCCATTTGCATACAACCGCACATTACTTTCACTTACCCAGAAATTGCTGTCGTCCCATGAGGTCAATTGCGGGCGGTCTAATACATCGCAACCAGCAAGCGAGCACATAATAAAAGTGGTGAGTACGATTATTTTTGTTTTCATATTTTTTATATTCGTTTTCATATATATCATTTTTTATTTAGGTTAAAAACTTAATTGTACGCCCACAGAAGCCGATTTAAACATCGGCGTACCTACTCCAGTACGTCCCATGCTGGCTTCGTTATCTGTTCTAAACATGGAATATCCAGAAATGACTTCCGGGTCAATGGGCAATCCCCTGAGATTGTCGAATGTAAAGAAGTTCTCCAGCGACACATAAATGCGGGCATTCGAGAGGTAGATTTTTTTCAATAACTTTTCCGGTACCGTATAGCCAAAGGTAATGTTTTTTATCCTCATATAAGCCATATCCAACAAGTATCGAGTTTGTCTCTGGAGGCTGTAATTGGTATTCTCGCCGCCATTATCCCATGCACGGGGATAAAAAGCACCAGTCCGGTCGGGACGCCAGTAATCTCCGGCTATTGCTTGCGGCATGGCGCCGTCGGAGGCATGATAACCGGGAATAGCCAATTGCCCCGATCCCCATATTTGCCGGCTACCTACACCCTGTAGAAATACGGAAACGTCAAATCCCTTGTAATCCGCACCGAGGCGGAAACCGTATTCGTAGCGCGGCGTCGTATTCCCAATAACTTTCCGGTCGCCCGGATCGCCGAAAGTGCCGCGTCCGGGGGTGATGTACCCGTCGCCATTCAAATCTACAAATTTTACATCGCCGGGGCGGAATATCGCTACGCCGTTGCCGTCTTCCAAATAAGTTTGATAGACGGGGTTGCTGCCTGCCAATTCGTACGAATCTTTAGCTGTACCGTTAATAATAATCGTCGTTTTCTGTAAGTTGCCGGCGGCGCCGCGTATAAAATCTTCTTCCTGGTACAGCCGGTCGGTTACGTAACCCCAAATATCGCCGTAACGCGCATCTGTGGACCAGTTAGAACCGATAGACCTGTCTTCCCATGGCGTCAGGTAATCGGCGCCTTTCGTTACACGAGAAGTCGCGTCTGCCAACATTGCCAGCGCATTTACGCCTAACCCGTTGCTAAATTTGTAATGGAAGTCCAACGCTATTTCCCAACCGTTGGTGCGCAGGTTGCCGTAATTACCCTGTGGTGCGCTCGCACCAAATACATATGGCACGGTATCGCCGCCGATAATCATATCCTTTGTATCGCGCCTGAACCAGTCAAAAGAAGCGCCCAGTATGTTGTCGAAAAACCGCAAATCAACGCCTATATCCAAAGTTTCTATACGCTGCCATTTAATATCCTGTGAAACGGCCGTCGGTGTCCTGTAAGCCGAATATATTCCATCAGCCCCCAGCCACAGCGATTCATAGCTGGCTATGGAAGGAATATAGAGACTGTTGGATACCGACTGGTCGCCAATGCTTCCCCACGACGCTCTTATTTTACTAAAACTCAATACCGATTCTACCGGCTTCATAAATTCTTCATTAGTTAGTATCCATCCTGCTGAAAAAGAAGGAAACCATTCCCATTGCAAATCTGTAGGAAACTTTGAAGAACCGTCATAACGCAAATTGGCTTCCACTAAATATCTATTGTCAAACGCATAATTGAGGCGTCCGAAAAAACCTAACTGGGAATCCCAGTTTGCATCTCCAGCCACTTCCTGCACGCCGGTAGCAAAATTAAACTGCGGGTTTTCATAATTAGTTAATGTACCCCGCGTGGCAGCATGCTGTTTCCACTGGTTAGTTACGTTGTTCATCCCAGCCATAACCTTAAATACATGCTGTTCGGCTAATTTAAGGTTGTAAGTGGTATATATGTTGAACGTATTATTATCCGTCGCCCTTGAAGTGCGGGAAATGGAACTTCCCGACGAACCGGACGCATTCCATTCTATCGGACTAAACCTGTAGGCAGGTACGCCTCCTGTGCCCGTTATGTTCCCTTGTTCGTCCACAAAAACCTGGTTGCCGTTTTCGTCCAGCCATTCTACTGCTCCATACCATGCATCGCCACCGGCAAAAGTCGGGATAGATGTTTCTGTTATATCTCCTCTTGTAACATGCGTGTAGTCAAATTGAAGATTCCAGTCTTTTGTAAAATTAACGGTAGCGCCCAAATTTATATTCACATAAATATTGCGCTTGCTTGAAGTGGTTGTTTCGGCCAGTTCATACGCAGGGTTTCTTATCTGGTCGCCAAACTGGTCTACCACGCCGATAGGCATCAAACTGCCCCAACGATAGGCATATAACCACGGGTCTGTATAGGTAGAGCCGATACTGGGATAACGTTTAGTCCGGTCGGAATAAATAGCGCCTCCATGCAATGTCAAATATTTATTCACTTCTGTTGACACATTGATGGATGCATTGTAGCGTTTGAAATCATCATGTTTGGCGGGTTTTGTCATTCCGGTTTGTTCCAAAAAGCCTAAGCCGATATGGTAAGTTGTTTTACCCGACCGTCCGTTGAGAGACAAGTTGTGCGTCATGGTCGGCGTCCATTCCTTTACTAAGGCGTCCACTGAATTGTAGGTACGTATCCCCAATTTATACGCAGGGCCAAAAGCCGGGTCTATATACCAGTCCCTGTTATATACCACAGGGTCCGTCGGCTTCACCGTACTGCCGTACGTTTCTACCCATTTTCTTGCTTTCTTAAGGCTTTCTTCATTTATTCGCCACATATTGCCGACTACGCCGGTACCCGGATTTTCGGGGTTACGGCTACGAGCCGCATCCAGGGTATATTGCAACCCGTCTATGGTTGCCATGTTTAATTCTTTTGCCCTGTTCTGCCATGAGAAATTGGCCGAATAAGTTACCGACACAGATTCTGTTCTTGCGCCTTTTTTGGTCGTTATCAAAATAACTCCAAATGCGCCTTTAGAACCGTAAATAGAAGCCGATGCGGCGTCTTTTAATACGGAAATAGATTCAATGTCGTCAGGATTGACCACCTGAATGCTGGGGATTTCGACATTATCCATCAGTATTAGCGGTGTGGAACTTCCGTTTAAAGAAGCAACCTGCCCGCGAATTTTCATAATCGGGTCGGAACCGATTTCACCGCTGGCCACTACCACCGACAACCCCGGGACGGAGCCCTGTAATCCGCGCCCGACGTCGGCTATAGGACGGCTGGCTAAGGTTTTGTCCACATCCACCGATACTACGGCGCCGGTCAGGTTTTCTTTCCGCTGCATACCGTAGCCGACTACTACTACTTCGTCCAGCACTTTGCTGTCTTCCTGCAATACTATCCGAGCAGAATTAGCTGCGCCCACCACATACGATTGCGTTTTGTAACCCAAAAAAGAAACGTTTAAGGTTGCGCCTTCCCGTACGGTAATGGAAAATTTCCCATCTACATCCGTCATCACGGCATTCGTCGTTCCCCTTTCGGAAATGGATGCCCCGACAACGGTTTCTCCTTTTGCATCGACCACTGTGCCGGCCAATGTTTTTGTTTGCTGTTGTGCATTTGCCAACGTAAGGCTGCACATCCAACACAGGCATGCGCCTGCGACAAGGCAAGCTCTGTAAAGTAAGCTGCTGCTTGATTTTTTTGATTTTTTCAAATTCATAGATAATTTAAGTTGGGTTAATAAATAAAATTTTAAACTTATATAGCCTTGATAATCTTTTAATTAATTTTTGAATTTACATTTTAATATACTCAGTTAAAATTTTGTTTTAAATTTGTTAATGCAAATATAAAAAATCTTAATGAAATTACAGCAAAAAATCAACCAAAATTATTAACAAAAACATTAATAAGTTATAATTCAATGCTGCATTTTTTTATAATTTTGCTATTTTTTATTAAATTTTTAAATTGATGCGGAAAATTAATTCGTCGAAAATGGATGCAACGGGTATCGAAAAAAACAAAAAATCATTGTTGTAAAAAATATTAATATGTTATAATTCAATATGTTTTTATTTTTTTCGGTCTAATACAATATTTTTTCTTACCGGTTTTCACACCTCCTATTTTTCTTTATAAATACTTGTTAATATTAACTATACATGCTTCATAAAACATGTTATTTTGCCCTTTTTATACCCAAATTCGTCCCCACCCCATGTATATGCCTGTCTATCAAAATCAATTTTAACTGAGTATATTAAAATTTTAATCAAATAAACACACTTGAGATAATCAAATAATTATAACAAAGAAGCCGTCCTTTCGGACGGCTTCTTTGTTATAATTATTTATTTATTAACTCTATGGAATTAGAGTGCTGTAAAAAGTTTGATCCCGATTATCGGATCAGCAACACCAGGAATGTCGCCCCCTGCCCGCTGGCCGCCTATCGTGTGGTGTTGTCTTCGCCCAATTGTTAGTGAAGTGCTATAAGAATAAGCATTGTACGTATTTACATTGCTGGCATTCGTCCGTGCCCGCAAAACCCAATCATTGCTATCCATTACAGTAACGCCGGGTACTCCGCCATTTTCAGCAGAAACTACAATCCGATAATAAATGGTTGCCGAGCCCTGTGCAATGTAACTTGTTTTTTTGACCACTACCTCTTGCCATCCGGTTGTTTCACCAAAAGCAAGCGGGTTGCCAATATTGAGCCATGCGCTTCGTTTGGTATCTCCGGTTGCATCTCCTACTTTTTTACCTTCGGGTATAACACCTTTTTGGGCGTCTTCGAGGGTATAAAGCGGGTGCAAAATATATTGGTACTGGTACTGCAATTTCATGGTTGTAGGAACGTCCGTGGTTTCAAACATAAAATTGTAGAATTTTACATACGCAATGGTATCCGTATCATACGGCCGGCGGTCGGATATATAAGGGTACCCGTTATCAAAAACAATCGGCGGTTGAGTAAAATCATATACAAAAATATTCTGCTTTTTACCGCCTTGTAGTTGCGTGTTCTGGTCGTATACTTTAGTTAAATTAGCATCGCTGTATGGTAAACTTGGATTGGTCAGTTGATACAACTTTATGTTTACTGTACCGGGAGCCACAGTAGCGAACCGGCCTACGCCGCCGCTGGGAATAGCGTTGTAAGTAACCAACGTAGCAGCATTAGTAGTAACGACATCATCATTAACTTCTACTTTATAGATGTTATTCGCGGCTGCAGAAGGAACAGGTACAAAATAATGTAACTGGTATTCCGCCGTATTTTCCGTTAACGTATAGGTGTCGTAGTCTACTACATGTTTTTCGCAAGAGGCGAAAAACATAATCAATAACAATAAATTTATATATTTAATTTGTTTCATAATTTTTAAGTTTAAAAATTAATAATTTAGTTAGCAGGATAATCTCCCGGGTAGGCAAACCAGGGTATCGAACATTGATAATTAGGAGCTGTGCCGGCAATGGGTTTTAATTTTTCCAGCGAAGGAATATTCCAGATATATTCCGAATTATAGCGCGGACGCAAGCGGTAGCAAGGAGAACCTTCATTCTCGATATTGTAAGGGGCATCACGAAATTCCAATCGCTCTGCCGCTCCCAGGTAAAAACCTTTATACAGCCTGTCTTGGGCATCATCTGCTTTATGCTGGATACGCCTTGTAGCATCCCAGCCATTGCCCAGTGTCGGATAATTGCCGGTATAGGCAATATCATAATGGTATTTGCGCATGTCCACCCATGCTTCCATAGCGCCCCAAGGGTAAAGGGCTACCCATTTTTGCATCATAATATGCGAAAGGGTTAAATTGGCTTCGCCCAATCCATCTACATAAGGCCCTGCCGTATATTCGTTGGCAAGGGTATTGAACACTGCTGCGGTAACTTTGTCGCCACCGACTTCCTGGCCTTTGGCTCCCGGCCGAAGTTGCCCGGCGGTAAAGGCAATATCTGCTTTTACGCCTTCTTTAAAGGCTTCGTAAGCCAATCCCTTTTGCCCCTTTTTCCAATAGGCTTCCGCCAGGCAGAATTTTATTTCGGCGCAAGTCGTCAGGATATACGGCGCTTCGTCGTGATATATCCAACGCCCTTTTCCATCATTAGGCGGAGCTGTTGAACCGTTTTTTACGGCGGCATCTCGGCCAAAAAAAGTGGGTACGCCGCCGGCGTCAATGGGGTTGATGCGTTCGGTCGATCTCCGCGCTCCATAATATTTATAGGCTTTTACGCTGTCGGCATTATCTATGTACATATACTGGTTTGTTGTCGTACTAAGTTTGGCTATTACACGGGGGTCAAAATGTCCTGTCGCTTTCGACGTGTCGCAAATAATTTGTTGGGGAACTAATTCATACGGATAGTAGGCGTAATAAAGCGTATCCTCATGCGTAGGAGGTATCACAACTTTTTTTCTATTTCCGTCAGCCTCATATACAGGCACAGTGCCGGTCATTACCTGCACAGCATAGTCGTGTTGAAACGAAGTTTGCCCGAGATTATTCCTGGCAGTTCCCCAAAAGTTATTGAATCCGCTATAAGGTACGGACTGGGAGCCGCCGGACACCCCTACCCGCGCGTCGTCATCTGCCGACTGGAAAGATTTCCCGGCGCATTCGATCAATTCGTCAGCATACTGCGTTACAAAACCGGTCTTGTTGGACAATGAGGCCAGATTTCGCACAATCACTGCGTAGGCAAACTTGATCCATTTTGCCTTGTCGCCTTTGTATATCCAGTCATGGTCGGTTAATTTAGAGCCGTAACTGGTCTTATCGTCCATTTCCAAATACTTAATGGCCTCCCGCGCCCATGCGCGTACTTGCGTGTAGATTTCATTTTGGTAATCGTAATCATATATCGTCCGTCCGGTACTGAAGGCTTGCTTTAAGGGCACATCGGCATATAATTTCGTAAGCATATCCCAACTAAAGGATTTGATAGCATACCCGATACCCACCAGCGTCCATTCTTCGGCCGCTATAGACTGATTGATGAGGTTCTCCAGGTTCATTCCCTGTCCCCAGTAAACCGTACGCCAAACTACTCCGCCAACGTCCGAACTTTTATAGTAGAAATGATTGGCAAAAGGAGTATAATTTGCATTGGTAGTACCCCACATTTCTATCATGGGGGCTATTGCATGCAAATCATTATAAATATCCTGATAGGACTGTAAAATACCGGAAAGGTACAAGTAGCTATCTATACGGTCAGGGGCGTCAATATTTTTATTGACATCCAAATATTTTTCACAGCTTGTAACCGAGAATAAGACAGTTAAAAACGTTATTATTGTTATTTTTTTCATAATTATTGTGTTTTAATTAAAGGTTAAACTAACGCCAAACGACAGGCCGCGCGGGTTGGGTATAGCCCATGTGTCATAGCCTTCGCCGCCCGTACCGCCGGCAGAAGCTGACAGGGTATTCCCCACAGCGTCAATACCGGAATAATTGGTGATGGTAAAGAGGTCGTTCCCGCAAACGAAAACGCTGGCATAACTGACGAATCCATTAAGGAATTTTTTCAAGTAGTTCGTAGGAATCGTATAGGAAAAGCGGAGTTCCTGCAACCGGATGTAGTGTACATTTTTTTCTATCCAGTTTGCTGCTGCTCCGGCATAAATGGATGCGCTATAATCGCCATACGTTACCGACAAGATATTAGGCGTCGGGTGGTCGCTGTTTTCATTACCGTCTTTCAATACGCCATTAAATACTACCGGACCGCGTTCGCGGAAATCTACCGATTCCCAACTCAACCCACTGGACATCATTTCCCGTTTAGTACCATTTACTACATTTGCTCCTAACTTTCCGGCAAACATAGCCGATAACCGGAAGCCTTTATAGGAAAGAACCGTATTAAAACCTAAACGGACTTTGGGTTCCCGGTCGGCAAGCATTGTCCATTCGGAGGAAACGAGCGGTATGCCGGTGCTCGGATCTATCAGCACCTCTCCTTTGTCGTTGCGTTGAAAGTCAGTTCCCGTTACGGTAGTTACCGGGTAGCCGACCATTACGCCGTTACGAATACCGGCAGTGTTGCCGTTGGTATAAGCGTCATAATATTCCGGTACGGGCATACTTATTACTTCCGAACCGGTGTGCGAAAGGTTTAGGCCGATATTCCAACGGAAGCCGTTGGTGTTGAAAATATCGCCGTCAATATGCGCTTCCCATCCCCAGGTTTCAAAGGTACCCATATTTTGGGTGTTTAATACAAACCCGCCAGCATAACTCATACGGAATTCTTTTACTATCTGGTCTTCACAACGCGTATTAAAATAGGTAAAATCCGCTACGACCCGGTCATTAAAGAACCGTCCTTCAAATCCGGCTTCCCAGGAGGTGGTCATTTCCGGGCGCAAGTCCAGGTTCGGCCCTGTCCATCCATATCTATAACCGCCGCCCGATTGTTGCGTCGGCTCCAGTTCGGGATTGATTTCGAGCGGGCCGGCGTCTTTACCAACCTGCGCTATTGCGCCGCGCAGTTTCAGGTAGGTTACATATTTGTTTTCTTTCAGGAACGGCAATTCGGTAGCCACAAAAGCGCCTTCCAACGCCGGATAGAAATAAGAATTATTGTCTTTCGGCAGTGTAGAAGACCAGTCGTTACGGGCACGGAAAGTCAGGAAGGCCATATTATTCCACCCGACTTCCGCCTGCGCCGAAATAGCCTGTATCCTGCGTTTGGAAGCCCTTTTCTTTGAAGAAACAGTTGTAGGGTCGCAGTTATTGATAGATTGCAAATCCACGACAGCAAATTTAGTTCCGTAGGTAGATAAGCGGGTAACGCCGTTTTCTAGCTGGTGGTATCCTACCTGCGCCGAAACGGTCAATTTGTCCTGGAAGAAACTGTCGTTATAACCGGCAAGAATATTCATTGCGGGGTCTGAAAAATTTGATTTCGACAAGTTATATACGCCGCCGTTTCCGGGAAGCACGTTATAGTTATTAGTGGTAAAATAGGGGTGTTCCGATGTTTCGAACGTTTGTGCGCCTACGTCCCAGCCTGCCTGTGCGCGGAGGAAAGTATTTTTCGTAGGGGTAACAATCACTACGGCATTGGCTATAATACGGTCGGATTCGTCGTAAAATTTATTTTTGTTCATGCCGAATATTGGATTATATAAGTCTGTATCCACATACCGTTCCGGATAACGCATGTGCATGCCGTCGGGAGCCAGATAATTCGACATGTCGTCCACCATGGGCCAGCGCATCGCCCAACGCAGTGGCCCACTGGATCCTTTTTGCACTTTCGTATTAGTGGTAGAGGCATATTGCATGGATGCTTCCATTTTTAGCCATTTAGTAATTTCCGACTTACCGGATAAGGAAATACTGGTGCGGCCATAATCCGTTGTTTTAACTACCCCTGTTTGGTCAAGGAAGGAAGCGGCGGCGCGGATGGTTGTACTGGCTGTTCCGGCTTCTACGGCGATGTTGTGTTTGCTCGTAAATCCTGTTTGCAAGATGGCCGCCACATTATCATATAGTGTAGTGCCTTCGGGATAAAGGCCGCCAAACCGGCTAAGATTATAATAACTGGTAGCCCCGTAGCCGCCGTTGGCATATTTATCCTGTAATTCGGGATAGCCATACGCCGAATCCCAGCGGAAAGAGTTGCTATAGGATACTTTTCCTTTTCCGGGCGCACCTTTTTTTGTAGTGATGATAATTGCGCCGTTCGATGCGTTAGACCCGTAGAGGGCGGCGGCAGCTGCGCCTTTCAAGATAGTCATGGATTCGATGTCTTCCGGGTTGAAGTCATCGCCACGCGACGAAAAGTCAAGGTAGCGGGATGAATAAACGTCGGCTCTGGCAAATCCTGATGATGCGCTGAATGACGAGTTATTCATCGGGATACCGTCTACAACATAGAGCGGTTGGTTGTTCCCTGAAATAGAAGTCAGGCTTCGCAGGATAACAGTGTTGGAAGCGCCCGGCGCACCGCCGCTGGAAATAACGTTCATCCCCGCTACGCGCCCCTGCAAGGCGGAAATGAAATTGTCGCGCCCAGATTCAATAATGTCCGCGGCTTTCACGTTTTGCACGGACGACCCGATAGACCGCGCGACGCGCTTCATACCGAACTCTGCCGTGATTTCAATTTCGTCCAGCATCTGTGCGTTTTCTTCGAGCGTAACGGTTAAAGTGTTTGCCGCGCTTACCGTAACGTTCTTGGTGGTGTAACCGATAAACGATACCGTCAACACATCTCCTTCAGACACGGAGAGGGAAAATTTCCCGTCCACGTCGGTAGCCACAGCCTTTGTCGTTCCTTTCACGACAACGGCGGCGCCTACCATCGGTTCCCCGCTTTTGTCCACCACCGTGCCAATGATGGTTTTACTTTGCTGTTGCGCATTTACGGGAGTAAAGCCCAACATCGTCAGCAAGCATACGCCTGCGAGAAGGCAGGTTTTTCGTAAAAGCCTGTGTCCCGTTCTCTTGATTTTGTTTAATTTCATAGATAAATTAAATTTTGGTAAGTAAATAAGTGAATTGTGATAATTATGGTTTTATCCGATAACTTTCGATATTTTCATATAACATTTTAATATTTACTTTATTGTTATTTTGATTTATGAGCAAATCCGGGAAAAAGCGGTATGGTTTTCGGCAAATACCATGCAGTATTTGGCGATTACCATGCAGTTTTTGGCGATTACTATGCAGTTTTTGGCAATTACCATGCAGTTTTTGGCGATTACCATGCAGTTTTTGGCAATTACCATGCAGCTTTTGGCAAATACCATGCAGTTTTCGGCGATTACCATGCAGTTTTTGGGAAAAGTTATGCAGCTTTTCGGCAAAACGGTACGCTTTCCTCTGGAGGAGATGATACATTTGGCTAAGCATAAATGGCGCGGCGGTCATTTTTTTGTCAATTTTGAATGCGTTTTTTTAACAACTTTTTTATCCGTTTAAAATTTTAATATTATCAGTTAAAATTGATTTTGATAGACAGGCATATACATGGGGTGGGGACGAATTTGGGTATAAAAAGGGCAAAATAACACGTTTTATAAAGCGTGTATAGTTAATATTAATAGGTGTTTATAAAGAAAAGCAGGAGGTATGAAAAACGGTAAGAAAAAATATTGGATTAGACCGAAAAAAATAAAAATATATTGGATTATAATAGATTAATGTTTTTTTTGTATCAATTATTCATGGATATTTTTTGTTTATCTCGACGCTTGCTGCATCCATTTTATTTGGATAAATTATCCGTATCAATTTAAAAGTTTAATTAAAAAACATCGAAGTTATTAAAAAATATAATACTGAATTATAATATATTAATATTTTTTGTTAATAATTTAAATTGCTTTTTTGTTGTAATGTCATTTACGTTTTTTACATTTGCACTTTCAAATTCTTTAAGAAAATTTTAACTGATAATATTAAAATTTTAAAATAAGAATTGGGGCCATAAAAAAAACTGTTCGAATAGTCGAACAGTTTTTTTTTCCGGTGGTGCCACGTGGAATCGAACCGCGGACACAAGGATTTTCAGTCCTTTGCTCTACCTGCTGAGCTATGGCACCTTTTTTCAGGAGTGCAAAGGTAAGATATTTTTCTAACTTTGCAAAAATTTTCTTTAAAATGAATAACTACATTCTTCCAAATGGTCTGCGCATAGTACATCGCTACCATACTTCGCCGGTGGCCTATTGCAGCCTGAGCGTCAATGCGGGCACGCGCGACGAGGCATCCGCCGAAAACGGCATAGCGCACCTGACGGAACACATGTTGTTCAAAGGCACCCAGCGGCGTTCGACTTATTATATCAATAACCGGCTGGAAAATGTAGGCGGCGAACTGAACGCTTTTACCACAAAGGAAGAAACGGTCATTCATGCCACCGTGCTGAAAGGCGACATTGAGCGGGCGGTGGAATTGCTTGCCGATTTGGCTTTTCATGCTACCTTTCCCGACAAAGAGTTGAAAAAGGAAAAAGAAGTTATTATCGACGAAATAAATTCCTGCAAAGACCATCCGTCCGAATTGATTTTTGATGATTTCGACGCCTTGCTGTTCAAAGGCTCCCCGCTGGGAAGGCCGATTTTAGGCGTTCCCGGAACCCTTGCGGGCATTGGCGTGGAACAGCTGAAAAACTTTACCGGGCAACACTATCAACCCCCGCAAATGGTGTTTTCCAGTATCGGGAAAATCAACCCGAAACGCATGGAGCGGTTGGTGAAAAAGCATTTTTCTGCTTTTCCCGCCGCAGGAGGCAAGCGCAGCAGGAAAAAACCGGCGGCGTACCGGCCGTTTCAGGTTACCAAAGAATGCCGGACTTTTCAAACACACTGCATGCTGGGCAACCGCGCATACTCTTTACATGACGCCAGGCGCACCGGGCTGGCGCTGTTGGTAAATTATTTGGGAGGCCCCGCCGCCAATGCGCGTTTGAATACGGCGCTGCGCGAAAAAAACGGGCTGGTATATACGATAGAAGCCAACTACACGCCTTACTGCGACAGCGGCGCCGTAACTGTTTACTTCGGCGCCGACAGGGAAAATATACCGCAATGCATGGAACTCATCAGGAAAGAATTGCAGGCGGTATGTGCCAAAGCCTTTGGTAGCGCCTCCCTGCACCGCATCAAGAAACAGTTGTTGGGGCAACTGTTCATTAGCGCTGACAATGCCGAAGTGCAAATGTTAAGCCAGGGAAAAAGTGTGATGGCTTATGATTATGTAGAAACTTTCGACCTGTTAAAAGCGCGGATAGAAGCGCTCACCGCGCAGGAAATACAGGACATCGCCAACGAAATCTTTGCGCCGGAAAAACTCTCTACGCTCACTTATGTGAATTAGGAATTAAGAATGGGCTAACGCCTGCCGCAACCTGCGACTTACGACTGACAATTTATGACTGACGACTTACAACTGACAACTTACGCCGAAAACCACACTTCGCCAGAAGACGCACTGCTGGCGGAGCTGGTGCGTTATACGCATTTGCATGTCCTGAACCCGCGCATGCTGTCGGGACGCCTGCAAGGGAAATTGCTGGAACAAATTTCTTGCATGATACGCCCCCTGCACGCTTTGGAAATAGGGACATTCACAGGCTATGCCACCTTGTGCCTCGCAAAAGGCGTTCCCGCCAACGGCGTGCTGCATACGATTGAACGCAACGACGAACTGCACGGCGTCGCGGCGTCGTTTATTGCCCGCAGCCCGCATGCCGGGAAAATAAAAATGCACACGGGCGACGCCTTGCAAATCATCCCGGCGATGGACGAGACGTTTGATTTGGCGTATATCGACGGCGATAAACGCGAATACTGCGCCTATTACCACGCCCTCATCGGCAAGGTGCGCAGCGGCGGTTTCCTGCTGGCCGATAATGTATGGTGGAATGGCAAAGTGATGGAAACGCCCGCGCCCGCCGATAGGCATACGCAGGAAATACGCGATTTTAACGAACTCGTACAAACCGACTGCCGCGTAGAAAACGTATGGCTGCCGCTCCGCGACGGGCTGATGATTATTCGTAAACTATGACCACAAACAGCCACACCGCCACATGGCAAACGGCAATAGACGATTTTGAAACCTACCTGCGACTCGAACGGTCGTTGTCGGGCAATTCCATCGCCGCCTACCTGATGGATGTGAAAAAACTGCAACGTTTCTGCTGTTCCAAAACAGGCGTCCCTCCGGACTGCGTTACGCGAAAAATAATCGAATTATTCCTTGGGCGCTTGTACGAAGCGGGCATTGACAAACGCTCGCAAGCCCGCACGCTGAGCGGCGTCAAAGCATTCTACAAATTTCTTATACTGGAAAACCGGATGGAAACCAATCCGACGGAATTAGTGGAGGGGCCGAAATTAGGCCTGTATCTTCCCGATGTATTGAGCATCGGTGAAGTTGAAGCGCTCATTGCCGCTGTGGACGCCAGCCGCCCCGACGGGCACCGTAACCGCGCCATCCTCGAAATCATGTACGGCTGCGGGCTGCGCGTTTCCGAAGCCGTGAGCCTGCGCATTTCCGATTTATTTTTTGATGAGGGCTTCATCCGCGTAACCGGCAAGGGAGACAAGCAACGCCTGATTCCTGTCGGCAAATGCGCCGAAAACGAAATTAACCGGTACCTGCAAAAACGCGCTACGCAAAAAATCATTACCAAATACGAGGACATCCTGTTCCTCAACCGGCGCGGCAAGGCGCTTTCGCGCTCCATGATTTTCAGGATTATTAAAGGGCTGGCGGAGAAAGCCGGGATAACAAAGAATATCAGCCCGCACACCTTGCGCCATTCTTTTGCCACGCACCTGATTGAAAACGGCGCCGACTTGCGTGCCGTACAGGATATGCTGGGGCATGAAAGCATCCTCACCACCGAAATCTACACGCACCTCAACCGCAAACGCTGGCAATCCACTATCCTGGAATACCACCCGAGGAAGTTTGCAGTGGACAGTATTCAGTAGGCAGTAAGCAGTAGAATAAAAAAACAAGCGCGTGATTTGCGCCTGCTCATTTTTTTCTATTGTTGACTAAAAACCGCCTACTGCTACTGAGAACCGCCTACTGCCTGCTTATTCTCCGGGTGCGTAGGCCAGATGCTTTTGTTGTAGTCTTCCCACGACAGTTTTTGGTAATGGTTTTCGGCGAAAAATACCAGAATCGGTAAAATCACTTCGGGCGTTTGATAGCCGGGAACAGCTTGAATCGGTTGCCCCTCTTCGTTCATATAAACAATATTCGGATAACTCATTTGACCTTGCAGCAAAGCAATGGCCAACTCGTGTGAACGATGTTCCGGCATAAAATTAAACGTATGCCCGTCGAATTTGATAGGCGTCTTTTGTTCGGCATTCAGTTTGACCGGATAAAAGTGCCTGTTCAGGTACTCCGCCACTTTCGGGTCGCTAAATGTATTCCTGTCCATGACCTTGCACCAGCCGCACCAGTCGGTATATACGTCGATAAAGATTTTTTTCGGCGTTTTGCCGCGCAGGCTGTCAGCCGTTTCTATGGAATACCACTGTACCGGATTGCTTTCCGGCGGCGCTTGCTTTCCTTGCGCTGCAAGGTGTCCAAAAGAACAGCCAAGCCAAATTGTTCCAATGATAATAATAAAATTCCGCATGTTTTTCCTCTTTAAGAATAGGCAAATATACAATTTTTTTTTGGAAGCCGGTTTTATGACTAAAGCCCGGCGTCAGTAATTCCTGTAATAATTTTGAATAAACCGGGACAAGTCCGCATAAATCGGTACGGTAAACTGGATAAACAGCTCTTGCGGCGGTGGCGGCGGCGAGGGTTTGCTGCGTTTACACATGTCCAGCTCTTTTCGGCTTAACGCCCGTTCGTCGCCGTTGAACGAAGCCCATGAGTCGCTCCATACATAGGCGCCGGGAAAGCGTTGTTGCGATAACACGGACTTCGTCGCATAATTGATAATAGCGGCTTCCAATATCCCGCCGGACGATAATTCAACGGTATGGGCGGTCAGCGTCGCCTTAACCGTTCCGTAAACGGTATGCTCCTCGCCTTTCGCGTCTTTATAGGTGCCCGTAGCTACGCTGTCGCGTGTTACTTCGCGTGTGTGTTTGCTTTCGTGCAGTTGCCCCACTGTAAAATCCAAAAAGCGCAAACGGATGAGTTGGTCGGGTTGCAGCTGAGTGTTTTCGGCTTCTTCCGGCGAAAAAACACGTATAAATTCATTCCGGATACCGGTAGAAAAATATTCGAATACTTTAGCCTGGAAAAAATCAGCGCTTATTTTATATTGCCCTTCTACGGGTATTTGTTCCAGTACCACTTTCAATGTAGCATCCCATTTTGCTTCCTGCAACTTGTCGGCAACATCCTTGTAGCCGGGGATAATGCTGTTTACCTGCCGGTATTGCAGGTAAGCCTGTTTGGCCGCTGGGCGCGTACCCTGGCGGAGGTAATTTTCGGCAGCCTGGTAGCTTTCTTCCGCCGCCATGTTCCGCGCCGATTCCAACTGCGAATTATAGTAATCGGCATGGGGAATAATCCGCAAGGCAGCCGGGCATTGGGACAATTGAACCGCAATATTGTTCATATGGAGGTACAGGTTAAAAATCGCCCGAAAGCGGCTATTATTCGACGGTGAAGCCATTAGCCGTTCCACTTCCCGTTGCGTATAATCCACAGCCAACGGATAAGCCTGCTCCAGAGCGCCGGCGGCTTTTGCATTGTCCGGAGAGGAACGCAGTTTGTTAATCGCCTGCAAGCAGGCGGTGTAGTAATCGCCTTGCGACAAGGCTTTCTGTCCGGTACTTTTGCAGGCAACCAGCAATACGCCGGCTATAATCACTGTACTTATGCTATTGAACAGCTTCATTTGCTTAAATTATTTGTTTTCGGTTTTTATTACTATAAGTTCCGGAACATACTCCCGAAAGTCCCGGGACAGGTGCGACAGGGTCAGGGTATATACAGGTATAATTTGATAATTTTTCCAGCTGTGTCGGGGATGTGTTTAAGAGGCCTGCCATTTTGTTTTGATTTCCGGGTGCAAAGATAGAAAGTTTTTTAAGAACAGCAAAAAACAATTAGCATTGCACCAAAATGTCCTTTCTTTTTAAAGGTTGGTTTTTAATTAAAAAGAACCAGGCGATTTTATTCAAAATCGCCTGGCAGTAGCTTTTGTAGTCTCGCGCGGAGTTGAACCGCGGACCCCTACATTATCAGTGTAGTGCTCTAACCAACTGAGCTACGAGACTGTGTTTCCTAAAACATCCTTCTTTAAAAAGGGATGCAAAGTTAATAACTAAATTTTATATACGCAAAAAATAATCACTTTTTCCAGGGTAAGCGCATGTACATTTTAAGCGACCGGATAAGGAAATCTTTATTCCGGGTGGCTTGGAGGCGTTTAGTGCGTAGCCATTCTTGTCCTGCCTTTAAGTAGCCGGATTTACGGTTAATGATTGTCCGGGGGTTGTTTCAGCGACTCAGGACGCGCGATAAGTTGGATTGTACCCGGCGTGAGGCGGGAATTGGCGGGCGCCATATATTTTTTGTAACTTGCGGCCGTTAAATTTACCAACTATGAAAAAAGTATTATTACTATTATGCGGCATAACGGGCGCCCTGGCGCTTTCCTGCGGCCGCCCGGCGGTATTTTCCGCAGAAGAACAGGCGCTGGTTGCCGAAGGGACGGCGCAAACGCCTTTCAGGGTGTTGAAAATAACCGATACGCACGATGCTGCGATACTCCGGACGCCTTGCAGCGATGTGGAAAATTTCGCCAATGATTCCACGCTGGCCTTATTGATTGCACGCCTGAAAACCACGCTGGCCGCGGAGAACGGCGTGGGTATTGCCGCGCCGCAGGTAGGGGTGTTGAAAAATATTTTCCTGTTTATGCGGCTGGATGCGCCGGGCGAGCCGGTTGTCACGGCTATCAACCCCAAAATAACCCGCCGCCCGGATACAACGGTGTGTTTCGTGCGCGACGGGTGCCTGTCCATTCCCGGTATCAGCGGCAATTCCATCCGCTATCCCTGGGTGGAAGTGGAGTATTATAACGAGCGCGGCGAACTGTTCCGCGAACGGCTGGAAGGCTACAGCCGCCCGGATACGTTCACGGCGGTGATTTTCCAGCATGAATACGACCATACGCGCGGCATACTGTTTATTGATAAGTTGTGCGAATGATGGGATGATTTGGGCTGGCGCCAGCCCAAATCCGTAAATCCGTAAATAAATATTGTATCTTTGCAAACGAAAAAATATCCTTTTCCATTTTAATTTATGGTACCATTTGTACACTTACACGTCCACACGCAATACTCTATTTTAGACGGGATGTCCACGATTGACGGGCTTTTCCGAAAAGCCAGGGAAGACGGGCAGCCGGCGTTAGCTATCACCGACCATGGCAATATGTTCGGCATAAAAGAATTTTTGGATGTAGCAGAAAAAAAATTCCCGGAAATAAAACCGATTGTCGGATGCGAAGTGTATGTATCAGCCGAAGGCCGCTTCTCGCGGCGCGGCAAAGAAGACCAAAGCAGCAACCACCTTGTGCTGTTAGCCAAAAATAAAACCGGCTACCATAACCTGGTCAAGCTGGTTTCCCTTGCCTATATCGAAGGGTTTTATTACAAGCCACGCATCGACCACGAACTGCTGGAAAAATACCACGAAGGATTGATTGCCTGTTCGGCCTGCCTGGCGGGCGAAGCGCCGCGCGCTATCCTGCACGGGAATTTGGAAGAGGCGGAAAAAACCATTGTGTGGTATAAAAATTTATTCGGCGATGATTACTATCTCGAATTGCAACGCCACGAAACGCAAGACCCGCTGGCAGACCGGCAGGTTTACCCGATGCAAAAAGCCGTGGCGGAACACCTGCTGGCATTCGCGCAAAAATACCGGATTAAAATTATTGCCACCAACGACGTCCACTTTGAAAACGCCGACGACGCTGAAGCGCACGACCGCCTGATTTGCCTGAATACCGGCGCCGGGCTGGACGATGTAAAACGCCTGCGCTATACCAAACAGGAATGGATGAAAACGCATGCGGAAATGGCGCAACTGTTTTCCGACCTTCCCGAAGCGTTGACCAATACGTTGGAAGTAGCGGAAAAAATAGAACGCTACAGTATCAACAACCGGCCGATAATGCCGTATTTCCCCATCCCCGGGGATTTCGCGGACTCCAACGAATACCTGCGGAGCCTGGCGTATGAAGGCGCGGCGCAACGCTACAAAGAACTGACGGAGGAAATAAAAGCGCGGATTGATTTTGAGCTGGCGACAATAAAGAAAATGGGGTATCCCGATTACTTTTTGATTGTGCAGGATTTTATTGCCGCAGCGCGTAAAATGGACGTGTGGGTAGGCCCCGGGCGCGGCTCGGCGGCCGGTTCGGTAGTGGCCTACTGTTTGCGGATTACCGATATTGACCCGTTGAAATATAATTTGCTGTTTGAGCGTTTCCTCAATCCCGACCGCATTTCCCTGCCCGATATTGATATTGATTTCGACGACGACGGGCGTGCAAAAGTATTAAAATATGTAGAGGATAAATACGGTAAAGACCATGTATCGCATGTCATCACGTTCGGGACGATGGCTACCAAGTCGGCTATCCGCGATGTAGCGCGCGTGCAAAAGTTGCCGCTGGATAAATCCGATACGCTGGCCAAACTGATACCCATGCGCTGGGATAAAAAAGAAACGGTTGTTAAAAAAGACGAAGACGGCAACGAAGAAAAAGAAGAACAGAACTTGCCGATTAACTTGAAAAATTGCCTCGACCATATCCCCGAACTTAAACAGGAATTGCAATCGGAAGACCCGCTGCTGCAAAACACTTTCAAGTTTGCCAAACAACTCGAAGGCTCTATCCGCAATACCGGGGTGCATGCCTGCGCCATTATTATCGGGCGGGATAATTTGATGGAGCACATTCCCATTTCCGCCGCCAAAGACAAAGACACCGGCGAAGACATGTGGGTATCGCAATACGAAGGGTCGTGCATCGAAGAAGTAGGCATGCTGAAAATGGATTTCCTCGGATTAAAGACCCTGTCGATTCTGCGCGACGCCATTGAAAACATCAAACTTTCCCGCGGCATTGAAATAGATTTGGCCTCCATTTCGCTGGATGATAAAAAAACCTATGAACTGTTCAGCCGCGGGAATACCGTCGCTACATTCCAGTTTGAATCGGACGGCATGCGGAAACACCTGCAGGATCTCGAACCCACCCGTTTTGAAGACCTGATTGCCATGAACGCGCTCTACCGCCCGGGCCCGATGAATTATATTTCCAATTTTGTCCAGCGGAAGCATGGGCGCGAGAAAATAAAATACGACCTGCCCGAAATGGAAGAGTTTTTGAGCGACACCTACGGCATTACCGTGTATCAGGAACAGGTCATGTTACTGTCGCAAAAACTGGCGGGCTTCACGGGCGGGCAAGCGGACACCTTGCGAAAAGCCATGGGGAAAAAGCAAAAAAAGACCCTGGCGAAAATGAAAAACGATTTTATTGCCGGCGCGGTAAAAAACGGCCACTCCGAAGAAATTTGCGCCAAGATATGGAGCGACTGGGAATCGTTTGCCGAATACGCTTTCAATAAATCGCACTCCACCTGTTACGCTTTGCTGGGCTACCAGACCGCCTACCTGAAAGCCAACTATCCGGCGGAATACATGGCCGCCGTGCTGAGCCGCAACCTGGACAATATCGACGAAATTACCAAACTGATGAACGAGTGCCGGCGGATGGGCATCGCCGTGCTGGGGCCGGCTATCAATGAAAGTAACCGGAAGTTTACCGTTAATGAAGCGGGAAATATCCGCTTCTGCATGGCGGCTATTAAAAACGTGGGAGCGGCCGCCATCGACGCCATCGTCAGCGAACGGATAGCGCACGGGCCTTTCAAAGACATCTACGACTTTGTAGAACGCGTGCCGCTAACCACCATCAACCGCCGGACGGTGGAAGCCCTGGTGCTGGGCGGCGCGTTCGATGAATTTAAAGAAATCAAGCGCTACCAGTTCCTATCGCCCAACGAACAAAATGAAATCTTCCTGGATAGCTTGCTGCGCTATGCCTCCAAACGGCAAGCCGACAAACAGCAAAACACCAATTCACTGTTCGGCGGCACGTATGAGGTAGCGATACAAAAGCCGAAAATCCCCACCGGCGTGGAAGAATGGCTGGCTACCGAAACGTTGAAAAAAGAAAAAGAATTAGTCGGCATCTACCTGTCGGCGCACCCGCTGGATGTGCACAAATTCGCGCTGGAGCATTTTACTACCCATACATTGCAGGACGTCCCGGCGCTATTAAGCAGGGCGCAAAACGACAAGGACGAAAAGATACAGAAAACATCCATTATGCTCGCAGGCATTGTAACCAAAGTGGAAGAAGCCAGATCAAGAAAAACGGAAAAACCTTATATCCGTTTCACCATCGAAGATTATATCGGCGCCAGGGAAATGACGCTATACGGGCAGGATTACGACAATTTTTCCAAATTGATTAAAGTCGACCAGCTGTTGCTCCTGCGCTGCCAGTTGCAAAAACGTTTTCGCGGAAGGGATGATAAGCGCCCCGAGGAATGGGAACTGAGAATACGCGCTATCCATAACCTGGCGCACGTGTGCGACGAATTGATACAGACCGTCCAACTGGTATTGCCGGTAGAAGAGTTGTCCGCATCGCTGATAAAACGCCTGGAAGAAGCCATCTCAAAAAACCGGGGGCACATCGCCCTGCAACTGAAATTGACGGAACAAAAAAACTGCCTGAAATTAGTCTTACAGTCGCGCTCGTTTCGCGTGGCGCTGACGCCGGAATTTATAGACTTCATGCAATCGGAAAATATAAAATTCCAGTTGACGAAAAAAATATAACTATATTTTCTTACTTTTGCCAAAAAATTAATATATGAGTATATTCTTCTACGCCGGTATTACTGCTTTATTATGTAGTTTTTTGATGATGCCCTTACTGGTGCGTTTCCTGCGCCGCAGGCATGTCCTTGACGAAGGCGGGCACCGGAAAATCCACAAGGGCTTTGTCCCGTCGATGGGGGGGATTATTATTTGCACAGCCTTCCTGTTTGCCATGCTACTGTGGATACCCATCGAGAGCATTAGCAGCCGCCGGTTTGAGCTGGCGGCTATTGCGCTTGTGTTCTTTGCCGGCATCCGTGATGACATAGACCCCTTGCGCCCGGTGTACAAATTATTTGTACAAATCATCGCGGCAATTATCGTGGTAATAGCCGGCAATATGTATATCCATTCTTTCTATGGCTTGTTCGGCATATATGAAATACCGGAGCTGTTGGGGTATGCGGTAAGCATATTGTTCATTATTTTTATCACCAACGCCTTTAATTTAATCGACGGCATCGACGGGCTGGCAGCCAGTATCGCTACAATAGCTTTTTCGTTCCTCGGTTTTTGGTTCTATTTTACGGGCAACAATACGGAAGCCTTGCGCATGGCCTGTATCATCGGCGCCCTCATCGGGTTCTTATATTATAACTGGCAGCCGGCTTCCATTTTCATGGGCGACACCGGTTCGCTGGTCGTCGGGTTTCTCCTGGCGACAAGTACGCTGTCTTTTATTACCGTCAACGGCAATTTGCCGGATGATGCGCCCTGTAAATTCCCGGCCGTATTCAGCGCCGGGCTGGCGCTGGTATTATTACCGGTTTTCGATACCACCCGTATATTCATCCTGCGGCTTAAGCAGCGGAAATCACCTTTCCTTCCCGACAAGCAACATTTGCATCATGTGCTGCTGCACGTAACGGGAACGCATGCAGGCGCTGCGCGCATTATCCTCGCAGGCTACATGCTTGTTTCCGCAAGTATTTTCGCCGCCAGCAATTTTTTTAAAGACTGGATAGTGCTTGCCGGAAGCGCCGGGATATGTATTATCATTGATTTTATCCTGGAGCGCAATATCGGACGGCTAATCCGGAAACACGCCAATAAGGCGTGAACGGATTTCAACTTATGACTTTCTACTGTTCAATTCCCCTGACTTTCTTTTCCCATTTCCATGCGGAACGCAGGGTGTCTTCAATAGATTCCTGCGCATGCCAGCCCAGGACGGCATGCGCTTTCCCGGGGTTCGCCCATACCTGCTCGATGTCGCCGGCGCGGCGGCCGGTAATTTTGTAAGGTATTTTTACGCCCGTAGCTTCTTGAAAAGCGCTAACCAGTTCCAGCACCGACAACCCTTTGCCCGTACCGATATTAAAGACGTCCATCGCCGTTTTATTTTTCCCGCCCAACAGGTAATTTACGGCCTGCACATGCGCGCGCGCCAAATCCACCACATTGATGTAATCGCGGATACAGCTGCCGTCGGGCGTATGGTAGTCATTGCCGAAAACGCTTAGCTCTTTCCGGACGCCTGCCGCCGTTTGCGTGATAAACGGCACTAAATTTTGCGGCACGCCCACCGGCCATTCGCCTATCTCCGCCGACGGGTGGGCGCCTACCGGGTTAAAGTAACGCAACAAAACGCCTTGCAAGGCGCAGGAAGCAGCGGTATCCCGCAAAATCTCTTCGCAAATCTGTTTCGTATTGCCATAGGGCGACAGCGCCGGCTGCACCGGCGCATCTTCCGTCACCGGCAGCGCGGCGGGCTGGCCGTAAACCGTGCACGACGAAGAAAACACAATAGATAACACGGCATGCGCCAGCATCTCTTCCACCACGTTGAGCAGCGATACCAGGTTATTGCGGTAATATAATAAAGGCTTCTCCACGCTTTCGCCCACCGCCTTGGACGCGGCAAAATGAATAACCGCCGTAATGCCGGGGTATTTCTCAAATACCGCAGCCACCGCATGCCGGTCGCAACAGTCCACCCGCTCAAAATGCGGGCGGGCGCCGGTGATGCGCGCTATGCCGTCGACCACCTCCGCGGTGGAGTTCGACAAATTATCTATAATGACGGCTTCAAACCCCGCCTGCTGTAACGCTACGACGGTATGCGAGCCAATGTACCCCGTGCCGCCGGTAACAAGAATAATCGATTTTGACATATATTTTTTTTTAATAATGCAAAGATACTATTTTATGACCAAAGCAGGGACGAAATAATACCCGCACATACCTCCTCCATGCAAAAAAAGTATTGCCTTTCCTCCCGGCTTCAGATTTGCGACAGGGTTGCAACAACTGTTGCAACCCTGTCGCAAAAATGCGACGGACTTGCAACAACTGTTGCAACCCTGTCGTAAAAGTGTGACGAACTTGCAACAACTGTTGCAACCCTGTCGCAAAAGTGCAACGGACTTGCAACACTTGTTGCAACCCTGTCGCAAAAGTGCGACGGACTTGCAACACTTGTTGCAACCCTGTCGCAAAAATGCAACGGACTTGCAACAGCTGTTGCAACCCTGCCGGAAGTATCAAATCCATTAAAAAAGCCTGTGCAACGACGCCCGCGGGGCGTTTTACACCACGCCCCGGCGATAAATAAAACCTCAAAAATGTCCTCCCGGGAAGGTTCGCCGCCGGTACATCCCCGGCGCGGCATCCCCCTTGCCCCTTCGACCCTTTCCCTTCCCGGAAAAAATAGTATTTTTGCACCATTATTTTTTTTCGCTAATGAAAACTGTCGGCTTGCTTTCGGATACGCATCATCTCTGGGATGAAAAACTGCGCCGTTTCTTCCAGGACGCAGATGAAATATGGCATGCCGGGGATATCGGCTCTTTGGCGATAGCCGATGAAATAGCGGCGTTCAAACCGCTGCGCGCCGTGTATGGCAATATCGACGGCGCGGACGTCCGGCGCGTTTACCCGGCGGCGCTGCGCTTTACCGTAGAAAAGGTGGAAACGTTGATGACGCATATCGGCGGTTATCCCGGGCGTTATGAACCCGCCGTGCTGCAGGAATTGCTAAAAAGCCCGCCGCAGCTGTTTATTTCCGGGCATTCGCATATTTTAAAAGTAATGCACGATAAAAAATTAAACCTGCTCCACATGAACCCCGGGGCGGCCGGCATATATGGCTTTCATACCGTACGCACCGCCCTGCGGTTTACCATAGACAACGGCGCTATCGCCGGGCTGGAAGTAGCGGAATGGAAAAAATAATGTGCTAATGTGATTAATTGGGCTGGCGCCGGCCGATGTGTGATTTACAACTTATGATTTACAACTAAAAAAGATGGCTCGATTTACAATTTATGAGGACGCGGCAGCCTGTTTGTTTGAACGGTTGCCGATGTACCAGTCGATAGGGAAGGCGGCGTACAAAGCCGGTTTGGCTACGCCGGAAGCATTGGATAAATACTTCGGGCATCCGCACCGTAAATACAGATGTATTCATGTCGCAGGCACGAACGGCAAAGGCTCCGTGTCGCACATGCTGGCGGCCGCCCTGCAGGCGGCGGGTTACAGGGTGGGGCTATATACCTCGCCGCACCTGAAAGATTTCCGCGAACGTATAAAAGTCAACGGCGCCCCCATCTTCCCGGCTGCAGTGCTGGATTTCGTCAATGCACATTATCCGTGGATAGAAAAAAACCGGGCGTCGTTTTTTGAGATGACCACGGCGCTGGCGTTCGATTATTTTGCCCGCCGGGAAGTGGATATCGCCGTCGTGGAAACAGGCATGGGCGGGCGGCTGGACGCTACCAATATTATCCGCCCGGCGCTGAGCGTGATTACCAACATCGGGTTAGACCATACGGAACACCTCGGCGGCACCCTGGAAGCCATCGCCCGCGAAAAAGCCGGCATTATTAAAAGGCGCACGCCCGCAGTGATTGGCGAGGCTTTGCCGGAAACGGAACATGTATTCCGGGAAACAGCGGCAAAGCAAAAAGCCCCGCTGCTGTTTGCCAAAGACTGCGTACACGTAACGCCCGACGGCGTATATGACCGCCTGCAACATTTCATCGTGCAGTACGCCGGCGCCCCGCTGGCCGCGCTCCGCGTGGCGGTGGATTTGCTGGGCGAATACCAGCGGTACAATGCCCGGACGGCGCTGGCGGCGCTGGAAGTATTGCGTTCGCTTCCCCGCCCTGTGGCGGTTTCCACCCGCAGCATCCTTGATGGCCTGGAACAGGCCGCCCGCCTTACAGGCCTGCGCGGGCGATGGGAAATACTGGAAAGCAACCCGACGGTCATCTGCGATACCGGGCACAATGCGCACGGGCTGCAGCATAGCTTGAAACAGCTGGCGGATATGCCGCACAACCGCCTGCATATCGTATTTGGCGTGGTAGCCGACAAAGACTTGTCGGCCATACTGCCCCTGCTGCCGCGCGACGCATGCTATTATTTCACGCAGGCCGCTTTGCCGCGCGCCCTCGACGCCGCTGAACTTGCGGCGCAATGCCATGCCGCCGGCCTCTCCGGCGAAACTGTCCCGAATGTACGGGAAGCCCTCTCCATGGCCAAAAACCGCGCTGCCCCCGGCGATGTCATTTTCGTCGGGGGCAGTAACTTTGTGGTAGCAGAAGTGATTTAGTTGAGAGTTGAGAGTTGAAAGTTGAAAGTTGAAAATTAGCTGGCGCCAGTTAACTTTCAACTTTCAACTTTCAACTTTCAACTCTCAACTCATACATCAATGCAGCGCCCTTAGTAGCTTTTCGCGATAGCGATAAAGTCGTCGGCAACGAGCGATGCGCCGCCAATCAGGCCGCCGGCGACGTCGGGCTGCGCAAACAGTTCCTTTGCATTCGAAGGTTTGCAGCTGCCGCCGTATAAAATAGCCGTATCCTCGGCCGCCGCGCCGAACCGGCCTGCCAGCGTCTTGCGGATATGCGCATGTATTTCCTGCGCCTGCGCCGAAGTAGCCGTCTTCCCGGTGCCGATAGCCCATACCGGTTCGTAAGCGACAATTATTTTTGCAAAATCCGCCGGCGTTAATTTCAAAAGGACTTCGCCCAATTGTTGCGCCACCACTTCAAAATGACGGTTGGCTTCGCGTTCCGCCAGCACTTCGCCGACGCAAAAGACAGGGCGCAAGCCCGCGGATAAAGCCTGCTGCACTTTCTTGAATAAAATTTCATTCGTCTCACCATAGTATTCGCGGCGTTCGGAATGCCCGATAATACAATATTCGACGCCAATGGAGGCCAGCATTTTTGCCGACACTTCGCCGGTGTATGCGCCTTTCTCTTCCGACGCGCAATTTTGCGCCGCCGTACCGATACCCGCCTTGCGCAAGGGCTCCGTAAGGCAACAAAGATGCGTAAACGGCGGCGCTACAATCAGCGATACATCCGCCGGCGTTTCCTTTTTCCCGGCAATAATGGCCTTTACCAGCGCTTCCCCTTCCTGGAAGGTGGTATTCATTTTCCAGTTTCCTGCTACAATTTTTTTATACATATTATTTTTAGTTTTGGTTTTTCCCGCGCAAAGATACGTAAAATAAATAATCTGGCGATTTCATGCCGGCGCCAGACTAATTAATCACATTAAACAATTAATCACATTAGCACATTATCACATCCCCCCGTCTTCCGGTTTTTTCGGCTCGGGGTTATTCATTTCCGGCGGGATGCCTTTGTTGGTATTTGTTTCCGAGCGGCTGATGCAGAAATTCATCCAGTAGGGTGTTGTGGAGGTATTGTAGCGGGCGTTCATTTGGTGGTTTGTGCCGGGGTAGCTGCGGGTAATGCCTTTTTCAAGGCGTTTGATATCGAAGAACGACAGCCCCTCGCCCCAGAACTCAATACGCCGCTGTTTCCAGATTTCATCCACCAGGCCGGCGACGGAGGCGGCTTGCGAGGTTTGGCTTTGCCCGCTCCGGGTACGCAGGGCGAGGAAGCCGTCCAGCAGTTTTTTCCCGGCGTCCAGCCCGGCGCTTCCGCGGGCGGCTGCTTCGGCTTCGATGAGCATCATCTCTTCTACGCGCATCAGGGGGATGTCGCATGCCTGCCGGTTGTTTTTCATATCGCCGGCACAGGGTTTAAATTTCATGGAACTGTATTTCGGGAGGCGGAAGCCGGGGATGATTTCCGTATCTTTCGCCAGCCATGCCTTTTTTCGCCAGTCGGCGTCGGGGATACTGTGGTAAAGGGCGGCGTCAATCATTTTGGCATAGCCCGCGGCGGCATAGCCGGCGAGGTAGGTATTGCACATCTGCCCGGGGAAATTGATGATGCCGGTTTTCGTGCACCCGTCCTCTGCCGTAACGTCCAGCCCCCATATCCATGACTGCTGTGCGGCGAGGTCGTTAAACCCGCTCGCCGGGTCAAAGTACTGCGCTTCGGACAGCGGCCGGAAGCCCTTTCCGGCCAGGGCGGCGTATTGCCGCGCCCTGTCAAACTCGTGCATCACCAAATATACCCGCGCCAGCAGCCCCTGGATGACATTCAGGTTGATTTTCGCCGCCGAAGGGCGCACATACGGGGTGTTTTCCATCAGCCTTTCGGCGGCGGCAAGGTCGCGGAGGATTTGCCGGTACACTGTTTCCACCGTCGCGCGGGGGTTGTTCCGCGCCTGCTCGAGCGTGATGTTTTCGGGAACAATGGGCGCTGCCGGCGCCTGTTCATGCCCCTTATAGGTGTACTGGTAGAGCTGCGCCAGCTGGAAATAGGCGAATGCGCGGTAGGCGTACGCCTGCGCCAGTACGGTTTTTGCTTCCGTATTCACGGAAGCGCTGTCCAGCGCGGCGATGGCGATGTTGGACAGTTTAAGCAGCTTGGTAAAGAAATTCCATGGAACCTGTACGGTTACATAATCCGGGCCCAGGTTCTGCACCGTATAGAAAGCCCCGAAAGTATTATATTTATTCATCGGCGCTATATCCTGCCCTTCCATATCCGTCATAATCATAATGGACGGGTAGCCGAAATCATAATGGCTGTAACCCCATGCGCCCACAGAATTGGAAATCATCCATGCGTCAATGCCGGCGGCGAAGTAGCCGGGCGAGGCCCCGGCAATTTCCCGGCCAAGGGCGGTATCGTCTTTCGGGAACGTTTCTTTCAGGCAGCCCGCCATGCCGGATAGCAGCAGGAGGGCTACACATGCACGGCCGGTAGCCGCAACGGTGGGGTATATCCTGTATTTTTTCATGATGTATATATATTATGGTGTAAAAATGTACTGTTATATATATGGTGTAAAATGTACCATTATATATATGGTGTAAATTAAAACTTCACCGACACGCCGGCGGAAACGGTTCGCGCCGGGGCGTATTGTTGTGCCGACGCGCTGCCGTCGAAACTTTGGCGCGGGTCGAAACCTTTCCGCGCCGAGAACAGAAAGACATTATCCGCCACAGCGAAAATACGCAGGGAGGAAAGGTATATTTTCGACGTCCATGCTTTCGGAAACGTATAGCCTACGATAATATTCTGGATGCTGAGGCAGGAAGCGCTCGTCAGGAAACGGTCGGATATATTGGTTACCGAGGCGTCGGCGAATTGCAGGCGCGGGATGTTGGACGAACGGTTATTTTCCGACCATGCTTTCTGTATATCCTTATGCCATGCATACCCTTTCTGTGCGGACGAGGGGACGTACATCAGGGCGGCGTAGCCGGCGTCATAGCTGCGCCCGCCGAGCTGGTAAGCCAGCGCAAAGCTGAAATCCATGCCGGCGGCTTCCACAGCGGTGGAAATCCCGCCGAAAAGGCCGGGGATAGACGAACCGGAAAAATAATAGCTGGCGAGGGCATAGTTGGCGGTAGCCTCCCTGCCGGTAATATGCCCTTCCGCGTCTTTCACATTGACGTACCATGTCGAACGGCCGCTGTCGTCTACGCCGGCATATTGCGGCATATACCATTCATAGCGCGATTTCCCTTCCTCAATGCGGTAGCTGCCCGTTTCAAAACCGTCCTTTCGCGCCGCCGGCAGTTTGGTAATGACATTTACGAAATGCGTGGCATGGAAAGAAAGCGTCCACAGCAGGCGCTCATTCTTTACCGGCGTACCGGTAATTTCCAGCTCAAAGCCGTTATTACGCATCGCCCCGGCATTTTCACCGATGCTGCCGAACCCGAAGGAAGGCGGCAGCGGCACGTTGAACAGCAAATTGCCCGACCGGCGAATAAAGTACTCAATATTCCCGCCCAGCCGTTTATCGAACAGCTGAAATTCCACGCCGGCATTGAAGTTATAATTTGTTTCCCATGTAATACGGGGGTTTCCCAGCCCGATAACCGTCAACCCGATGCCGGCCGGCGAAGTGGCAATGCGGAAACGGTCGTCATACAGGTACCCCCCGATATTATCGTTTCCCTGCGAGCCATAGCTCAGTTTGAACTTTAATAAATCCACCTGCGGCGCGTGGAAGAACGCCTCTTCATTCACCAGCCAGGCCACGCCGGCTGACCAGAAGTTACCCCACCGGTGATGCGGGTGGAAACGCGAAGTGCCGTCGCGGCGGTAGCTTGCCGAAGCAAAATAACGTTGCCCGTAATCATACTGCACGCGCCCGAAGAAGCCTTCAATATTGTATTCCGTCAGGTAGGAATTGGCAGAAGGGTTGGATACGGCGGCGTTTATTTCCATTTTTTCATCGTTAAACGCATTGCTCCGCGAGCCGGAAAGGAAAGCGACCTGCCGGTTATAATACTCATGACCGAGCATTGCGTCTAAATGATGATTGCCGAACCGGCGTTTCCAGTTCAACAGTTGCTGCAAATTGACGGTAAACAGCCGCCAGTGCTGTTTGCGAATAATCCCGTTCGACGGGGCGTACTGCCCGTAGTAACGGTTGGTAAACTCCGTCGTGCGGTCGTCCACCCAGTCGGCGCCGGCGCTCAACTTGAATGAAAAATCCTCCAGGAAGGTTATTTCTGCAAAGGTATTTGCGTTCAAATTATTTATATCGTCGCCGTTCGTGTTAAGCATATTCCCTGCCACAGGATTTGACAGCGGCATCACCGGCCGGACGCCGTAGATTTTATCGCCCCAGTCATACAGGGGGCGCCCCTGCGGGTCTGTTACCACCTGCTTGTTGGCGTCCCGCACAAACACCGGGTAAATCGGCCCCATGGAACGGATACTGTAAAAAATATTTGCGCTGCTGTTGCCGGTAGCGTCTATATAGTTGCCCGCGGTGTGCGCATAACCTGCCGTGGCGCCAACTTTCAACCATTTTTTCACCTGACAGTCGGAACGCACGCGGGCGGTGAACCGCCTGAAATCGGAGCCTGCCACAAATCCCTTGTCGCTCAAAAAACCTGCCGAGAAATAGTTGGAACCCTTTTCGCTGCTGCCGTTCACGGTGATGTTATACTCCTGGCGCAATGACCGGCGGTAGGCCTCCTTTGCCCAGTCGTCGGGCTGCAGCCAGTACTGCCCGCCCTGGCTGGTAACCATCCGCCCCAGTGTAGCGGCGGGATTCAGTTTACCGTTTACAATCATTGCCTCCCCCTGGGGAATATCGTACACATTATATATAAGCCCGTAGGAATTATTGTTTATCATATGGGCATTGGCAAACGCATCCGCCGAAGCGGGGGTTTGCCCGGGTTGCCTGCTTGCATAGTTATAGATAGCCCGGTAGTGCGTTTCGTAAAACAGGGCAGGGTCTTTAATCACGTCGTAGTCGCACAGTGCGCGGGAATTGACGCCGGCTTTTGCATCCACTGTTATAACGGCGTCGCGCGATTTGCCGCTCCTGGTGGTGATAATAATTACCCCATTGGCGCCCCGTGCGCCATAGAGCGAACTCGACGTAGCGTCTTTCAATACATTGATAGATTCAATATCGGCAGCGTTAATATTTTCCAGCCCGCCTTCGTAGGGCATGCCGTCCACCACAAACAGCGGCGCCGACGACGCCGAATACGAACCCAGCCCCCGGATACGGATAGCCGCCGGCGCCCCCGGCTGCCCGCTGGAACTGGCCGTTTGCAGCCCCGCCACCTGCCCTGTAAGCATATTCGTGATGTTCGACGATTGGCGTTTGGCAATATCCGCGCTCTTGATAACGCTTGCTGCGCCGGTGAAAGCCCGCCGCGTCGCCGTCCCGTACGCCACAACGATTACTTCCTCCAATTCTGCCACGTCCGCTTCCATTTCCACATTGATGACCGTACGGTTGCCCACGTCGATTTCCTGCGTTTTAAGCCCCATGAAAGAGAAAACCAGTACTGCCCCCTCCGGCGCAGCAATAGAATAGCGGCCGTCGACGTCGGTGATACTGACGGCGGAACTTCCTTTTACTATGACCGACACGCCTGCCAGGGGTTGCCGGTTTTCTGTGACCACGCCGTTTACCTGTACGGGCTGCGCCCACACAACGCCTTTGCCCGTAAAAAACAGGCAGGCGGCAATCAAAAAGATTTTGTGCATAAATAATTTTCGCTTAGTGATTGATTAATGTTATTTGCTGTCTTTTTACATATATAAGCCAAAGCAGGCGGATGACGCGCCCTGTTTTTGGGTGTGCAAAGATACAAGCGCTTTTGCCCCGCTGCATGTTTACTGGGGATGCGCTTATGATGAATTTTTCCGCTTTATTTCTTTTTGCAGTCTTTTAAAAAGTACGGATGAGAGAGTAACTGCCGGGCATTATTTTCGCTCCCGATACGAATATATTTCATAAAAGATTTTTCCGTCTGGTGCCCGGTGATGCTCATAATCGCGATAGTCGGCACCTCCCCGAGGTAAGCGTTCGTCGCAAAACTCCGGCGGGCGGTATGAGCGCTTACCAGTTTATATTTTTTAAAAATTTCGCGTTTCTTTTCATGTCCTTTGTAAGAGGTTATTTCCACATCTTCTTCCACGCCGGCCATGCAGGCAATCTCTTTAATATGGATGTTGAATACCCCATTGGATACATACGGCAGGGAATAGTTGTATTTCCTGCAAATTTCCATCACATCCGCCGTCAGCGGGATATAGACCAGCTTATTGGTTTTTTGCGTGGTGATGCGCAGGATTTTTTCACTTTCATTAAAATTGGAAGGGTTCAGGCGGACAAGGTCGGAGAACCGCAAGCCTGTCCGGCAGCCGACGATAAACAAATCCCGCGTGGCCGACAAAATGATGCTGCCTTCAATATGCAACTGTTGAATACTGTTTATTTCGGCCTCGGTGAGGTATATTTTGGCTGTCTCCGGCGTCGTAAAACCGAACTTTCTGCTTTTAAATATCAATTGCCTGTTATACCCCAGTTCGGTCGCTTCATTCATAAATAACCGGATAAATTTTATCTGGTTGCTGAGGTACGAATCGGAATAACCCTGCGCCCGCATATATTTCCTGAAATCGGCATGAAATTTCAAATCAATATCTTCAAACTCCAGTTTTTTGCCGGTCTCTTTGGCAAACGCCGTCAATATACGCAGGGTATTGCGGTACTGGTTGATGGTGCCGGTCGATTTGAGGTGCATGACGTGCATTATATGCTGTTCGACAAAATCGGGCAAGGAGCATACAGGATCCCAGACCACCCTGTCGTGTACCCTTTGTAATTTAATGTCCAGCATATCCCGCAGTCGTTTATGGCTGGGTATGATATTTTTATTTTTTAACTCCAGCACGAAGCAATGAACCAAATTTTCCAGTATCCGGAGCCGGATATTCAGCAACGTATATTGGGGGTAGTTAACGCTCTCTACAGCCTTGCATTTTTTCTTGTCCCAGTGCGCGGGCGATATGCTTTCACCGATACTGTATTTGAGGGGAAGGTACTTTTTGAGATTTGTATTCCATTTGGAAGCCCCGAAATAGATTGACATAAAAATACTTGTTACATTCATAGTGTTGTGTTTTCGCAGGTAGAAACGGACTTTGGTCATAAATTATCTTATTATCTTAAATTCGTTTATTGGAATAACAAAGATACAAGGAATGATAAAGGAAAGAAAGCCCGCACAGTTTGGATAGCCTTATTTCTACGGCAGATTCGGGAAAAAATGGATGTTAGCTGCAAGAAAATAAACGCATTAAAAATTCTTGAAAAAATATTAAAAAAAATTTACATTTTTCAATTTCCAATCGAAAATGGCCCAAAAAAAAGCCGCCAATCGCAAAAAAATCTTCATTTTTTCATAAAGCAGGCGGGAAAAAGTGTTTTTCCCCTGTCTGAAAAGCAGAGGAAAATGTTTTATTACTCTTTATAAAATAATAAACAGTAACATCTTAAAAGGGCAGTATGCTTTACAGGGCGCAATAAAGTAAAAATAAATTAATGTTACAATTATATGACAGTATTGTTTCTTTTGATTCCTTTTTGTACTTTTGTAACCATTGTAAGAACATTTTTGTTCATAAATAAAACACACAACAAAAAAATTATTTACTAATCAAAAAAAATGATGCTATGAAAAAATCAAAATTACTCTTAAGAATGGGATGTATCCTGCTTATCGGAACATTTACGTTCAGCGCTTGCGAGGAAGAAGAGTACAGTCCGGACATCCTTTCTCAATTGGCGGTTTCGCCTACAAGTATTTCTGTAAATTCCGAAAGAAACGAACCGGCCGCTGTGAAAATTCTTGCCGACAGGGCTTGGTCGGTTACCTGTGATTCCTCATGGGTACACTTCAATAAAACCGGCGGGAATGGCGATGATGAATTCATCATTACTGTGGACAATTCGCTCGTAAAGGTCGCACGCACGGCCACGGTGCTTGTAAAAACGGATAACATTACCAGGGAAATTACCGTAAAACAATCCGCCTACGAGGAAACTATTACCCTTACCCCGGCTACTGCTTCCGTAAAAGCAACTTCGGATACCGTAAGGGCGCTTATTACAACAAATATCAGTAGCGGAACGGTATCATTTTCAACTGACGTGAACATCTACGCCGGGGTGTGGAGGTCGGAGAATAAGGATACACTCCTGGCGGTTATTACCGAAAACCCGACGTCGAAAGATCGCGTTTCCTCCCTACGCTATACCCTAAAGAATGAAGCGGGCAGTTTTTCCGGCTCAGTGAGAATCACCCAGTCGGCGGCTTCCATCAAGGTTTCTAAAAAACTGGTAACCGTGCCGGCGGCAGGCGATACGGCCGATTATGTGATTACCGCCAATGTGCCGTGGGAATTTACCCAATCCGGCGAGCCTTCCTTTGATATTTCCCGGGAAGAAGACATTATTACCATCAAGGCACCGGCGAATACTACCGGGCAACCCCGTTCGGGACGCTTTATTTTTAAACAGGTATTAGCGACAGGTACAGTGGCCGATACATTAGATATTATACAACACGCCGCCGGCGCCAGCATTGTAGTTACGCCTGCGACCATTGAAATAGCCAAAGAAGGCGGCGCGGCGAATGTTTCCATACTGGCTACGCAAGATTGGACATACGCGTTCACCCCGGCATCGGCGGCAACATGGGCGCAGGTGCAACAAAAGAAAGACTCTTCCGGCTTGTCCCTGAAAATACTGGCGAATACGGGTCCCGCACGTGCCGCCACCGTAACGCTGACTTCAATAGACAAAAAGGCTTCCGCTTCGTTTACCATTACACAGGAAATAGGAATAATTACGTTGTTTGTTAATACTTTTGCTACACAAGCAGAAGTTAATACATGGAGCCTTATTGATAAAGACGGCGATGGCTACAATTGGTCTTCAATCGATTATGGCGTAACCGGTCTTACAATGATTTCACGATCATGGATAAATACCGCTGGCCCTCTTACTCCTGAAAATTATTTAATATCCCCACAAATTACCATTCCTGGTGGTTTGAGTAGTGTTACGCTTCAGTGGCTATCTTATTCATCATATGGTAATGAACACTACAAAGTAATCGTATCGGAAACCCCGATTACAGCGGCTAATTGTTCCGACATTCCTGCTGTATTTGAAGAAACACTTGCAAGGACTAATGGCTATCTTCTGCCAAAAGAGGCTGATTTAACCGCTTATGTTGGGAAGAAAATATATATTGCCTTTGTACATTACAATTGTACTGACCAAGAAATTCTTGGGATTGATAATGTCGAGGTTGTGGCAACGTTGTAAATATTTATAAACATTTAATAGAAAAAATTAATATGAAAATAACAATAAATAAAATCATAGGAACGGCGCTGGCCGTACTGTTAAGCATCGGCGCCTTGTGGGCGCAGGGGCAACAGGTAACCGGGAAGGTTACTTCCGCCGAAGACGGCACTCCTTTAGTTGGAGCAGTAGTAATCGTAGATGGAACGACTGTTTCCGTCATCACCGACGCGGACGGTAACTACACAATAACCCTTCCGGAAGGTTCAAACTCGCTGGTATTTTCTTTACTGGGATTCAAACGGGAAACTGTAAACGTCAATCAACGGTCGGTTGTTAACATCCAGTTGGAAGTTAGCGCGGAAATATTGGAAGATGTAATTATGGTAGGATATGCCACTACCCGTAAAGGCGCTATCACCGGCGCAGTAGGTACCGTAACGGCCAAGAGTTTGCAGGATATTCCGGTAGCAAATGCTACCCAGTTGCTGCAGGGACAGGCGGCAGGGGTATCCGTGATTGCCAATTCGGGACGTCCCGGGGCAAGTTCTACTATCCGTATCCGCGGCGTAGGCTCTATCAATGCCGGAACGGCGCCTCTCTATATCATTGACGGGATTTCGTCCACCGCCGGCGACTTTTCGACCCTCAATACGAATGATATTGAAAGCCTCACTATTTTGAAAGACGCTTCCGCTACGGCTATTTACGGTTCGCGCGCTTCCAACGGTGTGGTGCTCGTAACCACGAAAGGCGCCAAAGGAAAGGAAGCCAAAATTACTTTTAAGGCTTCCGGCGGCGTAAGTTTGTTAGCCCCCAACCGGCTGAACTTAATGAATACCGAAGAAAAACTGAATTACGAAATCGCTACCGGATTGCTGGATATGTCCAAACCGGCGGATGTGGAATTTTATCGCAAAGCCATTCAAAACAACAGTTCTATTGTGGACGAAATGATGCGCGACGGCATCATGCAGAGCTACGACCTCGAAGTGCAGGGCGGTACGGAAAAACAGCGTGTGCTGGCTTCCGTAAGCTATTATAAGGAAGACGGTGTGGTGGAACGTTCCAAATATGAACGCTACACCGCCCGCGTGAACTACTCCCAAACAGCTAATGACTGGCTGAAATTCGGACTCAACGCTTCCTTAGGCTACCAGGATAACCAATCTTCCGTTACCGGCGATGAAGACAGCAATTATCGTAACAATGTATATAACCCCATTTTCGCATCCTACCTCATTAACCCCTACGAACGCCTGAAAAATGACGACGGCTCATTCAATACGGACTTCCTGCGCTGGGGGTATGGAAACCCATTAAAAGAACTAAGTTTAAACGAATCAGGATTTAATGTGCTAAATTTGCGGGGCGTTGCTTTCCTCGAAATAGAATTTCTCAAAGACCTCACATTGCGTTCTACCCTGGGAATTAACTATAACACGGAAAAAGACAGAGAATACCAATCTCCCTATTCTGCATGGGGGGAAACGGCGGGCGGCATATTGCAACTCGGACATTATGGAGTGAACATCTGGACGCAGACCAATGTATTGACCTATGCCAAACAAATTGCCGATGATCATAACTTGAAAGTGATTGGGGGTTCCGAAATCGTCGGTTACCACTATACGTCGGAAACGAACAACATGAAAGGCGTATCGCATCCCGCGCTGAAAGTGCCGGACGCTTTTACCGGCATTTATTCCGGCAAAGGTTTCGGCGGCCGCATAGAGGAGTTTAGCATATTATCGTTCTTCGGCAACCTGAATTATAATTACAAGGAAAGATATTTCCTTGACCTCACCCTGCGTACGGACGCCTCTTCGCGGTTCGGGCAAAACCGCCGCTGGGGAACTTTCTGGTCAACCGGCGTATCATGGAATATTAAAAACGAAGCGTTCCTGGAATATACCGACTGGCTGTCGTTGGCAAAACTGCGCTTCAGCGTTGGCACGCAAGGCAATGCCGGGCAGCAAGGCACTATTGGTTTCGGCAATTACCGTTCCAAAGGGCTGTACGCCTTTGGAACCACTTATAATGGTAATGCAGCGTCTTACCTGAATTCCCCGTCGAACGACAACCTGACGTGGGAACGCTCGCTGGCCTACAATGCCGGTATTGACGTCGGGTTTGTAGAAGACCGTTACAAACTGACGGTGGACTGGTATCGCCGCAATATCTACGACATGCTGCTCGAAGTGCCGGTTACGCACACCTCCGGCTTTGCCGACGTGTACCGCAACATGGGCGAAATGTACAACACCGGGATAGAAGTATCCGTATCCACGGAATTGGTGAAAACCGCCGACTGGACGGTATCCGCTTCCGCCAATTTCTCGTATAACTACAATGAAATTACCAAACTTTTCGACAACCTGCTGGAAGACGAAGGGCTGGAAGACCCCGGTACCGGTTTGAAATTACAGGTAGGGCATCCCTACGGCGAATTTTACGATGTGCGCTGGGCGGGCGTGAACCCCGGCAACGGCGACCCGCTGTGGTATGACAAAAACGGCAACCTGACTACTGTCTTTGCCGACGAAAACGCCGTATTCCTCGGCTACACCTATATCCCCGACTACACCGCCGGACTGGATATGGACGTATCCTGGAAAGGTATTGCTTTGCATGCCTCGTTTATCGGCATGTTCGGCAAATATGCCCTGAACAACAACCGCTACTTCTTTACCATTAACAATGGCGGGTTTAGCAATATGGGACAGTCGCGGGAAGCTGCCAATTTCTGGAAGCAGCCGGGCGATGTTACGCCCCTGCCGCGGTTAGGCACAGGAGCGCAATTTGACGAACGCCTCTACGAACCGCAGGATTTTGTACGCTTGAAACACATTACCCTTTCTTATACATTCGACCGGAACCTGCTGGAAAAGACAAAAATATTGAAAGGCCTGCGGATTTACGCACAGGGTGAAAATTTATTAACCATTACCGAATATCGCGGGTTCGACCCGGAAAACCCCAGTAACGTGGACTTGGGCGCGTATCCCATGCCGCGCAAAGTATCATTGGGGATAGATATTACATTCTAAACAAAGGAGGAAAATATAATTATGAAAAAAATACTATTATACACCGTATTGATTGCCGGATTATTTGCCGGAACCGCTTGTGAAGACTTTTTAGATAAAGAACCGACGAATGCGGTAAGTACCGACATCGCATTAGCTACGCTGGAAGACTGCAACACCGCCTTAAACGGCGTGTATGCCTATATCCGCGAAGTGTACCTGCCGGATGAGCTTATTTATTTCGACATCGCCTCCGACAACCTGGTGCCGATGAAAAATTTTACAAATACTTTCTATGAACTGCTTCGTTATAATTGGAATTCCAACTCCGGCGAAGCGGCAAACTTGTGGGACAACTATTATAAAGCTATCGTAAATGCCAACAATATTATCAATGCTATTGACGATGTGCCGGGCGACGGAAAAGAAAAAACGCGGATTAAATCGGAAGCTTTAATTGCCCGCGCGTTGGCGCATCACGATTTGGTGCGCATATTCGCTAAAAAGTACAACCTCGCTACGGCCGCTTCTGATTTGGGCGTTCCGTTTGTAAGAACGTCGGATATTGAAAACAAAGCCCGCAATACGGTAGCGGAAGTGTATTCGTGGATTGTGCAGGATATTGAAAACGCCATTCCCGGCTTGAGCAGTACCGGCATCAACTATTTTACCCAAAGTGCAGCATACATTCTGCTCTCGCGGGTGAAACTGTATATGCAGGATTATCCCGGCGTGATAGCGGCGGCGGCCGAGTTTGACAGGGTGTCGAACGGCGCTTTCGGACTGGCCGACACCGAAAAAGAATTTAAAGAAGTGTGGAGCCAGGATAAAGGAAAAGAAATCGTATTCCAGATAACGCTGGCAACGAATGAATATGGCCAGGGGCGCGCTATCGGCGATTATTTCATTAATGATTCGCAAGGGCTGCCGCACCCCGACGTGGTGCCGAGTAAAAACGGCGCCTCCGGTATTGTGGACAAATATGAGAACAGCGATTACCGGCGCGCCGCTTATTTCCGTGACACGGTAACGAAGCAATACGGCACGCAAACGCTGCTCTTCAAATATGCCGGGAACAAAACTTCGTTCCCCACCTCTACCTTCCGGACGAATACGGTAAAAATCTTCCGGTATGCGGAATTAGTACTGAATAAAGCCGAAGCGCAAATGAACAGCGGGGGAGCCGGACTGGCGACGCTGAACGAACTGCGCACCCACCGAGGTATCGGCCCGGCGTCGATAATTAACGAAGACGCTATTTTTGAAGAACGGCGCAGGGAATTTCCGGTGGAAGGGCACTATTTCCATGACCTCAAACGTTTCGGAAGAGGATTCGCACGGGTAGCCCAAACGGATTCCCACCCCACTACCAACCCGATTACCGTTACCGCAGACGACTACCATTTTGTTTGGCCGGTTCCTATCCTCGAGGTGCGCGCCAATACCCTGATGGTACAAAACGACGGGTACGGTACGGAAGAATAAATGATTTATTATTACAATTAAAAATTATATACGATGAAAAAAATACAATTCTACTTACTGTTTATCATAGCAGGCCTTCTGGCGCTAAATGCCTGTCAGGAAAAAGAAGACGTTTTCTTGCCCGCCTCCGACTATTTTGTTTCCATTACCCGCGATAATGCGCTGGTGGTGCAGGACGGCGATGTATTAAAAGTACCGGTAGTCATTGCCGCCCCAAAAGGGGCTGCGGTTACCGTGAACTACAGTTTTGAACCCAAAGCTGAAGGCGTCCGGCATGCCGTGCTGGGCAAAGATTTCTATGTAGTGGACGCGCACGGCGACTCGGTGTCCAACTATGTGCTGACCTTTCCCGAAGGCACCGGCACGGATACCATCTACATTCGCGCGCCCTTTACCGGCGTTCCGGATTTGAAAATAATCAACATCGTGCTAAAATCCAATTCCGCCGGATACAAATTAGGCATGAGTCCTCTGCAGGGCGGCATCTGCGAGTTGCAGGTTGCTTTTCCGAGTTTGGATGACTTTGTGGGGAAATACGAACTGTTTACAAATTTGAATACAGGATCGGGATATGCAAGCAAAACAATTGACGTGGACATTTCGAAAGGAGTAGGGGATACATTGCTTATTTCCGGATTCTTTAGCGGTATGGTGCCGAATACGGCAGGCGTTTATAATACAATCAAGGATGTGCCGATAAAAGTGTACGTAAATATTAACACCATGACATTCAATATACCGCCACAATTTATTGGAAACTATAGTACCAGTGCAGGAGACGTTCTCATATTTGGCGATTGGGATGTTGCGGGTAACCCGGCTTTGCCTCTAAATGGAACTATTAATTACTCCAGCCGTCTTTTTGATACAGAGGATTATTGGATGATACAAATATTTAAGAATGGTGTCTGGTCGGGATATTATACCGGCGCTTATGGCGCTTATATTAAAGCTCAATTGAAATAATCACAGTGTACAGTAATAAAAGAAGCGCCCGCAAGGGGCGCTTCTTTTATTACTGTTATCGGCGCCTGTTGTTTTTTTATTCATTTTATATTTATATACATAATAAATACCGGAAAACCATGAAGAGATATCTTTTAACCTTATTTGCCCTCGCCCTGCTCTTTGCAGAAGGCCGCGGGCAATACGCCGCTGGCGTTATTCACGTAAAACTTACGCCGGAAATGGCGCAGCAACTGCAAACCCGGCCGCTGCGCGCACAGGCAGGCAGCGTCGTGCAAACCGGCCTCAAAAGTGTGGACGACCTGAATGTGCGCTATGGCGCCGCCGAATGGCGGCGCATCTTTCCTCCTGCCGGCGAATATGAGGCGGCGCACCGGCAATTCGGGCTGCACTTATGGTACGAAATAGTATTAAAGGCCGACGCCAGCGTCATCGCCGCCGCCGCCGGTTACGGCAGTACGCCGGTAATCACTCGCGCCGCGCCGGTAGCCCGAATAAAACGCATTACCAATGTGCCGGCTGCGGCGGACGCCGTGGACAACCGGCGGCAGTCCGCTACCAACGACCCGTATTTTTCCGCCCAGTGGCATTACCACAATACCGGGCAGGTGGGGCTCGCCGATGTGGACATCAACTTACCGGAAGCCTGGAATACCACGCAGGGCAATAGCCGTGTAATTGTCGGCGTGGTGGACGGCGGCATTGATGCGGCGCACCCGGATATAACGGCCAATTATGGAGGCGGACGTAATTTTGTGAGCGGCGGCGGCGTAACGGCCGACGACCACGGTACGCATGTAGGGGGAACGATTGCCGCGGTAACCAATAACGGCATGGGCGTATCCGGCATTGCCGGTGGATCCGGTAGCGGCGATGGCGTGCGGTTATTATCCTGCCAAATTTTCGAGGGAAATACAGGGACGGTGGCTGCCAATGCCATTGTATGGGCGGCTGATAACGGGGCGGTGATTGCCCAAAACAGTTGGGGCTATGATACCAAGGGAGAGTATAACGAGGTCGATAAAGAGGCTATCGGTTATTTCATCGCCCACGCAGGAAGAAAGCCGGACGGCTCTCCGAGGGATAATACCCCGATGGTCGGCGGCCTCGTGATATTTGCCGCCGGGAATGACCATGACGACGGCGAATGGCTTCCGGGTGCATGGGAGGAGGTGGTGGCGGTGGCCGCCATCGGTCCTACCGGGAAACGGGCGGATTATTCCAATTACGGTTCGTGGGTGGATATTTCCGCGCCGGGGGGAGATGTAAAAGTATCCTCTAAAACGGTGTACAGCACCCTCCCTGACGGCGCCTACGGCTATATGCAAGGCACTTCCATGGCTTGCCCGCACGTATCGGGCGTGGCGGCATTGATTCTTTCCAAGTACGGCAGCCCGTCCTATACGCCGGATCAACTGCGGGCGCGGCTGTTGGCTTCCGTGCGCCCGATAGAATGGGACCCGGCAATTATCCCGTTCATGGGCTCCGGGCTGCTGGACGCTTCTCTGGCCGTGGGCGAATATGTCCCGGCCACCGGCGTTACCGCTCCTGCCGCCGACACCGTATTGGCCGGCCGGACGATTACATTGCATGCCACCGTTTCGCCGGCGAATGCCAGCAATAAGCAGGTAACGTGGAAAAGCAATAATACGTCCATCGCGACGGTGAACGCTTCGGGCGTTGTGCAGGGCATAGCGGCGGGGAATACGAAAATTATAGCCACCACGGTGGACGGCGGATATACGGCTGTAACAAACCTGCACGTAAAGGAAGTAAATGTAGAAAGCATCGCCGTGTATCCCGATACGGTTATTATTACTCCCGGTAACAGCGCCAGCATATATACCGTGATACAGCCGCCGGATGCCAGCAATAAACAGGTAACATGGACGGTGTTGAATCCGGCGGTGGCCGTTATGATTCATACGGCCGCCACCGATAGCGTGAAAGCGCTGCAACAAACCGGCGAGACAAAATTAATAGCCGCCACAGTGGACGGCGGTTTCCGGGATTCTGTCGTCGTCAGGGTAGTCCGGGCAGTTGCCGGCGTCCGGTTAGAAAAAAGCCTGTTAAAAGTATTGGTAAATAGCGTAACCAGAATGAAAGCTATTGTAGAACCAGATGATGCTTATAATAAAAATGTAATATGGAGTTCCGATAAATCTTCAGTGGCGGCCATTGATATGGCCGGCAACCTCGTCGCCCGCGCCGTGGGGAATACCACGCTTAAAGTATATACCGAGGACGGTAATTTTGAAGCGTCCTGCCAAGTAGAAGTCGTAGAGGATATTTATGCGCCACAGGGCTTCAGCCCCGACGGCGATGGCGTGAATGATTACTTCGTATGCTCCCTCGATAATAGCGATACTTACTCCCTCAGGGTATTTGACGGGTCAGGGCAGGAACATTACCGCTCGCCGGACTATAAAAATGACTGGGACGGCGTTGCCAATACCGGCCCGCATGCAGGGAACAAAGTGCCCGGCAATACGTATTATTATATCCTGTCGGCGCAAAAGTCAGGGAATATAAAGAAGAGTTTTGTGGTCATTCGATATTAAAATGAAAAAATCATTAAAATGAAAAAGATTATAACAATAATAATAGTATCCGTATTTATCGGCAATGCCGTTACCGTAGCTGCGCAGCCGCATTTCGGGGAGCAGGGGAACCTGCATTACCGCGACTACGAACTGTTGCTCAATCCGGCTGTGGCGGGCGTCGCCATGCAAACACAGCTGACGCTCGGCGTATATAAACAGTGGACAGGCATAGAAGGCGCGCCGCTGTCGGAATTTTTGTCGTTCCAAACGCCGCTTGTGCAAAACAACGGTTTGGGCGCATGGGTGCATAACAACTCTTACGGCGTAACCGACCACCTACAGGCAGGCGCAGCCTACGCCTACCAGATACGGCTTAAAAATAATTACCTGTCTTTTGGCTTGAGCCTGTCGGCGCTGATGCTGTACGAAAGCCGCGTAATGGACTTGAACGATGCAAACGACCCCGTTTTTGCCAAACCATTAGACAGTCAATTTGGTTTTAACGCCGGCTTTGGCCTGTACTATTCCGGCGATAAATTCTATGCCGGCCTGTCCATCCCGCAGTTACTTACCAACGAGATTAAAGATAATCATCTGGGAAATAACTTTGATTTTGCACGCTTGCAATACTATTTTATCGGCGGCTACCGTTTTGACCTTACGAACAGGGTAAGTTTATCGCCGGCAGCGTTGCTGCAATTATCGGGAACAACCCGGCCGGGCTACGAGTTTATGTTTACCGCCGCGTATGACCGGAAGGTAGAACTAGGAGCGGGCTGGGCATCTCCTGCGCAATTGCAGGTCTCGGCGGGCGTAGCCATCACGAAGCAATTGCTGTTGCGCTACCAATTTTCGCAGGGCGCCGGTTCTGATTACCGCGCCGGCTCCTCGCATTTCATAGTTGTACGTTTGGCCTGGGGCGAGCGAAAAGTCGCTCCGTCCGTCGCTACTGATACGAATTAAAAAAAACAATTCCAAATGAAAAAATATGTATTAACACTTATCTTCCTCGCTGCCGGATGTTCGGCCGTTCTTGCCCAAAAAAAGATAACTATGAATGTCCGTACCGGACAAAATGTCAATGAGGCGTTATCCAACAGCCGATTTCTGTTTCCCGAATTTCAAGAGGTCATGCTTGCAACCAAAAAAGGCTCCGGCCAGGCCAGGATGAATTACAATATGCTCACCGGCGTCATGCTGTTTATTGGGGAGAATGGTGATACGCTGGCGCTGACAAATCCCGATGACATTTTTTCTATCCGTTTCGGGCAAAGTGATTTTATTCATACTTCAAAAGGGTATGTAGAAGTACTGGCCACTGCCGGCCATATCCGTTTAGTTGTAAGCCGGCGCATAAAACCGGCTACCGTGAAACAATACGGCGCCTACGGCATGACGACCAGTACCGCGGCCATTGAGAATGCTGCCGTGATAAGCGATAAAGCGACTCCCGACGGCTTGACGATTAACAGGGAAATTACGTATGCGGTCGTACAGACATTTTATCTACAGTCCGGCAAATCTTTAGGGCCGGTTACAGAAAAGAATTTTCAAAAAAATTTCGGTAAAAATAAGGATATAATAAGCAGCTACGTCAAAGAACATGACCTCGATTTAAAACAGGCAGCAGGCCTGATACGTTTATTTAATTTTTGTGCAGGCGAGGAGGATTAAGCAGTAAGCGCCCAATGCTTTCTTACCGCCTATCCATTGAGCAGATGTAAAGAATGAAGCCTGCTATTGTATTTGCTTGCGCTTTTAATCTTCCGGTTGCATTTGGTACTTAAATCTGCCCGCGCCGGAAAATTTTTTTCCTGTAAATTTGCACAATTCCAAATTTTAGCTTACTTTTGCATTCCAAAAAATTCCTCAGTAGCTCAGTTGGTCAGAGCATCTGACTGTTAATCAGAGGGTCCCAGGTTCAAGTCCTGGCTGAGGAGCAAATAAAAAACTTACTGCCGGTGCAGTAAGTTTTTTATTTTATTACTCTTTACCCCGTAAATCCTTTCCGGCATCCGTCCACTTTTGACTGTTAGCTTTTAACTTTCAACTACCACGTCGTTTTTTTCTTCGTTTAGCTGTACTTTGAGCTGTTGCCCCGGTTTGAGTTGCAGGCGGATGATGGCTTCGGCCAAGTTGTCTTCGAGGTATTTTTGTACGGCGCGTTTCAGCGGGCGGGCGCCGTACTTGGCGTCATAGCCCTGCTCGGCGACGAAGTCTTTCGCTTCGTCGGTAATCGCTACGCTGTAGCCCAATTCGGTTATCCGCCGGTACAAGTTTGCAAGCTCAATGTCGATAATCTTAAATATCGCTTCTTTGCTCAATGAATTGAACAGGATTTGCTCGTCCACGCGGTTCAGGAACTCCGGCGTGAATGTGCGTTGCAGGGCTTTTTCGATAATGCTGCGCGTATTTTCAACGGTATCGCGTTTGGTGAGCGTGGCAAAGCCAACACCCTGTCCGTATTCTTTCAATTCGCGGCTACCGATGTTGGAAGTCATAATCAGTACCGTGTTGCGGAAATCCACATACCGGCCGTTGCTGTCGGTCAGGCGTCCCTCGTCGAATACTTGCAGCAATAGATTGAAAATATCGGCATGCGCTTTTTCAATTTCGTCCAAAAGCACTACTGCATAAGGTTTGCGTCGCACGCGCTCCGTCAGTTGCCCGCCTTCTTCGTAGCCGACGTAGCCCGGGGGCGCGCCAATCAGGCGGCTCAGCGAATATTTTTCCATGTATTCGCTCATGTCAATGCGAATCAGGTTTTCGGAGGAGTCAAATAGATATTCCGAAATTTCTTTTGCGAGTTGCGTCTTCCCTACGCCGGTAGGGCCAAGGAAGATGAATGTGCCGATAGGTTTGTTCGGGTCTTTCAGTCCGGCGCGGTTGCGGCGGATAGCGCGCACGATTTTTTCGATGGCTTCGTCCTGTCCGATAACGCGTTTTTTCAACTCATCGCCCATTTTCAGCAGGCGGTTGCTTTCGTCTTCCGCTACCCGGTGGACCGGTACGCCGGCAATCATGGAAACCACTTCGGCTACCTGTTCTTCCTGTACGACGGCGCGGTTTCTCGTTTGTTCGTCGTTCCATTTTTTGAGCGCTTCGTCCAGTTCTTTTTGTTTTGCTAATTCTTCGTCGCGCAATACTTTTGCATGGTCGAACTGTTGCTTGTTTGCCGCGTCCCGCTTGCGTTCGCGGATGTCGTCCAATGCTTTTTCCATTTCCGTAATGGCGTCGGGCACGGAAATATCGGCGATATGCATACGCGCGCCCGCCTCGTCCATGGCGTCAATTGCCTTGTCCGGCAAACAGCGGTCGGTGATGTAGCGTTGCGTGAAAGTTACACATGCTTTCAGGGCTTCGGGCGCATAGGTAACATTGTGGTGTGTTTCGTAACGTTCCTTGATGTTGTTCAATATTTCCAGGGTTTCTTCGGGCGACGTCGGGTTGACGATAATTTTTTGGAAACGGCGTTCCAGTGCGCCGTCTTTCTCGATATTTTCGCGGTATTCATTCAGGGTGGTAGCGCCGATACACTGGAGTTCGCCGCGAGCCAGCGCCGGCTTCAGCATGTTGGCGGCGTCCAGCGAACCGCCTGCATTGCCGGCGCCCACGATGGTATGAATTTCATCGATGAAGAGGATGATATTCCCGTTTTTCGTGATTTCGTTCAGGATGCCTTTCATGCGTTCTTCAAACTGCCCGCGGTACTTCGTGCCGGCCACAATAGCGCCCACATCGAGGGAAATAATCCGTTTGCTCAACAGGATGCGCGAAACTTTTTTCTGTGCAATACGCAACGCGAGCCCTTCGGCGATGGCCGATTTCCCGACGCCCGGTTCGCCAATCAATATCGGGTTATTTTTTTTGCGGCGGGTTAAAATCTGCGCCAGCCGTTCGATTTCTTTTTCGCGCCCCACCACCGGGTCGAGTTTGCCATTCGCCGCGCAGGCGGTAAGGTCAATGCCGAAATTATCTAAAATGGGCGTATCGCTTTGCGATTTGGAAGGCGGCGGCGGCGCGGTAGCCGGCTTGGCCGGCCGTTGGGGCGGCTGTTCGGGTTCGGCTTCGGATTCGTCTTCAAAATCCGTAAGGCCCTGCGACATTTTCGGCTGGTCAAAATGCTGATTGGCCAATGCAGCGCTCACATTTCTGTAATCCACATGCAGCTTTGCCAGCAGCAGGGCGGTGCGCGATTTATCTTCTTTCAATATCGCCAGCAGGAGGTGTTCGGCGGCGGGCGTTTCCGTTTTGAACGCAAGTCCTTCGAGGTACATTTGTTTTAGCGCCTTGTCGGCGGCCTTGGAATAAGCCAGTTTATCGGCCTCTTCATAAGGAATGATGCTGTCGGTGCGGAGCGACATTTCGAGTACTTTTTTCAGCGAAGCCATCTTTACCCCAAGCAGGGAAAGGATTTTCATCGCATCATTGTTTTCCTGCCGGATAACGCCCAGCATCAGGTGTTCCGGGTCAATAATATAATTGCCCAGCCGCATAGCCTCTTCGCGGCTGTAGTTGATAATTTGGTGGACTTCCTGAGATAATTTTAATTCCATAAGATTTACGGCGGCTAATTTTTTAGCGCCCGGCAAAGATACAAAACTTTTTTCGATAGCTTTACGGATTGGGGCGGGCGCGGGTGCGCAAATTATTTTGAGAAGCTGCCATTTTGTCAAAAAAACCGGACATTCCTGCTTCATTTGTTAAAAGTTGGACTTCGGAAGTCCAAAGTTGAACTTCCGAAGTCCAAAGTTGAGCTTCCGAAGTCCAAAGTCGAGCTTCCGAAGTCCAAAGTCGAGCTTCGGAAGTCCAAAGTCGAGCTTCGGAAGTCCAAAGTCGAGCTTCGGAAGTCCAAAGTCGAGCTTCGGAAGTCCAAAGTCGAGCTTCCGAAGTCCAAAGTTGGGCTTCCGAAGTCCAAAGTCGAGCTTCCGAACGGGGAGGTTGCCTTTTACCGGTGGCGAGAAGCTGTTATTTGGGCCTGTTTGCGCCCGTTCCCGGAGGTAAGCGGTAAATTTTTGCTTCGCGCTGCCGTATTACCGGAATTTTTTTGTACTTTTGTGCCCGGATTTTTAAATCCGGTGCAATTACATTATTGTTTTTTTTATAAAGTAACCCTGTTACATTTTATCATGAAGAATAAATATGTTGATTTAATTGAGCAAAGTTTTGAGTTCCCGCAAGAGGAATTTAAGACAGTGGACAACGAATTATACTTTAATGACGTTCCCCTGATGGAGCTGATTGAGCAGTACGGAACGCCCCTCCGCATCAGCTATCTGCCCAAGATAAGCCAGCAAATCCAGCGCGCCAAACGGATGTTCAATGTGGCCATGGCAAAGGTTGATTACAACGGCGATTATATATACTGTTACTGTACCAAGAGTTCCCACTTTGCGTTTGTCCTCGAGGAAGCGCTCAGGAACGATATACACCTCGAAACGTCGTCGGCGTTTGACATCAACCTGATTGAAGCGCTCCACGAGCAGGGCCTGGTGGCAAAAGACCGTTATATTGTATGCAACGGTTTCAAAAAAGACCTGTATATAGAAAACATTGCGGGGCTGATAAACAATGGCTGGGAAAACACCATTCCGGTGCTCGACAATATGGCGGAATTTGACCTGCTGCACAAATACGTTACCCGGCCGTGCAAGCTGGGTATCCGGATTGCCGCGGAGGAAGAGCCGAAATTCGACTTTTATACTTCCCGCCTGGGCATCCGGTACAGCGATATTTTGACATTTTATAAGGATAAAATCGCCAAGGATGCGCAATTTTCGTTAAAGATGCTGCACTTCTTTATTAACACAGGCATCCGCGATAATTCGTATTACTGGAACGAACTGGCCAAGTGCGTGAGCGTGTATTGCAGCCTCAAAAAAATATGCCCCGAACTGGATTCGCTGAACATCGGGGGCGGCTTCCCTATTAAAAATTCGATGGCGTTTGATTACGATTTCGAGTATATGGCGGAAGAAATTATTGCGCAAATAAAGAGTATATGTAATCAAAACGGAGTGCCGGAGCCAAATATTTTTAGCGAATTTGGAAGTTTCACCGTAGGCGAAAGCGGCGCGATTATTTTTCAAATCCTGGGACAAAAGCAGCAGAACGACCGCGAACGCTGGTATATGATTGACAGTTCCTTTATGACTACTTTGCCCGATACGTGGGCAATCAAGCAGCGCTTTATCCTCTTGCCGGTGAATAATTGGGGGCGCGAATACCACCGCGTGTTCCTCGGCGGGCTGACTTGCGACAGCCAGGATTATTATAACGCCGAATCGCATGCCAACGCTATTTTCTTGCCCAAAATATTTCCCCACGATGACACGCCGCAATACATCGGCTTCTTCCATACCGGCGCTTACCAGGATTCTATCGGCGGCACCGGCGGGCTGCAGCACTGCCTGCAACCGGGCCCGAAACATATTATCATTACCCGCGACGAAGACGGCGAATATATCACCAAACTTTTCAGCAAGGAGCAAACGTATAAATCCATGCTGAAAATATTGGGATTTTAACCGGGGGGAGCCCCCATCCGCCAATCCGTAAACAAGGGGTTACCACGTAAAAGCCGTTTGCAAAGTAGCGGTGTTTCCCTTGTTGTCGGTAACGGACAGCAGCAGGCGGTGCTTCCTGCCGCGCTTGATGCGCCTGGCGTCGAACGTGTATAGCAACCGTCTGTTTTTCGCGTCGTATTCAAACAGCGCCCATTCGTCGTCAATGTAACCGCTGTAAGAGCCGATGCCGGAAAGGTTGTCGGTGATTTTTATTCGCAGCTGCGCCTGCTTGCCCAGGTAGGCATTGGGGGCGAAGGCGGGCGTAATCACAGGCGCGATGGTATCCACCGTAACGAAGAAATCGCCGAACGAACGGGTGCTTGTTTCCACCGCATTGTTTTTCCATTGCCCGCCGCAGGAATAAATATGGTTGCCCGTGATACCGGCAATCAAGGCTTTCGGAAAAAGCGTATCGGGCATATCGGCGGCTATTTTAAGTGTCATGGCATAATGCAGCGGCGTTTCCGGCGTATGGATGCGCCATAGCGGCGAGTATGCGCCGTCCGGTTTTCCGGCAATCGTGTCTATGAACAACTCCGCCGGCTGATACAGTGCGCCTGCGGGAATGGAAACGGACAACCCTTCCTTCACAATAGCTGCAGGCGTATCCCAATGGGCGACGGGTATTGTTCCCGTTTCCGGTACAGGCAGGCTTGCCGGGCTGCCCGGCTTTTTTTGTACGGTAAAGGCGGTTGCCGTATGGTTTCCCGCGTCGTCGATAACTTTTATTTCCATAGTGTGCGGCAGGGTGTCGGGCAAGGAAATCAACCCGCTGTTTTGTACATCCCGGTAAATCTGCAACCGGTTGCCCGGCGCGATGTATGTTTTTAGAAACACCTTATTGTTCCGTTGCCGCTCCTCGTAAGCGATAGCGCTGTTGATATAACGCATCGCATCAAACGAAATATCTTCAAACCGGCAGCTGAAAACGGTTGCGCCGTCCAGCGTTACCAGCGCCCGGTTCACCGCCAGTTTCGCCGGCGTGCCGTTTTGCGAATCATACGCATCAATACCTATATAAAAGGTATCCGGAACGTGTACCGTTTGTTGTACGCGGCGTGCCGGGTTCCTGCGTTCATAAAAATTAGCGGAAGAAGGAATATCCCCCTGCCGGCGGAACGAAAAGAACGCCACCCTGCGGATAACCGGCGCATACGTATCTGTGAGCAGGGGATAATAACCGTACGAAAACACATTGCGCGGCGTTTCCGTATCGGTATGGCGGATTTCAAAATGCAAGTGCGCGCCGGCGGAAGATCCGCTGTTGCCGGCAGCGCCTATCAGTTGCCCCTTTTTTACGGGCAATACATTGGCCGCTATTTGCTCATCCACCGTATAGCGTTGCCGCGCATATTGTATCGCTTCGATATACGCTTTCAGGGCGGGCGCAAACGTATGCAGGTGGGCGTACACCGACGTTGTGCCGTTGGGATGCGTAATATACACTGCCCTTCCGTAACCGTCGGGGCGTACCGCGATGCGCGACACATAACCGTCGGCGGCGGCATACACGGGCATGCCGGGAACGCCGCCTACGCGGATATCCAACCCTGCATGAAAATGATTGCTCCGCAACTCGCCGTAATTCGCCGAAAGGGATATCGCGCCGTCCACAGGCCAACGGAAATAACCGGCTCCTTCTTGTGCCGAAACATTTACCGAAAGGAGGAAAACAAGAGAATATAAAAATTGTTTCTTCAAAAGGTATTTGGGTCTTTGCGTATCGGGCTTTACTTTTTCTTGCCAGTTTGCGCACATAATTGTTCCTTATTTTTCAAGGGACAAAGATACGAAAAATGTGGAATTTTGCAGGAGCGAATACGAGGACTGTTTATTTTTGTAGCGCTTGCATTCCGATTGTCCAAACGAAAAACACTAATAATAATATACTGTTATTCTAAACAGTATAATTTTTATTAGATAAATTTTAAAGTTTAATAAAAAAAAGTTTGGTAAGTCCAGATATTTATACTATCTTTGCGCTCCATTTTTGCAGAAAAATGTCGTTGTTTGACGTATTGCCGATGTAGCTCAGTTGGCCAGAGCAGCTGATTTGTAATCAGCTGGTCGGGGGTTCGAATCCCTCCATCGGCTCCAGCCACTGATGCGATAAAAAATGAGATAAAGAGAATTCAGGAAATATGTACTTTGATAGCGCAAAGGTTGTTTCCTGAAAAGTACCGGGGAAATACCAAAGTGGCCAACTGGGGCAGACTGTAAATCTGCTGACGCACGTCTTCGTAGGTTCGAATCCTGCTTTCCCCACTTGCGATGAGCAGTGTGTAGCTAAGTAGACTGCATATTGCCAAATGGAAAAAGCAGCATTGCGGAAGTAGCTCAGTCGGTAGAGCATCAGCCTTCCAAGCTGAGGGTCGCGGGTTCGAACCTCGTCTTCCGCTCGAAAGGCCAGCGTAGCTCAGTGGTAGAGCGCTTCCTTGGTAAGGAAGAGGTCGTGAGTTCAATTCTCACCGCCGGCTCAAAGGAAACAGTAATAATGTAAAGCGCAAACAACGTACAACACAATAAACAAACAGAAATAAAAATTAAAAATTTAAAAACGAATAATTATGGCAAAAGAAACATTCCAACGGACGAAACCTCACGTCAACATTGGAACCATTGGTCACGTAGACCATGGTAAAACTACTTTGACCGCTGCAATTACTACGGTTCTTGCAAAACAAGGTCTTTCACAAGTGCGTTCTTTCGATTCTATCGACAATGCACCTGAAGAAAAAGAACGCGGTATTACTATTAACACCGCGCATGTGGAATACGAAACAGCTGCCCGCCACTATGCACACGTGGACTGTCCGGGTCATGCCGACTATGTGAAGAACATGGTTACGGGCGCAGCCCAGATGGACGGCGCGATTCTCGTGGTGGCTGCAACCGATGGCCCGATGCCGCAAACGCGTGAACATATTCTGTTGGCGCGTCAGGTGAACGTTCCCCGTATCGTTGTTTTCCTGAATAAGGTGGATATGGTGGATGACCCCGAAATGCTTGACCTGGTAGAAATGGAAGTGCGCGAATTGTTGAGTTTCTATCAGTTCGACGGCGACAATGCACCTATCATTCGCGGTTCAGCGCTGGGCGGTTTGAACGGCGACGCCAAATGGGAAGAAAAAATTATCGAATTGATGAAAGCCGTTGATGAGTACATTCCCATTCCTCCGCGCGAAAACGAAAAACCTTTCGTTATGCCGGTAGAAGACGTCTTCTCTATCACCGGTCGTGGAACGGTTGCTACAGGCCGTATCGAAACAGGTATAATTAAAGTAGGCGAAGAAGTAGAAATTATCGGTTTGGGCGAAAAACCGCAAAAGACAACAGTTACCGGCGTGGAAATGTTCCGCAAATTGCTGGATCAAGGCGAAGCGGGCGACAATGTAGGTTTGCTGTTGCGCGGTATTGACAAAAAAGATATTAAACGCGGGCAAGTTATCGCACGTCCGAATACTATTAAGCCGCACAAGAAATTTGAAGCGGAAATTTATGTATTGAAAAAAGAAGAAGGTGGAAGGCATACGCCGTTCCATAATAAATACCGCCCGCAATTTTATCTGCGTACATTGGACATCACCGGGGAAATTACTTTGCCGCAAGGCGTAGAAATGGTAATGCCTGGCGATAATGTAACAATAACCGTAGATTTGATTTACCCTGTGGCAATGAGCGAAGGGTTGCGTTTTGCTATTCGCGAAGGCGGCCGCACGGTGGGCGCCGGCCAGGTAACTAAAATTATTGAATAATTTTGTTGGCTTATAATAAATGGTTGCCGCAATTTGCACCCTGTCGAATTAGCGGTGAAAAGGCAAGTTAACAAAAAATGTACACTACGCATGTGTAAGCTCCGAATGCATCGGGGTTTACGCATGTAAAACAGGGGCATAGTTCAAGGGTAGAATAGCGGTCTCCAAAACCGTTGATGGGCGTTCGAATCGCTCTGCCCCTGCGAGTAACAAGGCAGTGTGTTACGGCTGCCAAGTGAAATTAAATGATGTCGTGAAATTTGCAACAGCTTCCACAGTAAATTGAACGGCGCAAGTTATAAAAAACAATGAAAAAAATTAAAACGTACATCAAAGAATCGTACAACGAATTAGTGCATAAAGTATCGTGGCCTACGTGGGCGCAACTGCAAAGTAGCGCTATTGTGGTAATGATTGGGTCGGTAGTACTGGCGCTGGTAGTGCTGGTTATGGACTTGGCATTTAAAAACGGCATGTCATTTATTTACGAAATGTTGTACTAAAAGCTTAAAGAAAATGAGCGAAGTTACCAAACAATGGTATGTGTTGAGAGTTGCGGGCGGCCGTGAAAAAAAAGCTAAGGAGTATATTGAAAACGAAATAAAACGTTTGAAGCTCCAAGACCACGTATCGCAAGTACTCATCCCAACCGAGAAAATTTATCAGGTAAAAAATGGTAAAAAAGTTAGTAAAGATCGCATCTATTTTCCGGGTTACGTTTTAGTAGAAGCTGATCTGGTAGGGGAAGTAGAACATGTCTTACGTAATATTCCGAATGTTTCCGGTTTCTTAGGAGAAACCAAAGGCTCCAAACCTATGGCGTTACGCTTATCGGAAGTGAATCGCATTTTAGGCCGTGTAGATGAACTTTCGGAGGTAAATAACGAAGAAAATGTTACTCCGTTTGTAGTCGGCGAACCGGTGAAAGTAACCGATGGCCCGTTCAATGGTTTCGACGGTATCATAGAGGAGGTAAACGAAGACAAAAAGAAATTGAAAGTAATGGTCAAAATTTTTGGGCGGAAAACCTTACTCGAATTAGGCTTCATACAAGTAGAAAAAGAATAATTAAAAAACATTATGGCTAAAGAAATTGCCGGACTAATCAAATTACAAATTAAGGGTGGAGCGGCTAATCCCTCTCCGCCGGTAGGTCCTGCATTGGGTTCCAAAGGTGTAAACATAATGGAGTTCTGCAAGCAGTTCAATGCGCGTACGCAAGACAAAGCAGGAAAAGTATTGCCTGTCATTATTACTGTTTACAGCGACAAGTCATTTGACTTTATCGTGAAACAACCCCCGGTTGCCGTGCAGCTTAAAGAAGTTGCAAAAATACAATCGGGTTCCCCAGAACCTAATCGCAAGAAAGTAGCTACTGTAACATGGGAACAAGTTCGTGCTATTGCTCAAAGCAAAATGCCCGACATGAACGCTTTTACGCTCAAATCGGCAATGAGTATGGTAGCAGGAACAGCCCGCAGCATGGGAATTACCGTTGACGGAAATTTCCCTGCCGATGTAAACTAAAAAACATGCAAAGATGAGTAAGTTGACAAAAAAACAAAAAGTTGCCTACGCAAAAGTAGAACCCACTAAACAATACAAAATAACTGAAGCCGCACAGTTAGTAAAAGATACTACTTTTACAAAATTTGATGCGTCGGTGGATATAGCGGTGCGTTTAGGAGTGGATCCGCGTAAAGCGAACCAAATGGTGCGCGGCGTAGTAACTCTTCCGCATGGAACAGGAAAAACTACTCGTGTGTTGGTGTTGTGCACGCCCGATAAAGAGGCGGAAGCGAAAGCGGCAGGCGCCGATCACGTAGGATTGGATGAGTATATCGAGAAAATTAAAGGTGGATGGACAGACATTGACGTTATCATTTGCACTCCGTCTGTAATGGCGAAAGTAGGAGCATTGGGGCGCGTGTTAGGTCCGCGCGGTTTGATGCCGAACCCTAAAACCGGTACTGTAACGATGGAAATCGGAAAAGCAGTAGAGGAAGTAAAAGCAGGGAAAATTGATTTTAAAGTTGATAAGCAAGGCATCGTTCATGCATCCGTCGCAAAGGCATCGTTTGACGCAACTAAAATTGCCGATAACGCTTCCGAACTCTTGAATACTATCGTGAAGCTAAAACCTTCTTCGTTGAAGGGTACTTACATTAAGAGCGTTTACTTGTCATCCACAATGGGCCCCGGTGTCAGTGTGGATACAAAAGTATTGACGGCTGCTGAATAATCAAAAACGAATGAAACAATGAGAAAAGAAGAAAAGACCGCGATTATTGACAGGTTAGCAGAGCAGCTGCAACAAACGCCTCATTTTTATATAGCCGATATTTCTGGCTTAAACGCTGAAAAAACAACACAGCTTCGCCGGCTTTGTTTTGAGAAAAAAGTAAAATTGGTAGTAGTGAAAAATACCCTGCTGCAAAAAGCTTTAGAAAAAAACAAATTCGTCGAAACCGATTTGTACAGCGCATTGAATGGCCCCACTTCCGTGATGTTTACCGAAGTCGTAAACGCTCCCGCCAAGTTGATAAAAGAATTTAGCGCAGCCAACGGCAAACCCGAATTGAAAGGCGCATATGTGCAGGAATGCCTGTACGTAGGTGCAAACAATTTGGAAATATTGGTAAACATGAAATCACGCGAAGAAATAATAGGCGATATTATCGGATTATTGCAATCGCCTGCCCAATCTGTTATTTCCGCATTACAATCAAGCGGAGGCAAATTGGCGGGTATTGTGAAAACCCTTTCAGAACGCCCCGAATAAAACAAACAGGCAATATTGCCTAAAAACAAAGTAACAAAAAATAAAACATTAAAAAATAAAAACATCATGGCAGATACCAAAAAAATCGCAGAAGAATTGGTAAACCTTACCGTTAAAGAAGTTCAAGAATTAGCTACTATTCTTAAAGAAGAATATGGCATAGAACCGGCAGCCGCTGCAGTAGCAGTAGCCGCCCCGGCAGCAGGCGGCGCAGGTGCAGCCGTTGCCGAACAAACAGCATTCGACGTGATTCTGAAATCACCGGGACAAACTAAATTACAAATCGTGAAAGTGGTAAAAGACATCACAGGTTTGGGCTTGAAAGAAGCTAAAGATTTAGTGGATGCTGCTCCAAAAGCGGTAAAAGAAAAAGTTTCTAAAGCCGAAGCGGAACAAATCAAGGCGCAACTCGAAGAAGCGGGCGGGGAAGTTGAAGTTAAATAAACGTTCCTCCCGTACAATCGGGAACCCTAACACAGGTTTAGAACCCTTCACCGGGTTCTAAGCCTTTTTGTCGTTAAATAAGTTTATAGTTCAACTAATCCGAATAAAATGTCGCAAAGAAACAATAATCAACGCATCACATTTGCCTCTTCCAAAAGCGCACTGGAATATCCCGACTTTTTGGAAATACAATTAAAATCGTTTCAAGATTTTTTCCAACTTGAGACCATAGCCGAAAACCGTAAGAACGAAGGGCTATTCAAAGTTTTTCAGGAAAATTTTCCGATTACAGATACGCGTAATAATTTCGTGCTCGAATTTGTAGATTATTTTGTAGATCCTCCACGTTATTCAATGGAAGAGTGTTTGGATCGCGGCCTTACGTACAGTGTGCCGTTAAAAGCAAAATTAAAATTGTACTGTACCGACCCGGAGCACGAAGATTTTGACACCGTCATTCAAGATGTGTTTTTGGGGACAGTGCCATATATGACGCCGCGTGGAACGTTTATCATCAACGGTTCGGAGCGTGTAGTCGTGTCTCAGTTGCACCGTTCGCCCGGTGTATTTTTCGGGCAAAGCATTCACGCCAACGGTACCAAGTTGTATTCGGCGCGTATCATCCCGTTCAAGGGGTCGTGGATAGAATTTGCTACGGACATCAACAATGTGATGTATGCCTATATTGACCGGAAGAAAAAATTACCGGTAACTACGTTGCTTCGCGCTATCGGTTACGAAAGCGACAAAGACATTTTGGAAATATTCGGGTTGGCTGATGAGATTAAAGTAAATCCCACTGCTTTGAAAAGAGTGGTAGGGCGCAAACTTGCAGCCCGCGTACTGAAAACATGGATTGAAGATTTTGTGGACGAGGATACCGGAGAAGTCGTTTCCATTGAACGGAACGAAGTGGTGCTTGACCGCGAAACGATTCTTGTAGAAGCGCACATTGATTTGATAATTGATTCCGGCGCTACGATGATATTGGTACATAAAGAAGACGCCAATATTAGCGACTTCGCCATTATCCATAATACTTTGCAAAAAGATCCGTGTAATTCGGAAAAAGAAGCGGTGGTGTATATCTATCGTCAATTGCGCAACTCCGAACCGCCTGATGAAGCTACGGCTCGCGATGTAATTGATAAATTATTTTTCTCCGACAAACGGTATGACTTGGGAGAAGTAGGGCGTTTCCGCCTCAACCGCAAATTGGATTTGCGCACTCCTGCAGGCATTCGCGTGCTTACGAAAGAAGATATTATTGCTATTATTAAACATTTGATTCAGCTAATCAATTCGCGTACCGACGTGGATGATATTGACCATTTGAGCAATCGTCGTGTACGTACGGTTGGGGAGCAGCTTGCCAACCAGTTTAGCGTAGGCTTGGCGCGTATGGCACGTACCATTCGCGAACGAATGAATGTGCGCGACAATGAAGTGTTTGTGCCAACCGATTTAATTAACGCAAAGACGCTGTCTTCCGTGATTAACTCGTTTTTCGGGACGAGCCAGTTGTCGCAGTTTATGGATCAGACCAACCCGTTGGCAGAGATGACGCATAAGCGTCGTATGTCTGCCCTTGGCCCCGGCGGTTTGTCGCGTGAGCGTGCAGGCTTTGAGGTGCGCGATGTGCACTATACACATTACGGCCGGTTGTGCCCGATTGAAACGCCGGAAGGCCCGAATATCGGTTTGATTTCTTCGTTGTGCGTGTATGCACGCATTAATGATTTAGGATTCATTGAAACGCCGTACTTAAAAATAGAAAACGGGAAAGTTGAACGTTCGGCGAAAAATGTGGTGTACATGAGCGCCGAAGAAGAAGAATATAAAATGGTGGCGCAAGCTAACGCCAGCGTTAACGATAAAGGAGAATTTACGGATGACCGCATAAAGTGCCGCTACGAAGCCGACTATCCGGTGGTAACGCCCGATAAAGTGGACTTGGTAGATATTGCGCCGAATCAAATTGCTTCCGTAGCTGCCTCGTTAATTCCGTTCCTGGAACACGACGACGCCAACCGTGCATTGATGGGGTCTAACATGATGCGGCAAGCTGTTCCGTTAGTCCGCCCGCAAGTGCCTATTGTTGGAACCGGCCTGGAAAGCTATGTAGCACGTGACAGCCGTACACAGATTACCGCCGAAGGAAAAGGCGATGTCGTGTATGTGGACGCCAACGAAATTCATATTAAATATGAACGGAGCGAAGCGGAACGTTATGCAAGTTTCGACCAGGAAGTCAGCGTGTATAAATTACCGATTTACCGTAAAACCAACCAAAGCACTACGATTCACTTGCGGCCTACTGTGCGTAAGGGAGACAAAGTCGTAGAAGGACAAATCCTCACGGATGGTTACGGAACGCAAGACGGCGAATTGGCATTAGGCACTAACCTGAAAGTAGCGTTCATGCCCTGGAAAGGCTACAACTTTGAAGATGCTATCGTACTCTCGGAACGCCTGGTACGCGAGGACATCCTGACTTCTATCCACGTAGATGAATATATCATGGAAGTACGCGATACCAAACGCGGCTTGGAAGAATTAACCAACGACATCCCGAATGTGAGCGAAGAAGCCACGAAAAATTTGGATGAAAACGGTATTATCCGCATTGGCGCAAACGTAGAACCGGGCGACATCCTGATTGGCAAGATTACGCCGAAAGGGGAAAGCGACCCGTCGCCGGAAGAAAAATTATTACGCGCTATTTTCGGCGATAAAGCAGGCGATGTGAAAGACGCTTCATTACGTGCAACACCATCCTTGTACGGTACGGTTATCGAACGCCGGCTGTTCTCCAAAGTGGCGAAAGAAAGCGGAAAGAAAGGTAAGCAAGCAAGCAAACTGCAAATGCAAAAAGTAGATGACGAGTTTGAAAAGAAAGCAAAAGTGCTGAAAGAACAGCTTGTCGAAAAATTATTCCGACTCTTGGAAGGCAAGACCGCCCAAGTTGTTTCGGATATTTATGGCGCCGAAATTATCGGCAAGGGCATGAAGTTTACACAACGCGGATTGATGGCCATTGATTATGAAAATATCAATCCGAACAAGTGGACGAACGATAAAGATGCGAATACGCTTATCAAAAAAACCATCAACAATTATTTGATTCGTTATAGGGAATACGATGCGGAAGTAAAGCGTATCAAGTACAATCTAACTATTGGCGATGAGTTGCCTTCGGGTATCATTCAGTTGGCGAAAGTATATATCGCAAAGAAGCGTAAAATCAAAGTGGGCGATAAAATGGCGGGGCGCCACGGAAATAAAGGTATTGTAGCGCGTGTAGTCCGCGACGAAGATATGCCATTCCTGGAAGACGGCACGATTGTGGACATTGTGCTAAACCCGTTGGGCGTGCCTTCACGTATGAACTTGGGACAAATTTACGAAACCGTTTTGGGATGGGCCGGCAAGGAGCTTGGATTGAAATTCAGCACGCCTATTTTTGACGGCGCAAGTTTGGAACAAATTACGGAATATACTGAAAAAGCAAAACTTCCGATGTACGGGCGCACTTATTTACGCGATGGCGGCACCGGCGAATTGTTTGACCAACCGGCGACCGTCGGCATGATTTACATGATTAAACTCGGACACATGGTGGACGATAAAATGCATGCACGTTCTATCGGCCCGTATTCGCTGATTACGCAACAACCATTGGGCGGTAAAGCCCAGTTCGGCGGGCAGCGTTTCGGGGAAATGGAAGTTTGGGCGCTCGAAGCGTTCGGCTCATCGAATATCTTGCAGGAAATCCTGACAATTAAATCCGATGATGTGAACGGGCGTGCCCGCGCTTATGAAGCTATTGTAAAAGGCGAGCCGATGCCTGCGCCGGGAATACCCGAAGCATTGAACGTTATATTGCATGAGTTGCGGGGCTTGGGATTGAGTCTGCGGTTAGAATAAAATAATTTAGAATAATAAAAGTCAAAAAAGATATGGCGCTGAAAAAAGAGAATAAGCAAAAAAGTAACTTCACTAAAATTACTATCGGATTGGCTTCGCCCGAAGAAGTGCTGGAATATTCCAGCGGCGAGGTGCTGAAACCCGAAACCATTAATTACCGCACTTATAAACCGGAACGCGACGGGTTATTTTGCGAACGTATATTCGGGCCGTCGAAAGACTACGAATGCCATTGCGGAAAATACAAACGCATCCGTTATCGCGGAATCGTTTGCGACCGTTGCGGAGTAGAAGTTACCGAGAAAAAGGTGCGCCGCGAACGTATGGGGCATATTACGCTTACGGTTCCGGTAGCCCATATTTGGTATTTCCGTTCGACGCCCAATAAAATAGGGTATTTGTTAGGCATCCCTGCGAAAAAATTGGAAGCTATCGTATATTACGAACGTTACATCGTAGTGCAGCCGGGCGTTGCAGCAAAAGACGGCGTGAAAGCAAACGATTACCTGTCGGAAGAAGAATACCTCCATATCATGGACTCCTTGCCCAAAGAAAATCAATTGCTCGACGATGATGACCCCAATAAATTCATTGCCGGCATGGGCGCTGAGATATTATTGAAAATGCTTATGCGGATTGACTTGGACGTCCTGTCGTATGACCTGCGTCACAAAGCCGATAATGAAACATCGCAACAGCGCAAGGAAGAAGCCTTGAAACGCCTGAGCGTAGTAGAAGCCTTCCGCGAATCGAAGCATATCAACAAGCCCGAATGGATGATTATGAAAGTAATCCCGGTTATTCCGCCGGACTTGCGCCCATTGGTGCCGTTGGACGGCGGCCGTTTTGCCACATCCGACCTGAATGATTTGTACCGCCGCGTGATTATTCGCAACAACCGATTGAAACGCTTGATTGAAATCAAAGCGCCCGAAGTAATTTTACGCAATGAGAAACGCATGTTGCAGGAAGCGGTGGATTCGCTGTTTGACAACTCGCGCAAATCAAATGCGGTGAAAACCGATTCAAACCGCGCGTTAAAATCGCTTTCCGATAGCTTGAAAGGCAAGCAGGGGCGTTTCCGCCAGAATTTGCTCGGTAAACGTGTGGACTATTCGGCGCGTTCGGTAATTGTGGTAGGCCCGGAATTGAAAATGCACGAATGCGGTTTGCCGAAAGACATGGCAGCCGAGCTTTACAAGCCGTTTGTCATTCGTAAATTGATAGAACGCGGTATTGTAAAAACCGTTAAATCGGCGAAAAAAATTGTTGACCGCAAAGACGCCGTAATATGGGATATCCTGGAAAATGCGATGAAAGGGCACCCCGTATTGTTGAACCGTGCGCCTACGTTGCACCGCCTGGGTATCCAGGCTTTCCAGCCGAAGTTGATAGAAGGTAAAGCTATCCAGTTGCACCCCTTGTCGTGTACGGCTTTCAATGCCGACTTCGACGGCGACCAAATGGCCGTTCACTTGCCGCTGGGCAATGCCGCCATTTTGGAAGCGCAGTTATTGATGCTTGGCTCGCACAACATCCTGAATCCCGCGAACGGCGCCCCTATTACGGTGCCCTCGCAAGACATGGTGTTGGGGCTGTACTATATTACCAAAGCCTTGAAAGGCGCGAAAGGGGAGGGGACCGTATTTTACGGCCCCAAAGAAGTATCGATTGCCTACAACGAGCGAGCAGTGGATTTGCACGCAATGATTAAAGTGCGCGTGAACCTTTGGCAGCCCGATAATACTTACAAAAGCGAAATGATAGATACCACCGTCGGGCGCGTACTGTTTAACCAGGTGGTGCCGAAAGAAGCCGGGTATATCAACGAAGTATTAACCAAAAAATCATTGCGCGATATTATCGGGAAGGTGTTGAAAATAGCTGGCGTGGCGGTTACTTCCAAGTTTCTGGATGATATTAAGAACCTCGGTTACCAGATGGCATTCCGCGGCGGTTTGTCATTCAATTTGAATGATGTGATTGTGCCGAAAGAAAAAGAACAACTGGTAGACGAAGGCTATGCGGCCGTAGAAGAAGTGGTGAACAACTACAACATGGGCTTCATTACAAACAACGAACGCTACAACCAGATTATTGATATTTGGACGCACACCAACGCCAAACTTACGCAAACAGTGATGAAACAGTTGTCGAGCGACAAAGGCGGCTTCAACTCTGTGTACATGATGTTGGATTCCGGCGCCCGCGGCTCGAAGGAACAAATTCGCCAGTTGACCGGCATGCGCGGTTTAATGGCAAAACCGCAAAAATCCGGCGCTACAAGCGCGGAAATTATCGAAAACCCGATTTTGTCCAACTTTAAAGAAGGACTGTCGGTGCTGGAATACTTTATTTCTACACACGGCGCGCGAAAAGGGTTAGCCGATACGGCGCTGAAAACCGCCGACGCCGGTTACCTTACCCGCCGTCTGGTAGATGTATCGCAAGACGTCATCATCCACGAAGATGATTGCGGTACATTGCGCGGCCTGGTGGCTTCGGCTATCAAGAACAACGACGAAGTGGTAGAATCGCTTTATGACCGTATCCTGGGGCGCACCTCCGTACATGATGTTACCCACCCGTTGACCGGCGCCTTGATTGTGGCGGCAGGAGAAGAAATCACCGAAGACCTCGCACAAATCATCGAAGACTCCCCGATTGAACAGGTGGAAATCCGCTCGGCATTGACCTGCGATTCGAAAAAAGGTATTTGCTCCAAATGTTACGGGCGCAACCTGGCTACCGGGCGCATGGTGGAACGCGGAGAAGCCGTCGGCGTGATTGCCGCACAGTCTATCGGCGAGCCGGGAACACAGTTGACGCTGCGTACTTTCCACGTCGGCGGTACGGCATCGAGTATTGCCTCCGACAACAAAGTGATTGCTCGCTACGACGGCAAACTGGAAATTGAAGAATTGCGCGTGGTAAATAAAGTTTCCGGCGACGGGACGAAAGTAGATATTGTTATCGGACGGTTGGCGGAAATGCGCATTGTCGATAAAAATACGGACATCGCGCTTTATCACCACAGCATTCCTTACGGCGCACAGCTGTATATGAAGAATGGCGCGAACGTGAAAAAAGGCGATTTGATTTGCGAATGGGACCCCTACAATGCCGTTATTATTTCGGAACTGGCCGGGAAAATCACCTTCGACAGCGTGGTGGAAGGCATTACGTTCCGCGAAGAAACGGACGAGACGACCGGCTACCGCGAAAAAGTGATTATCGAATCGCGCGACAAATCCCGGAACCCGACGGTGCGTATTTTGGATGCCAAAGGCAATGAAATTAAACAGTACAACTTGCCGGTGGGCGCCCACATCATGGTGAATGAAGGCGACAAAGCGAATACGGGCGATATCCTGGTGAAAATCCCGCGGGCGGTTGGTAAATCGGGCGACATCACCGGCGGTTTGCCGCGCGTTACCGAACTGTTTGAAGCCCGCAACCCGTCAAATCCCGCGGTTGTTTCCGAAATTGACGGCGAAGTAATCATGGGCAAAATTAAACGCGGCAACCGCGAAATTATTGTACGCTCGAAACTGGGCGAAGAAAAAAAATATTTAGTGCCTTTGTCGAAGCAAATCCTGGTACAGGAAAACGACTACGTACGCGCCGGAACGCCTTTGTCCGACGGCGCCATTACGCCGCTCGACATTTTGAACATACAGGGGCCTACGCGTGTACAGGAATATATTGTAAACGAAATTCAGGAAGTTTACCGCCTGCAGGGGGTAAAAATTAACGACAAGCACTTTGAGGTCATCGTGCGCCAGATGATGCGCAAGGTAGAAATTGTGGAGCCGGGGGATACCCGCTTCCTCGCCGAACAGCTGGTGGACAAATGGGATTTCATGTTTGAAAACGATTCGCTGTACGACAAAAAAGTGGTGCAGGACCCCGGCGATTCGACGACCGTGAAAGCCGGGCAAATGATTACCGCACGCAAATTGCGCGACGAAAATTCGATGCTTAAACGCAGGGATTTGAAACTGGTGGAAGCGCGCGATGCGTTGCCCGCTACTTCCAACCAGATACTCCAGGGGATTACCCGCGCGGCATTGCGTACAACCAGTTTCATGTCGGCTGCTTCGTTCCAGGAAACCACAAAGGTGCTGGGCGACGCCGCTATTCATGGCAAAGAGGACGCGCTGGAGGGGTTGAAAGAAAACGTTATCTGCGGCCACCTCATACCTGCCGGCACCGGCATGCGGTACCTCGACAAGCTGGTCGTCGCCTCTATGAGCGACTACGAACGCATGAAAAAGAAAGCGGAAAAAGCATAAACGACAGGTTATTTATCTATGGATGCAACGCCGGCAGGGAAATTTGCCGGCGTTTTCTTTTACGCACGTCCGGCATTTTGCCGGCGGCGTCCGGATACCGGCGACATAGCAGTTCGGAAGCCCAACTTTTGACTTCGGAAGCTCAACTTTTGACTTCGGAAGCTCAACTTTTAACTTCGGAAGTCCAACTTTCAACTTCGGAAGTCCAACTTTTAACTTCTTTTGTTAAAATTTTAACAAAAGAAGCTCAACTTTTAACAAAAGAAGTCCAACTTTCAACTTCATTTGTTAAAATTTTAACAAATGAAGTTGAACTTTTAACAAATGAAGTCAAAATTTTAACAAATGAAGCAGGAATGTCCGGTTTTTTTGACAAAATGACAGCTTTTTTTGAATAGCGGGGATAGCCGCTCAGGCCTTTTAGTTGTCTATCCATTTCCCCTGTACTTTCAGGGTTTGTTCGATGACGTCGCGGACACAGCCTTTCCCGCCGTCGAAAAGGGAGATGTATTCGGCGACGGCTTTTACTTCGGGCACGGCGTCGGCGGGGCAGCAGGGCAGGCCGCAGTGTTGCATGGGCGGGATGTCGGGCAGGTCGTCGCCCATGAAGAGTGTCTCGGCGGGATGCAGGCGGTATTTTTCGCAGAAATGTTGCAGGTCGGGTAATTTAATGCGCGAGAGCATGTAAAAATCGGTTACGCCGAAGATTTGGAAGCGTTTTTTTATGGTGTCGGAATTGCCCCCGGTAATAATCGCGACCTGAAACCCCTTTTCGATTGCCATCCGGACAGCCAGCCCGTCTTTGGCGTTGTACGTGCGCAGGAAGTCGCCGCTTTCGGTTACCTGTACGGAGCCGTCGGTGAGCACGCCGTCGACGTCAAAGGCAAAAGCTTTTATCTGGTGCAGTTTTGTTTTGTAAGAAGCCATGTTGTTTAATCGGTTGATTTGTGAAGGGCAATGGAAGAGGAAATTTGTTTATACAACAGTTGTTGTTCCGGCGGTAATATCGCCAGTTGTTTAGCCATGGTTCCGGCATCGTTGCGCGCGGCGGGGCCGGTTTGCACCTCCCGCGGATGGCCGGCGGCAAAGGCTTTTTCCACGGTTTCGCGCGCCAGCGGGTAGAGACGGTGAAACTGTTCGCCCGCTAAATCTTTGGCTATGCCGAGTAGATAGTTGACGAAATTATTGGTAAAGACGCCGGCCGTGTGTAACCGCAGCAAATCGCCGGGGGGCATGGGGATGACCGTGCGGGATAACAGGGAGGCCATGTTTTGCAATTCCTGCAATGCCTCTCCGGTATTGGCCATGATAAACAGGGGAACGGTATGCCAGTCCGGCGGGTGTTTGCGGGTGAATGTTTGCAGGGGGTAGAGCACGCCGCGGCGTGCAAATTTATTCAGCGCGGAAATATTTGTGGAGCCGGAAGTGTGTACGACCAGTGCGTCGCCGGCGTGCAGTTTTTCCGCTACTTCGGGAATCGCCGCATCGGTAACGGCGATAATGTATATATCGGCGGGCAATAATTTCCGGACATCGCCTGCAGCGCGGGCATTCACTGTTTGTGCGAGGGTTTGTGCGTGCGCCGGGGCAGGGCTGCTTATTTCCAGGATAGCGCATCCTTTTGCATACAGCGCCGTGGCCAGCTGCGTGGCTACATTCCCGCTACCGATAACAGTTACTTTTTTCGGCATGCGCTTTTAATTCGTATGTGCGTCCAAGCGGTCAATGATTTCCTTCAGTCCGGATGATTCATAACCGGGCTTCCCGAGCAGGGCAAACATGTTTTTCTTGTACGCTTCCACGCCCGGCTGGTCAAAGGGATTTACGCCTAACATATATCCGCTGATGCCGCAAGCCTTTTCAAAGAAATACAGCAACCCGCCGACAGCGTAAGCGTCTAATTGCGGGATGTGGATGCGGATAACCGGCACGCCGCCGTCTACATGCGCCAGGAGCGTTCCGAGTTCCGCCATTTTGTTGCATTCGCTGATACGCTTGCCGGCAATGAAGTTCAGCTGGTCTAAATCCTGTTCGTCGAAAGGAATTTCCAGGCGGTTGTTTTCATTGCCGACGCTCACTGCGGTTTCAAATAAACTGCGCTCGCCTTCCTGCAAATATTGCCCCATGGAATGTAAGTCGCCGGTGAAATCCACGCCTGCAGGGAAAATACCTTTGTGTTCCTTGCCTTCGCTTTCTCCGTATAACTGTTTCCACCATTCGGTGAGGTAGTGCATTTTCGGGTGGTAGTTGACCAGGATTTCTATCTTCTTTCCCTTATTGTATAGGGCATTCCTGACGGCGGCATAGTTAACGGCCGGGTTGTTCAGACTTTTTTCCGCCGTAATTTTCGCCATATTTGCCGCGCCGCTTACCAGCGCCGCAATGTCGAAACCGGCGGCGGCAACGGGCAGCAAGCCTACCGGCGTAAGTACGGAAAAGCGTCCCCCGACGTCGTCGGGAATAACAAATGTCCGGTATCCCTCCTGCGCCGCCAGCGTATGCAGGGCGCCGCGCGACCGGTCGGTAACGGCTACTATGCGGCTTTTTGCGGCGGCCTTGCCGTACTTCTCTTCCAGGTGTTTTTTAATAATGCGGAATGCTATGGCCGGCTCCGTAGTCGTCCCGGACTTTGAAATCACGATGCAGGCGGACGTTCGGGCGGTTAAGACTTCGAGCAGTTCGCCCAGGTAATCTTCGCCGATATTCTGCCCGGCGAATACTACCGGCAGATGCCGGCGTTCGGGCAGCCATGCGGCGAAGCTGTGCGACAGGGCTTCTATCACCGCTTTTGCGCCCAGGTACGAACCGCCGATGCCGATAACGACTATTATTTCCGCGTCCTCCGTTAATTGCCGCGCCGCTGCCTGTATCGACGAGATTTCTTCCGGCGTAATACTTTCCGGCAACCGAATCCAACCTAAAAAGTCGTTTCCTTTGCCGCTTTTGGCGTCTAATGTATTCAACGCATTCAGGGCTTTTTCCTGTGAGGCCTTCCACTCCGCCGGGGAGATAAAAGACATCGCTGTTTTTAAATTTAATGTAAGCATAAATGGACAGATGATATGGCTTTCGCCGGTTTATAATTTAAATAAGGCAATCGGTCAACCGCTGGATTTCCGCGGCGGGCGGCGCGCTTTCGTACAATATACGGTACACCGCATCGGCAACAGGCATCCGGATGTCATATTTTTTATTGATTTCGTAAATACATTTGCTCGCATAATATCCTTCGGCAATCATGTTCATTTCCGCCTGCGCCGAAATCACCGAATAGCCTTTGCCAATCATCGCGCCAAACGTACGGTTGCGGCTGAACTGCGAATAACAGGTTACCAGCAAATCGCCCAAATACGGAGAGTAGGTGGTATCGCGCGAATGGCTGTGGTACGAATTATTCAGGAAACTCTTCATCTCCCGGAAAGCGTTTGTTACCAAAACCGCCAAAAAATTATCGCCATAGCCCAGCGCATGGGCTACGCCGGTGGCAACAGCGTAAATGTTTTTTAAAATAGCGGCATATTCCATCCCGTAGATGTCATTGCTGGTGCGGGTTTTTACATAACTGCAGGAAAAATGCGCAGCCAGCCTTTCGGCATTTTCCTTTTTCTTACAGGCAAAAGTAAGGTACGTCAGCCGTTCTATGGCTATCTCCTCGGCATGGCTGGGGCCGGAAAGCACGCCGATATTGTCGAACGGTACGTTATGCCGCTGGTTGAAATATTCGGCCACCGTCAAGTTCCCTTCGGGAATAATGCCCTTCACTGCCGATACGATAAACTTATCCTGCAACGGGACGTTCAGTTTTTGCAGCTCACCGCCCAGGAACGCCGATGGAATGCAAATAACCACCACGTCGGCAGGCGCGATGACTTTATTTATATCCGGCGACATTTCCAGCCGCGCCGGGTCAAGCGCCGCCGAACGCAGGAACTGCGGGTTGTGGCGGTATCTCTGGATATGCGCAATCATGCTGTCATCGCGTACAAACCAGTACAACAAATCTTCGTGGTTAAGCAACAATTTCGTTAAAGCCGTTGCCCAGCTGCCGTTTCCAATCATCGCGAAACGGGGGGATTGATAGTGTCTCAGCATCTTTTAGTCAGCTTTGGGATAATTTTTTTGCATGCAAAGATACAAAAAAGAGTTATGAATTATGAGTTATGAATTATGAATTGGCTGGCGCCGGCAACTCATAACTCATAATTCATAACTCATAACTCACACAAAGAGGTCTTCCGGCAGTTTCCCTATCGCTCCGGCTTTCCGGGCTTCTGCGAAAAACCGGTGAATGGCCGTGCGCCCGCTGCCGCCCAAATCGACGGAAAAATCCGTTACATAAAGCTGGATATGCCGGGCGGTTATATGCGGGTCCATTTCCTGCGCATGCCGGGCGACGAAGGCCGCGCTTTCATGGGGGTGGGCAAGGGCAAATTCGACGCTGCGGCGCACTACCCGCGCCAGTTTTTGCCGGGTGTCGCCGTCCAGCTTCCGGGATACGGCGATGCAGCCGAGGGGTACGGGCTGCGCGGTGCGCTGTTCCCAGCATTGCCCGAGGTCGGCTATCAGCCGCAGGCCTTTGGCAGCCCAGGTGAAGCGCCCTTCATGAATCAGCACCCCGGCGGCCGCCTTGCCGCTTAATACGGCCGCTTCGATGTCCGAAAAAAGCATTTCCTGCAGGCGGCGTACCTGCGGGAAAATTATTTTCAGCAGCAGCGCGGCGGTGGTGTATTTCCCGGGAATGGCGACCGGCGCGTCCGCTAATTGATGCAGCGTAATGGGTTCCCTGCTTACGAGCAACGGGCCGTTGCCGTAGCCCAGGGCGCTCCCCGCGGGCAGGATTTTATATTTGTTCGCCACCAGCGCGGCGGCATGGTAACTCAGTTTCGTGATGTCCGCCGTTTCTTTAAAAGCCGCATGGTTCAAGGCTTCGACGTCTGCGAGGCGCACCGTAAAGGATAACCCTTCGGTATCGATTTTCCGATGCACCATCGCATCGAACATAAACGTGTCGTTAGGGCAGGGGGAAAAGGAGAAATACATTTTTTTGATGTGATGATGTGATGATGTGACGATGTGATGATGTCAGGGTTCTTTATGGACTGCCTGCTGCAACTGCAGGCTGCCCACTACCCTGCGTACGGCTGTTTCAAGGTTTTGTATAGCCAGGGGGATATTCCAGGCGGCTTTGTTGCGTACTTCCACTTTGTTGGAAATGGCGCGGAGGGCGGCAAAGGGGACTTTTTCCGAGAGGCATACATAAAAGAAGGCGGCGCTTTCCATGGTTTCAATATCGGGCTGGAAACGCCGGAGCAAGCCGTCAATCCGTTGCTGTTCGCCGGTGGCCGTTTGCAGGGTAACGCCGGTGGCCGGCGGATATTCGCTGAACAGCCCGGCCATAGCCGGCGGCATATCCGCGTTCAGTGCGCCGTCCACAAAGGGGAAGGTGTTTTCGTTCAATAGCTGTTCGTCGAACAGGCTGCTGAAGCCGGCGGGCGTCTGTACGCCGCTGTCGCCGAAATATTCCTTCACTGCGCAGGCCACGCTGCCCACCGGCAGGCGGGGGGTGAAGCTTCCGGCAATGCCGATGTTGAGGGCGAATTCGCAGGGTTCGGCGAGCAGCAGTTTGGCGGTGTGGTAGGCGGTGGCGGCAATGCCGATACCGGTTACGGCAAAGGTGATGTCATGCACCGTAGCTGTGGCCGCCTGTTGCGCGGCAAGCAATTCATGGCCGGTAGCGGCTGTAATTAAGATTTTCATTTGTTATGTAAAAATTTTATTTTGTCTGATTGTTTTATCAGGAAACAAATTTACATTAAATTTGCAAATTATATGGCACGGGTAAAAACAAACATAGAAATAAAAAATAAACGCGCGGGTTTTGAGTACGAGTTCCTGGAAACTTTTACGGCAGGCGTCCAGCTGGTGGGCACGGAAATCAAGTCTATCCGTGCAGGCAAGGCGTCGCTGGCGGATGCGTACGGTTATTTTTCGGGCAATGAATTATTCATAAAAAATATGCACATCGCCGAATACTGGTGGGGCAACCTGAATAACCACGACCCGCGCCGCGACCGTAAATTACTCCTCCGCCGCAAAGAGCTGGACAAGCTGAAACGCCGCACCAAAGAAAAAGGCTTGACGATTGTAGCGGTGAAATTATTCATCGCCGAAAACGGTTATGCCAAACTCCTCATCGCCCTCGCGCGTGGCAAAAAAATCTACGACAAACGCGCCAGCATTAAAGAAAAAGACCTCCGTCGCGCCGGTTTTGTATAATTTCGGAAAAATACTTACCTTTGCGCCCGCATTGGTTCGGTGCAATTTTTAATTGCCCGATGAAAAGGGAATCAGGTGCAAATCCTGAACAGACCCGCTACTGTAAGTCCTATGCAACGTTTTGGCACTACTTTCGCCACTGTTCCGTTCGCGGAATGGGAAGGCCGCCCGAAACGGGGATAAGTCAGGAGACCTGCCGATGTAAAAACAGTTTGAAAGCTTTCGAGGAAAAAAGCTTTGAAGCAAAGGGCCAACCTGCATAGTTCCCCATTCGCTTTCAATAATCCTCCTGAAGCTGTTTGAAGAACCTCAAATAGTGAATGTATGTATACAGGCAAATACGCCGGTTTTTGGGTAAAGGGAGTTGTGAGTTTTGCTGCCGTATGGTTTCCGGCAGCCGCCGCGCTGTTTGCGCAGGCGGATGTGGACACTTCCAAAGTGTATAGCCTGCACGAAGTAGTAGTAGTCGGGCAGCGGCCGGCTGCTGAAATTATTCCCGTGCAAACCTTGTCGGGCGAAGCGCTGCAGCGGCTCTCCGCCCACTCCGTAGCCGATGCGCTTCGCTATTTCTCCGGCGTGCAGCTGAAAGACTACGGTGGGGTAGGCGGGCTGAAAACGGTGAATATACGCAGCCTCGGCACCAATCATGTGGGGGTGTTTTACGACGGCATCGCCATCGGGAATGCCCAGAACGGGCAGGTGGATATGGGGCGGTTTTCGCTGGACAATATGGAGGCGGTTTCTTTGTATAACGGGCAAAAGAGCGCCCTGCTGCAGCCCGCGCACGACTACGCCTCGGCGAGCGCCATTTACATGACCATGCGCAGGCCGGCGTTCGGCGACGGAGAGAAGAGCCACTTCCGGCTCACTTACAAAACCGGTTCGTTCGACGCGCTCAACCCGTCGGCGCTGTGGGAGCACAAGTGGAGTAAGCATCTCAGCAGTTCCGTGAACGTGGAGCAACTGTACACGTCGGGGAAATACAAATTTCGCTACGCAAAGAAAGACGGCTACGACACCACCGAGGTGCGGCAAAACGGCGACGTAACCATGTGGCGGGCGGAGGCGGCGCTGTTCGGGACGCTTCAGCACGGCGAGTGGCGGGCGAAGGCCTATTATTACCGTTCGGAGCGCGGCTATCCGGGTGCGGCGGTGCGCGAGGTGCCGGGCAAGTTCAAGCACGCCGACCGGCAATGGGATGATAATTTTTTTGTGCAAGGCTCGTTCCGCAAAAGTTTTTCCGGCGTTTACAGCCTTTTGCTTAACGGCAAATATGCGTACGACTATTTGCACTATCGCTCCGACCCGCGCCTTGACGTAGCGACCATGTATGTCGATAACCAGTACCGGCAGCAGGAAGCTTACTTCTCGTCGGCGCACGAATTTGCGTTTTTTGATTCTTGGAAAGCGGCGCTGGCAAGCGATTTCCGGTTTAACACACTGGACGCCGATTTGCAGGATTTTGTATCTCCTAACCGGTATTTGCTGTTGACGTCGGCGGCTACTTCGCTGCACTTTTCGGCGTTTCATGTGCAGGCGAGCGTGCTGCACACTTATGTGCACGACATAACGCGCGTGTTAAATGCTGCCGCCGGCGATAAAAGCGCGTTCACGCCGGCGCTGGCGGCCTCTTACCAGCTGGGGAGCGACTGGCATTTCCGCGCTTTTTATAAACGGATATTCCGCTTGCCGACGTTCAATGACCTTTATTATACGTTCATCGGAAATAAATCGCTGCAGCCGGAATATACCACGCAATATAATATCGGCGTTACGTATGCACATTCGTTCGGCAACGCCCTGCTGCGCCGGCTGGATGTGCAGCTCGACGCCTACTACAACGAAGTGGAGAATAAAATTGTGGCCATTCCTGCCGACAACCAGTTCCGCTGGACGATGATAAACCTCGGCTACGTGGAGGTTCGCGGTGTGGATGCGACGGTGCATGGCTGGTGGCAGGCGGCGGGCGTGCAGTTCGACACGCGCCTGGCTTATACTTGCCAGCGGGCGCAGGATTTTACCAGTCCCGGCAGCGACTGGTACGGCGGACAGATACCCTACATTCCGTGGCACAGCGGCAGCGCGGTGGTGGGCGGAAGTTACAGGGGATGGCGTTTGCATTACAGTTTTATTTACACCGGCGAACGTTACGAATCGACGGCCAATATTCCGGAGAACTATGCGCTGCCATGGTACACGCATGACATGGCGGTTACGCGGACGTTTCAACTCGGCGCGGCGCGGCTGCAGTTGACGGCGGAAATCAACAACCTGCTCAATCAGGCTTACGAGGTGGTGCAGTGCTACCCGATGCCGGGGCGGAATTATAAACTGATAATAAAGGTGGAGCTATGAAAAGGGGATTAGCGGATAAGTTTGGCAGGCATCACACGCCGGATGAATATCGTGTTGCCGATAATGGTGTATATAATTGTCATTTTTTTGTAGGTAATATGTCTGGCATGGGGGCCATAGCGGGATTGGATGTAATCATATTGGCTAAAGGCAATGACATCGGCATAAATCAGCAGTCGGCGAATAGCTTCGTTCCATCCTGTGATGTACCTGTCGGCGGTAAGCGGTTAATGAAGTTCAAAAGTTATCCAGTTGTAAATATCGACTACATCTACTTCCGCTTCGGGCATGAAGTGTACCGAATATTGTTTCATAGTACGGACGCCTCAACTTTTGCATATTTATTTTCGATAGCGCTTTCACATGCATCCTCGTCCTCATTCATGGCTGCTATCATCTCTTTAACGGCGGCGTGCCATTCGGGTTTCCGATGGGCAAGTTTCTGCGGGGGCGTCGGTTTAAAGCCCGGATATGGCTCGTATTTAAATTCCGGACTAAGTAATAATTTATTTGTAACATCCTTATCTTTTAACAAGCCGGCCTCCCTCATCCGTGTTACTTTAAAGAAATCGACCCCATACGCTTCCGACAGCTTTCTGGTTAATCGTTCTTGTACCACTTCCCACGGTGTGCCGATAGACGGGTCATGTTCGTCAAGGGGTGCAGCGGATTTGCCGGCATGCTCAAAAGAGCCGGCTTCGGGATGGGCTGCAAGTGTGGCGAGAATTTGTTTGCCGGCGGCAGTCGCTTCATTGATGAATACAGTGGTCATAACAGTAAATTTTAATACCGCAAAGTTAAATAAAAATATAAAACCAATATAACAACAGCTAATGAGAAAGACATTTTTTATCCTGATGTTAACTACCCTGGTTGTTTCGTCCTGCCGAAAGGAGGAGGGCATTGTGCCTTCTACGAACACAACGGTTACGGAAGGCGAAGCAGGGACAATAGCGGGGTTCTTCCTGCTCAACGAGGGCAATATGGGCAATAACAAAGCCTCGCTGGATTATTTCGATTACGAAACCGGCGTCTATTCCAAAAACATCTATGCCGAACGCAACCCGGGCGTGGTAAAGGAGCTGGGCGATGTGGGCAACGACATTCAAATATACGGCAGCAAGCTGTATGCCGTTATTAACTGCTCCCACCTGGTGGAAGTGATGGACGTCCGCACGGCGAGGCACCTTGCCGTGGTGAGTATTCCCAACTGCCGGTACATTACCTTTGACAGGGGCTTTGCCTACGTAAGTTCCTACGCCGGCCCGGTGCAGATAGACCCCAACGCGCGGCTTGGCTACGTCGCAAAAGTAGATACGGCCACGTTCCAAATAGCCGACAGCTGCGTGGTGGGCTACCAGCCCGAAGAGATGGTGATATGCAACAACAAGCTGTATGTAGCCAACTCGGGCGGCTACCGGGCGCCTGACTACGACAACACCGTATCGGTAATTGACCTGAACAGCTTTAAGGAAGTGAAGAAAATAACCGTTGGCATCAACCTGCACCGGATGGAGCTGGACAGGTACGGCAACATCTGGGCGTCGTCGCGCGGGGATTACTACCACGCGCGGTCGAAGACGTACGTCATTGATACGAAGACCGACCTCGTTACGGACGCGCTGCCGCTGCCCGGCAGCAACATGACGCTGAGCGGCGATTCGCTTTACATGTACGGCACGGAATGGAGCTATTCCACCGGCAGCCATACCGTGTCGTATGCCATCGTGAACACTCAAACCAGGCAGGTCGTATCGCGCAATTTCATTACCGACGGCACCGACAAAGAGATTGAAGTGCCCTACGGTATCGCCGTGCACCCCGGGACGAAAGAAATACTGGTTACCGACGCCGGGGATTACGTAACCCCCGGCACGCTCTACTGCTTTACGCCCGGCGGGAAAAAGAAATGGTCGGTAACTGCCGGCGATATCCCCGCGCACATCGTCTTTACGAGGCAGGGATTACAGAATTGATGAAGATGGATGAAGATGGATGAAAGAAAAACAATATAAATAATAAACAACATGAAACAACATGCAACCAGAACAGCGCTTACTTTGTCTCTCGGCCTGTTCCTGTTTACCTCCTGCCAAAAGGAGACCCCGGAAGAGACGCCCGCACCCCCCACCATTACCTTTGCCGGCGGAACCGGCGAACGCAAAGTGAAAACAGGCGGGAATATCACCCTCAGCGCTTCGGTGGAAAATGCGGTAAAGCCGCTTTACACATGGAAAATCGGCGGGAAGATTGTGTCTGCCGAACCTGCCTTTACGTTTGTCGCCGAAAGGGCGGGCGAATACTTTGCGCACTTCCGCGTGGACGCTGAAAACGGCTCGGCCGAAGGCCAGATAAAGATTTCGGTGACAGACAGACTGCCGCCGCAAATCACATTAAACCCTGCGGCGATGGCCTGGGCCGGCGTTGACAAAGTGTTTACCGCCGAAGCCGAAAACGCCGGGAACGCCGCCTGCGTATGGCGGCTGAACGGCGACATCGTCAGCGAAGCGGCGACGTACACGTTCAACCAGACGAAAACGGGCGTCCACCTGCTTTCCCTGAAAGTAACCACCGAAGACGGGCAGGATTTGAAGGTAATTACCGTAACGGTACTGCCCGAGCCCCGGCCCGAACTCTTCTTCGACGACGGCCGTTACCGCACCCCGGGCAATGCCGCCGCGCTGCGGAAGATGACCGTACCCGCCGGCAGGAGCCTGGTCCTCGCGCCGGTGATTTGCCACATCGAGAACCCGGCGACGTTCGAGTGGAAAGTAAACGGCGCGACGCAGCCCGCTGCCGGCGAATATTTCACCTTTACCCCCACGGAAAAAGGGGCGTACCGCATTACCGTTACCGAAAAAAGCACGAACGCCACGGCCGAAGTCGAAGTAACCTGCACCGACGCCGAAGGGACATACCGCCGCACCGGCAAGGCCGGCAGGAAAGCCCATGCCGCCCTCGCCCTGGATTACGGCCCGGCCCCCGGGCAGTTCATCGATTACCAGACCGGCTCCACCAGGGCCAAAGCCCTCCAGGATTTGCAGCAATGGTGCGACGCCGGCGCCCAGAGCTATTTCCACATCGGCGCTTACGGCGGCTACTTTATCCTGGGATTCGACCACAGCGTAAGCAACGAGCCGGATAAAGCCGACTTGCAGATTGCAGGAAACCCCTTAGGCACGTGGTGCGAACAGGGCATCGTATGGGTCATGCAGGATGATAACGGCAACGGCCTGCCCGACGACACGTGGTACGAACTCCGGGGCAGCGAAACCGGCAAGCCCGAAACCAAACAGCGCCTCGCCATGACTTACTACAGGCCGGGCGCCCCCTCCTCCAGCGTGCTCTGGACGGATAACAGCGGCCGCACCGGCTCGGTGGACTGGAACGGGCACCATACGCAACAATACTATTACCCCATGTTTATTACCGAAGATTATTACACCCTTACCGGCACCTGCCTCGCCTCCACGGCGGGCATCGGCGGCGGCCTGGAAGTCGCCTCCTGCTACGACTGGGGATATGTGGACAACAACAGCAGCAGCGCCGACCGGCCTGCCAGCCACTTCCGGATAGAAGACGCCATACAGGCCGACGGCTCGCCGGTAACACTGCAATACATCGACTTCGTGAAAGTACACACCGCCGCCGCCGGCAAGGGCGCCGCCACAGGCGAAGTATCCACCGAAGCCTTTTTACCGGTGGACTTGAATTTCTAACATACCGGGTATGGATACCTCTCACCGCCGGATTAAGCAGGCCGCCCTGCCAGCCTTGGGCAGGCCGCCCTGCCAGCCTTGGGCAGGCCGCCCTGCCAGCCTTGGGCAGGCCGCCCTGCCAGCCTTGGGCAGGCCGCCCTGCCAGCCTTGGGTAGGCCGCCCTGCCAGCCTTGGGTAGGCCGCCCTGCCAGCCTTGGGTAGGCCGCCCTACCAGCCTTGGGTAGGCCGCCCTACCAGCCTTGGGTAGGCCGCCCTACCAGGTCGGGGCAGAGAGACGTACAGGGAACAGAATTGTATAACACGCATATAATAAACATTAAATAATAAAAACAGATGAACAGCATTTTAAAAAACAGCATCACAGCAAGCCTGCTGGCGGGCGCATCCCTCCTCGCCGCCTGCCACAGGGAAGAAGACCCGTTCGCGGGGACAGACAGCTACATCACCGGGTTCCGCCTGCAGCAGGGCGACGCGGTGTTCCACGCCGCCATTACCGGCGAAGTCATTACCGTTACCGCCCCCGAAGGCTTCTCGCTGAACCGTGCCAGGGCTACCGTTACACTGAGCGAGAACGCAAAGATATACCCCGACCCCGCCAGTATCACCAGCTGGGACGAAGAACAGGCGTTCGCCGTTACCGCTCACAGCGGCGCGCAGACGGCCTGGAAATATACCGTCCGGCGCAGCGGCGTTGCCCACAGCGGCGCGGTGCTCCTCGAAACCCAGGCCGACGTGGACGCATTCGGCCGGCGGGGCGTTACCCTTATTGACGGCAGCCTGATTATCGGCCGCACTGCCGGCACCGATTCCATCACCTCGCTCGCCCCCCTGGCAAGCCTGAAAGAAGTCAGCTACGCCCTCACCCTGAACCCCACCTGCGCCATCACCTCCCTGGAAGGCCTGGAAAACCTGGAGCACACAGGCGGCCTCCTGAAAATAGGGGAGACCTGGAACAATACCCTGCCACACCTCGAAACAGTAACCCTCCCGGCTTTAAAAACCGCCGGCGCCCTGTCCATAGGCAACCCCGCGACGGTCATCGTCGAACTGCCCGGGCTGGAACACGTGTCGAAACAGTTGGAATTAGGTTGCCCGCTCTACCAACTGCACCTCCCCGGCCTGCAATCGGCCGGCAGCATATCCATGAACGTTTACACGAGCACGAGTACATCGCTGGCGAAAATATCCCTCCCGGCGCTGGAAGCAGTCGAAGGCAACATACTCCTGGAAGGCTGGGGGAGCGTAACGAAAGTAGAACTGCCTGCCCTGCGGAAAACCGGCGGCTTCTCCGTCAACGCCATGCCGCAGCTGGTATTTATCTACACACCGAAACTGGAAGCAGCAGCAGCAACGATGACCTTCTCCAGCCTGGACGGATTAACCGAACTGAGTTTCCCTGCCCTAAAACAGGCCGGCGCCATGAACATTAACTGTAAAAACATCTCCATCCTGGAAGTCCCGAAACTGGAAACCCTCAAAGCCCTCACCCTCCAGAACACCCCCCTGAACGGCATCGCCGGCTTCACCGCCCTGAAAACCGCCGGAACGGTTACCCTCACCAACCTGCCGGGCGGAACAGCGGTGCACATTCCCGCCTCCGTACAGCATATCGACGTGCTGGAAATCGGCCTCACCACCGCCGGCGCACTCATCCCGGAAGTCCATATCGCCGGAAAGAATATCGGAACATTGCGGCTTACCGGCAGGGCGGTACAGACCAAAATCTCCGGCGACGAAACCTTTGCAGGCTTGCTGTATTTACAGCCGAACAGCAGCGACCTCCTTTTCCCCGAACTGGAAGGACTGGGCGAAGTCGATTCGCTCTATGTTAATGCTGCAAGCGCATATGACGTACATATTAAAGGCATCCGCAAAGTGCGCCGGGGCGTTTACCTGGGGACGCTCTACAGCGGCTATCCGCGAACGTTCAGCATGCCCGATATGGAAGAAATCGGCGGCCACCTTACCGTCAACTTCCCCTACATGACCAATACCGCAATGGACTCCGTGAAATGGGACAACCTGAAAAGCGTGGGCGGCAACCTCACACTGACCATAAACACGAAAACGGCAAAAGTCCTGCACTGCCCCGCCCTCACAACCGTCGGCGGCGACTTTAAACTGAGCACCGGGTATGACTACTCCACTACTTACCGCGGGTTTGAAACGCTGAACTTCCCGAAGCTGGCAACCATAGGAGGCAAACTCACCGTCTATCCGGGAACAGCCACCGCCGCCCGAACCAATACAAAACTGACCGGCCTCCACGGCTTCTCCGCACTCACCGGCGTAAAAGCAATAGAAATAACCCGGCAGGCCGCGCTCACCGACTACTCGGGACTGCAGAAAGCCTTCCCCTCCCTGGCCTCGCCGGAGAACTGGACGGCATCCGGCAACAGCTACAACCCCTCTTACCGGGACTTGCTGGACGGTAAATGGATTTATGAATGATGAATGATAAATGATAAAAACAGCTGTAAGATGAAAACATATACAACCAAACTATTGTTGCTGCTGCTGCCGGCAACCCTGCTTGTTGCCGGATGCAACAGAGACGAAAGCCCCTTCCGGGGACATGACAACTACATCGCCGCATTCACCCTGGTGCAAAACGGCGTTACACTGAAAGGCGCGGTATCGCCCGGCACAATTGTCATCACCGCACCCGAACGGCTCTCGCTGGCCGGCGCCACGGCAACGGTTACATTAAGCGAAAACGCCGCCATTACCCCCGACCCCTCCGCCATCACCGACTGGAATACCGCGCAGACATTTACCGTAACCGCCTGCAACGGCGCCACCCGCACCTACGCCTACACCCTGGAACGCCACCCGGTATCGCGTTCCGGCGACGTGGTATTACTTACGCAAGCCGACGTGAACGAATTCGCAGCGGCAGTGAAAGACATTGACCAAATCAACGGCTCTATCACCATCGGCGCCGCCACCGGCGCGGATACCATCACCTCGCTCGCCGGACTGGAACACCTGAAAACCGTTACCGGCGACATCCTTATCAACCCTGCCTTCAAAGGCGACCTTACCGCCTTTGAAAGCCTGGAGAAAACAGGCGACCTGCAGATACTGGCGAAAAACGTGAAAACCGTCCGCTTCCCAAAACTCACCGCCCTCCGCGCCGGGTTAACGGTGCTATACGCCGTCTACGGACAGGTCGCCCGCTATGAAACCATCGACTTCCCCGAACTGGCAAGCGTTGACAAGGGCGTACGGATATCCGGGAATATCGACTCGTTAACGGTGATAAACTTCCCCAAGCTGCAACAAGTGATAGAAGACCTGATAGTGCAGGGAAGCAACGCCAGCGCTGCGAAACTACAGGCGATAGACCTCCCTGCGCTGCAAAAGCTGGGAAAGACCCTCTCTGTTTCTTACTGGCAAAAACTGGAACGCATCACGGCGCCCAAACTGGAAACGGCCGGAGGAATCACCATGAGCGGCATTTCGGTTACCGCAATAGATTTCTCCTCCTTGAAAACGGTGAAAGGCGCTTGCAGCCCGGGCTTCATCGCCCTTAGCGAGGTGTCTTTCCCGGCGCTGGAAACGGTAACCGGCACTTTGTCGCCCCCCTCCTCGGACGCCCTCACTGCACTGAAATTCCCCAAACTGGAAATCGCCGGGAGCATCACAATACCGAATGCCGCCAATCTCACAACACTGCAATTCCCTGCCCTGAAAACGGTCCGTGGCGAGTTGTCGATACAGCTGAAAAGCCTTGCTTCCCTTGAAGCCTTCCCCGCCCTGGACAGCGTCGGGGGGCGGCTGTACCTTTACAATCTCCCAAACCTGACTTCGATAGCGCTGCCGTCGTTAAAGAGCGCCGGTACAATTTCCGCCTACGACCTTGCGAACGTTACCGAAATAGACGTGCGCGGCATAAAAGTAAAACATCTGGCTTTGTACGGCGCTACCCAAACCGGCCTTACCCTGACTGGCGACGACGAGTTTCCCGGGCTGCTGTATCTTGGCGTCCCGCAGCCGGACGCTACAAGCTTCCCGATAACCGTACAAGGCTTCAAAACAGTGGGCGGCCTTACTGTTGCAACAAGCTACGTTACCGCTATTGACTTTCCATGGCTGGAACACGTTACCGGCCTGCTTTATTTCTACTACAGCTCCCTTAAACAAATCAGACTGCCGAACCTGCAATCGGCGGGCGCCTTGCAAGTGAGTTACTGCGATGCCTTAGAAACACTCGACCTGCCAAAACTCGAAACCATTACCGGCTATACTTCCGGCACGCTTACGGTGGGCTTCACCTGTGCGCTATATTCCTCCGGCATCACCTCCATAGCCCTGCCCAAGCTGAAAAGCATAACAGGCAACCTCTCCCTTACCGGGCTTACCGCCACCCGCAAGCTGGCCACCATCAGCTTCCCGGAACTGCAAAGCCTCACCGGTACGCTCACCATTACCGGCACAAATAACGCCACGTTCAAAGACCTCACCGGCTTCAGTAAACTGACCAAAGCCGCCGGCGTAACCATCAGCAATTTTACGCAACTGAAGAACTTCGAGCCCCTCAAAGGCATCATCCCCTTGGCTGCCCCCGCGACCTGGAAAGTGTCGGGCTGCGCCTACAACCCCACGTACCGGGACATGCTGGACGGAAGATACACGAATTAACCGTTAGCCAAGCCGGCGCCAGCCGGCTTGCGACTTACAAATAACAAACAATTTTAAATTCAAACAACATGAAAACAACAAACAAATTCTCGAACTGGTGTAAAATCACCTTGATGACATTACCGGCACTGGTAATGATGACCCTTGTAGCGTGCGAAAAAGACAGCGCTGTTGCCATCACCGGCATATCGCTTGATATTGCTGCGCTGGAACTGACGCCCGGCGATACGGCGGCGCTCGCCGCCACCGTATCACCGGGCGACGCGACGAACAAAGCCCTAACCTGGCAAAGCAGCAGCACGGCCATCGCTACCGTTAACGAAAAAGGCGTGGTAACAGCCGTCTCGGCGGGCACGGCTACCGTTACCGTAACGGCGCTCGACGGCGGTCAAACAGCGGCCTGTGCGGTAACGGTTTTTTACCTTATCGACTTTGAAAACGTACCCGCGACTTACCTCGCCGGGCCTACCGCAAAAGGCGCAAACCTGTATAACAGTTATACGGGAACCAGCCCCGCCAGATACACCGGCTACGACGACGCCGGAAGCGGCCTCTCCATGATGGTCAACGAATCCGTCTGGACAGGCGAAATTGACTTCTACGGCGGAGGCATCGCCATTTCGCAGTGGAACGACATGCAAACCGCAGGCTACGACAACCAGTGCAGCGTATATTACAGCGACGCCGCCACCCATAAGGGCGGCTACAAAGGCAGCAACACCTTTGCCCTGGCCTCCGGCTACAACGAACCGGTAATGATGGGCGACGCCCGCAGCACCATCTCTTTCCGGAATGAGGAAAAGGGCACAAACAAAGAATGCGTATTCAACCACTTCTACGTAACCAACAGCACCTATGCCGCCCTGTCCATGAAAAACGGCGATGCGGTTGCCAAACAGTTCGGCAGCGGCGACTGGTTTAAGCTGGTCATCGAAGGCTTTAACAAGACCGGGACATCCACCGGCACGGTGGAATTTTACCTGGCCGACTTCCGCGAAACCTCTTCCCCCGGCGTTATCACGGAATGGACGAAAGTGGACTTGACCCCGCTGGGCAGCGTCGCAGCGATTAAATTCGACCTGCAAAGCTCCGACAACGGCAGCTATGGCATGAACACCCCCGCCTATTTCTGCTTCGACAACCTGGCGGTAAAGCTGTAAGAATGAGGCAGCGATGTCCTGCGACACACCGTCGCAGCCACCTGCGACACATCGTCGCAGCCACCTGCGACACACCGTCGCAGCCACCTGCGACACACCGTCGCAGCCACCTGCGACACACCGTCGCAGCCACCTGCGACACACCGTCGCAGCCACCTGCGACACATCGTCGCAGCCACCTGCGACACACCGTCGCAGCCACCTGCGACACACCGTCGCAGCAGGCTGGAAGTAAAACCGGCAGGCAGCCGGCTATCCCGCCATGCGCGGGAGGGGAACCTGGTATGCAGAAATTAAGAATCGGCCGGCGCCGGCATAAAGCCGTACACCCCGCTATACCCATTTTACCAGCGGGAAATCCTGCCGGTGGGGTAAATCCGGGTTTTTGGCATAGATGCGGCGCGCCATAAAGAAGGTGCCGGGCATGTCGGGTATAATATCAAGGTGGTATTTCGCAATGCCGTTATCACAGGAAACCAGCGAAAATTCAAGCGTAGTAAGCACTTTATAATGGTCGTTCTTTTCCTGCTGGGCAATGACCAGTTCCACGCCGATGTCTTCGGGGTTGATTTCGCCGATAAACACCGAGATGTTCATCGACGAGGCGCTGCCCAGGGCCGGCAGGAGGTTGGATATATCCTGGTCGGTAGCGGTCAATTCAATAGGGCCCCATTCGCGCCGCACTTTTTTCTTCCATTCCGCGAGTTTTGCCGCCAGCGCGTAGTCGTCGTGCTTCAGCGCGGCGTGGCGCCGGCTGAGTTTGTTGTAGAATTTTTCTTCGTAGTCGGTCAACATCCGGTTGGTCGTGAAGTTGGAGGCTACTTTGGCAATGGTGTTTTTTATCTGGTTCATCCATTCTTTGGAAATGCCGGAGGCGTCGCGGTTGTAGAAGGCGGGGGCGATTTCGTCTTCAATGATATTGTAGATTGTTTCCACATCCAGCTCGTCCTGGAACAGTGAATTTTCGTAAGCGTTTTCTATCGGCAGCGCCCATCCTGCGCCTTTCTGGTAGCCTTCGACCCACCATCCGTCGAGGACGCTGAAGTGCATCACGCCGTTCATTACCGCTTTTTCGCCGCTGGTTCCGGAGGCTTCCAGGGGGCGGGTGGGCGTATTCATCCATACATCCACGCCCTGCACCATGAGTTTGGCCAGCTCGGTGTCGTAGTTCGGCACGAACACGATTTTCCCGATGAACTGCGGCATTTTGGATACTTCCACAATCCGCTTGATTAAGTCCTGCCCGGCTTTGTCGGCGGGGTGCGCCTTTCCGGCAAAAATAAACTGCACCGGGTATTTTTCATTATTGACAATGGCATGGAGGGCGTCCAAATCGCCAAACAGCAAGTTGGCGCGTTTGTAGGTGGCGAACCGGCGGGCAAAGCCGATGGTCAGCACGTCGTCGCGCAGGGTTTCGCGCATCATGATGATTTGCTTCGGCGAGAGGTACGACTGCGAGGTGTTCATCACTTCCTTGATGTGCGTAACAAGGCGTTTGCGCAGGGTGTTCCGTATTTCCAGAATCTGTTTGTCCTCGACGTTGTAGATGCCGTCGAAGCATTGTTTGTCGTAGTGATGCGTCCGGAATGTTTCTCCGAATACTTCGTTTTGCACGGCTTTCCATTCGGGCGCCGTCCAGGTGGCGTAGTGCACGCCGTTGGTTACATAGTTTACGTGCAACTCTTCGGGCAGGTAACCCGGCCAGAGCGGTTTCAAAATCTCGCGGCTCACCTGCCCGTGCAGCCAGCTCACGCCGTTGATTTCCTGCGAAAGGTTGGCGGCTAAATAGCTCATCGAAAACTTTTCGTTGGGGTCTGTCGGGTTGATTTTACCCAGCGCCATCAGCTGTTCCCACAAAATTTTCAGCCGGTCGGGGTAATGCGAGAGGTACGTACGCAGCAGGTTTTCCGAAAAAGCGTCATGCCCTGCCGGCACCGGCGTGTGGGTGGTGAACAGCGACGAGCCGCGCACCGTTTCCACCGCTTCGGCGAAAAGCAGGTTATCGTTTGCCACATACTCGCGCAGGCGTTCCAGCCCGATGAAGGCGGCATGTCCTTCGTTGCAGTGATAGACGTCGTCGGCAATGTTCAATGCGCGGAGGGCGCGGATGCCGCCCACGCCCAGCACCAGTTCCTGTTTCAGGCGGTTCTCCCAGTCGCCGCCATACAGGCGGTAGGTAATGCTGCGGTCTTCGGGCAGGTTGTCTTCAAAGTCCGTGTCAAGCAGGTAGAGTTCTACGCGCCCTACATCTACGCGCCAGATGCGGACTTGCAGCGTGCGGCCGGGCAGCGCGATGGCAACGGTTTTCCATTGCCCGTTGTCGTCGTACACCGGGGTTACGGGAATTTTCATGAAATCCTGCGGGTCGTATTCATTCACCTGGTCGCCCGCCGCCGAGAGTTTCTGCGTAAAATAGCCGTACCGGTACAGCAACCCGACGCCCGTCAGTTTCACATTGCGGTCGCTGGCTTCTTTCAAATAGTCGCCCGCCAGGATGCCCAGCCCGCCGGAATAAATTTTCAGCGACGCATGCAGCCCGTATTCCATGCTGAAATAGGATATGTGGGGGCCGTCGCCTTTTCCTTTTTCCGCCATGTAGGCGGAAAAATGCCGGTACACGGCCGTCAGTTTTTTCACGAACAGTTCGTCTTTCTCCAGTTCTTTGTAGCGGGTGAGCGAAATCCGGTCGAGCAGCGCTATCGGGTTATATTGCGACGTTTTCCACTGCGCCGGGTCGATGCTTTCAAATAACTCCACTGCGTCCTGGTTCCAGCTCCACCAAAGGTTCTTGGAGAGTGTCTCCAGCGCCGTGAGCTTTTCGGGAATATGTTTATGCACCATAATGCGCGTCCAGTTAGGCTGGCTGATGGATACCTGCTGTTCGATAAGCGAGGTAAGCTCTTCCTGCACCGCCGGAAATTCGGGCACGCGCTGTGTTACTTTCTGCAAAGCGATGGCTTCTGCTTTTTTATAGTACTTAATCTGGTTATCCCAAAGGGCGATGCTGGAGACGTCCTTCGCATTGGCGTTGACGGCTGCCCGCTGTTCGGGCAGGTAACCGGCAAATTCATTTATCTTTTTGGCGATGCAGTCGATTACCGCATCATTATTGGCGTCGTTACGCAGCGCTACTTCAATGCCCGGATGCGCTCCCTTGTATTTCTCTTCCACCCACAGGCCGAAGCCGGCAAGCGAGGTAGTAATCGTCGGTACTTTGAACGCAAGGCTTTCCAGCGGCGTATAGCCCCAGGGTTCGTAATACGACGGGAACACCGACAGGTCAAGCCCCGCCAGCAAATCATAATAAGGCACGTTGAAGACGCCGTCATTGCCGTTCAGGTACGACGGGATGAAAAATACCGGCACCCGTCCGTCATTGTTCAGCCCCGCCCGCGCTATATGTTTCAGCACCGGGTCGGTTTCCGGCTCCGACAGGTAGTGGGTTACATATTTATTATACACTTCCTGGGGCGCACCGGGGTGCTGCAGGTTATAGAGCAGTTCTTTGTTGGGGCCATGATGCCCCGCCGGCACCATCACAAATGCCGCCACTTCGCGCGGCAGCGCCGGATTCCCGTTTAACCGCGCCAGCGCTTCCAAAAATACATCAATGCCTTTGTTGGTATATTCATACCGCCCGCTGATGCCTACCAGCAGTGCATCGTCGGACAGCGGGCGGTTAAGCAGCCCCGCCGCCGCTTCGCACAGTTTCCTGCGTCCGGCAGCCTTTTTCGCAGGGAAGTCTTCTTCCTTCGGCGTAAAACTGTTCTCAAAACCGTTGGGTGTAACAATATCTACCGGCTTGCCCAGGAAATGGGCGCATTCCCGTGCGGTAATATCGCTCACGGTAGTGAAGCAATCGGCCGCCTGCGCCGCCGCCCGTTCCAGCGACTGTTTGGATACTACGTTAAACTGTCGCGCAATTTCATCGGGGTTGTAGCTTTCCATTTTATCGTACAGCGGCAAACGGTTGCCGGCAATACAGCGCCCCAGCACGGTAGCGTGCGTAGTAAAAATACATCCGGCCTGCGGTAATGCCGAACGCAAGTACAGCAGCCCCGTGCCGGTCATCCATTCATGGAACTGCGCCACCACCCGGTGGCGCGGCGAAACCTGGAAATTCACATAACTCTCTATCACCTTCCCGGCGGCATATCCGAAGAGCGCAGGCTCCACATAATCCCACTGGCCGCTGATGGAATCAAGCTTGTACGTTTCCCAAAACTCGGCAAAAATCTTATCCTTACTTTCAAAAAAGGCCGTGAAGTCCACCAGCACCACCACCGGCTGCCCCGCGATATTCCACCGCCCGACGCGGATACGCAGCCCTTCCTGCGCCGCCTTTGCCCGCCATGACTTCAACAGCCGCGGGTCTTCAATAAAATCGGGATTGCTTTCCGTATCGCGCCATACATCGGGGCCAATCAAGACATGATTGTTCTTTAAATCCTTCTGCATGTTCAGCGCTTTCGTCGATATAACGGTATAGATACCGCCCACCTTGTTGCAAACTTCCCAGCTTACTTCAAATAAATAATCGGGGTCTAATTTTTCTTTCATCATAATTTGTTTTAAAAATGCCTGCAAAGGTAACCATTCTTGCGTAAAGAAACAAAATTAATTGCTCCATGCGCTAACGGGGTGATGCAACTGCCAAATGCAACGCTGCTGAAGATGTTTCGCGCGGGCAGGCGGCGCCGGGCAAAGCCCCGCAGGGGCGACACTTGATTAACCGTATGCTTCAGAACAACTCTAACCTGTGTGATAGAACAACTCTAACCTGTGCGATAGAACAACTCTAACCTGTGCGATAGAATTAAAGCCGCCGGTGAGCAGCAGGCATTGTGGCCGGCAACAGCCTTAAATCAGGAAACGACGAGCCGGCGGCGGCCGTTCATAACTCATAATTCATAACTCATAACTCATAATTCTTTTTTGTACCTTTGCATGCATTAAAAAAAAACCACCATGGAAAAAAGCATACTCATTACCGGCGGCGCCGGATTTATCGGCTCCCACGTAGTGCGCCTGTTCACCCGCAACTACCCCGGCGCAACAATTATCAACCTCGACAACCTTACCTATGCCGGAAACCTGGAAAACCTCCGCGACGTGGAAAAGCACCCCAACTATCATTTTATCAAAGCCGACATCTGCGATTACGAACAGGTGAAAACAATCATGGCGGAATTTGCCGTTACCGGCATCATCCACCTCGCCGCAGAGTCGCACGTCGACCGCTCGATTACCGACCCGTTTATTTTTGCAAAAACCAACATCCTCGGCACCCTCTCCCTGCTCCAGGCCGCCAAAGAATACTGGAAAAACGACTGCCACGGACGGCTTTTCTACCACGTCTCCACCGACGAAGTCTATGGCTCCCTCGAACACGGCGGCTTCTTTACAGAAACCACCCCCTATGACCCGAAATCACCCTACTCCGCCTCCAAAGCCGGCTCCGACCACTTTGTACGGGCGTTTCACAACACCTACAAACTCCCCGTCGTCATCAGCAACTGCTCGAACAACTACGGCCCCTGCCAGTTTCCCGAAAAACTGATACCCCTGTTCATTAACAATATCCGCCACAACAGGCCCCTCCCGGTATACGGCAGGGGCGAGAACGTCCGCGACTGGCTGTTCGTAGAAGACCACGCACGCGCCATCGACGTGATTTTCCACAACGGGAAAATCGGCGACACCTACAACATCGGCGGCTTCAACGAATGGAAAAACATTGACCTGATAAAAACCATGATTAAAATCGTCGACCGCCTGCTGGGACGCCCCGAAGGCGCCTCCGAAAAACTGATTACCTACGTTACCGACCGCGCCGGGCATGACCTCCGCTACGCCATTGACTCCTCCAAATTAAAAAATGAACTGGGCTGGGAACCCTCCCTCCAGTTTGAAGAAGGGCTGGAAAAAACCGTCCGCTGGTACCTCGACAACCAGCCATGGCTGGATAAAATCACCTCCGGCGATTACCAAAAATATTACGAACAGATGTACACATTTTAAATCATGAAAATCACGATAGTAGGAACCGGCTATGTAGGATTGGTAACCGGTGCATGCTTTGCCGAAATGGGCACGCACGTGGATGCGATAGACATTGATGCGAAAAAGATAGCCGGGCTGCGCGAAGGCCGTATCCCCATTTATGAACCGGGGCTGGAAAATCTCGTGCACAAGAACGCCGCCGCCGGCCGGTTGAACTTCGGCACGGATTTAACAGCCGTCATCCACCACAGCGACATCGTCTTCAGCGCTGTCGGCACCCCGCCCGGCGAAAACGGCGCCGCCGACTTAAAATACGTCCTGGACGTCGCCCGCACAGTCGGACGTTCCATTAACAGGTACATCGTCTTTGTTACCAAAAGCACCGTCCCGGTAGGCACAGCCGAGCTGATACGCAAAACCATCCGCAAAGAACTCCGGAAACGCCGCGCGGACATCCCCTTTGATGTCGCTTCCAACCCCGAATTCTTAAAGGAAGGCGCAGCCATTGACGACTTCATGCGCCCCGACCGGATTGTCATCGGCATAGACAGCGACAAAGCGAAAACCTTCATGGAACAGCTTTACAAGCCGTTTACACTGAACGGGCATCCCGTCATTTTCATGGATATTGCCTCCGCCGAAATGACGAAATATGCCGCCAACGCCATGCTCGCCACACGCATCAGCTTTATGAACGACATCGCAAATTTGTGCGAACGGGTAGGAGCGAATGTGCACGAAGTCCGCAAAGGAATCGGCAGCGACCCGCGCATCGGCGCAAAATTCCTCTACCCGGGCTGCGGATACGGCGGCTCCTGCTTCCCGAAAGACGTCAAGGCATTGATAAAAACAGCGGCGGAGCATCACTATGAAATGCGCGTCCTGCAAGCCGTCGAAGAAGTGAATGAACGGCAAAAAGAAATTTTATACCATAAACTGGACAAACACTTCAACGGCGACCTGAAAGGAAAAACCGTTGCCGTATGGGGCTTATCCTTCAAGCCGCAAACCGACGACATGCGCGAAGCGCCCTCGCTCGCGCTGATTGAAAAACTGCTGGCCGCCGGATGCATCATAAAAACATACGACCCCGCAGCCATGCCGGAAGCTAAGCGGATACTGGCCGACAGCGTGCATTACGCCAAAGATATTTACGAAACGGCGCAGCAGGCCGACGCCATATTATTAGTAACCGAATGGAAAGAATTCCGCCTGCCCGACTGGAACGCCATTAAGAACGTCATGAAAACACCTGTCGTGCTCGACGGACGTAATATTTATGACGGAGATGAATTGCGAAACACAGGATTTGAATACTACGGGATGGGAATGCTATGAAAAGAATCCTTGTTACCGGCGGCGCCGGGTTTATCGGTTCGCACCTCTGCGAACGCCTGCTGAACGAAGGGCAGGAAGTGATTTGCCTGGACAACTATTTTACGGGAAGTAAAAAAAATATCCTGCACCTGTTGCACAACAAACATTTTGAAATGGTGCGCCACGATATTACAACGCCCTACCTGGCGGAAGTGGACGAAATATACAACCTCGCTTGCCCCGCCTCGCCCGTGCACTACCAGTACAATCCGATTAAAACCATCAAAACCTCGGTCATGGGCGCTATCCACATGCTGGGGCTGGCAAAGCGCACCAAAGCCAAAATCCTGCAAGCCTCCACCAGCGAAGTGTACGGCGACCCGGCAGTGCACCCGCAACCGGAATCCTACTGGGGAAACGTCAACTGCAACGGCATCCGCTCGTGCTACGACGAAGGCAAACGTTGCGCCGAAACCCTGTTCATGGATTACCACCGGCAAAACAACGTGCGGATAAAAATCATCCGTATCTTCAACACCTACGGCCCGCGCATGCACCCCAACGACGGGCGCGTAGTATCCAACTTTATTGTGCAGGCGCTGGCGGGGAAAGACCTCACCGTTTACGGCGACGGCCGGCAGACGCGCAGTTTCCAGTATGTAGACGATTTGGTCGAAGCGATGGTGCGCATGATGGCCGCGCCCGACGACTTCACCGGCCCCGTCAACATCGGCAACCCGGGCGAATTTACCATGCTGGAACTGGCCGAACAGGTCATCAAACTGACCCAATCAACATCGAAAATCATTCACCTGCCCCTGCCGGCCGACGACCCGAAACAACGCCGCCCGGACATTTCCCTGGCAAAAGAAAAACTGAACGGATGGCAACCGCTCATCCCCCTGGAAGAAGGATTAAGGCGGACGATAGATTATTTCAAACAGGAATTATTAACAACACAAATTTAAAATATAACCGTTATGACACAGGTAACAGAATCAAACTTTGAAGAAATTGTAGTAAAATCAGGAAAACCGGTAATGCTGGATTTTTGGGCGGAATGGTGCGGCCCCTGCCGCGCAATTTCCCCGATTGTGGAAGAGCTGGCGACGGAATATGAAGGCCGCGCCGTAGTCGCAAAATGCGATGTGGACAGCAACAACAACATTGCCGTCAAGTTCGGTATCCGCAATATCCCGACGATTTTATTTTTCCAAAACGGGGAAGTAAAAGACAAATTAGTCGGCGCGGTATCCAAATCGCAACTGGCGGCCAAACTCGACGCTATTCTGTAAACACTGCGCCCGCCGGGAAAAAGCAGATGACTATTTTAAACGATATAAAAAAACTGTTGGGCGGCGACTGGGAGCGCTTTGAAAGCCTCTTCCGGGAAGCCCTGCACAACGAAGTGGATTTATTGAACACGGTGAATAATTATTTGCTGGAACACCGGGGCAAACAACTGCGCCCGGCGCTGACGCTGCTCACGGCAAACAGCTTTTCCGCTTGCGGGCAGCCGGCGCTGGTGGCGGCCGTAGTGGTAGAAATGGTGCATACCGCCTCTTTGCTGCACGACGACGTGGTCGATAACGCCGACCAGCGGCGCGGCGCGGCGTCCGTAAAACGGATTTGGCGCTCCAACATTGCCGTACTGACCGGCGACTACTGGTTTGCGCAGGCCTTCCAGGTGATGACGAAATATGGAGAAACCCGCTTGCTGCCCTGGTTTAACGCCTGTATGGTAGCAATGAGCGAAGGCGAAATATGGCAACTGGAAAAAGCGCAAAAATTAGACATCGCCGAAGAAGAATACTATCAAATCATCGGAAGGAAAACAGCATGTTTCCTGGCGTTAAGCATGGCGTGCGGAGCGATTGCCGCCGGCGTGGAAGAAGCCGCCGTGCAACGGATGTATGATGTCGGCTACACGATGGGGATGGCCTTCCAAATCCGCGACGACATTTTCGACTACGAGCAGCACAACCAGTCGGGCAAGCCCGCCGGCAATGACATCCGCGAAAGGAAAATCACCCTCCCCCTGCTCCATGCCTTGCGGCAGGCCGGAGAAAAAGAACGGGCGGAAATCCTGCGACACATCCGCCGCGCGGCGAAGAAAACCCGCAGCGTAACAAAAATTATCGAATTTGTACAGCGCCAAAAAGGACAGGAATACGCAGAAAAAGCCATGCTTGGATACAGCGCCAAAGCCATTGCACTGTTGCAGGAACTGCCCGATACCCCTTACCGGACAGCCCTCATCGAACTGGCAAAATTCATGACCACCCGGAGAAAATAACTTAAAAACCATAAATTGAATTTTCCCGCATTCATTTGTTTTTTTCAAAATGGTTTTGTAAATTTGGCATCCAAAAATAAAATAAAACTAAAAAATTTAACCAAAAAATTTAACTGATTATGAAAACGTATTCCACCGACCAAATTCGCAATGTCGTGCTCCTGGGCAGCTCCCATGCCGGCAAAACCACGCTGACGGAAGCCATGCTTTTTGAAGGAAAAGTGATTGAACGGCGCGGCGCCATTGAAACCAAAAACACCGTGAGCGACGCCACAGAAGTGGAACAACTCTACCAGCGCTCCATCTACCCGTCGCTATTGTACACGGAATTTATGGACCGCAAGTTGAATATTATCGACACCCCGGGCTCCGATGACTTCATCGGCGGCGTGATTTCCGCCTTCAAAGTATCCGATGTAGGCGTGATGGTCATCAATGCCCAGCAGGGCGTGGAAGTAGGTACGGAAATTATGGCGCGCTATGCAGAACGCCATAACAAACCGCTTATCCTCGGCGTCAACCAGCTTGACCACGAAAAAGCCAACTGGGAAGATGTGATAGACAGCCTCAAAAATGCGTATGGCAACAAAGTTACTTTGATTCAATACCCGGTAGCCACCGGCGCAGGCTTCAACGCCTTTGTCGATGTGCTGAAAATGAAATTATATCAATTCAAGGACGACAACGGTACGCGCGAAGAACGGCCGGTTCCCCCTGAAGAAGAAGAACGCGCCACCGAACTGCACAAAGCCTTGATAGAAGTCGCCGCCGAACACGATGAAACCTTAATGGAACTGTTTTTCGACAAAGGCGTCCTCACCGAAGACGAAATCCGGCAAGGCTTGCGGGCGGGCTTGAAAAACCGACAGATTATGCCCGTCTTTTGCCTCTCGGCGAAAAAAGACATCGGCGTAAAACGCTTGATTGAATTTATCATCAACGTAGCGCCGTCGCCCGACAAAGCACGCGAATACAAAACCATTGCCGACGAAACAGTGCCTTGCGACATGAACGGCGCACCGTCGATTTTTGTATTCAAAACGGCCATGGAACAGCATTTGGGCGAAGTATCCTATTTCCGCGTGATGTCCGGGAAAATCACCGAAGGCATCGACCTCACCAACGCCGCCAACGACGCCAAGGAACGCTTGACCATCCTCTATGCCGTAGCAGGAAAGAAACGCGAAAAACTCCCGGAAATGGTCGCCGGCGACATCGGCTGCACCGTGAAACTGAAAAACACCAAAGCCAACCAAACCCTGAACGGCGGCGGGAAAGACTGGCAATTCTACCCCATCCAGTTCCCACCGGCGAAATTCCGCACAGCCATCAAGGCAAAAGTAGAAAAAGACGACGAAAAATTAGGCGAAATCCTCCACCGCGCACACGCCGAAGACCCGACAATTATCGTAGAATACTCCAAAGAATTAAAACAAATTATCCTCAGCGGACAGGGCGAACACCACATCAACATCCTGAAATGGTACCTCACCAACGTCCATAAACTCGAAGTAGATTTATTGCCGCCGCGCATTCCCTACCGCGAAACCATTACGAAAATCGCTGCCGCCGACTACCGGCATAAAAAACAGTCGGGCGGCGCAGGGCAATTCGGGGAAGTGCACCTGCTCATTGAACCTTACGTGGAAGGCGCGCCGGAAAACAACCGTTTTAAAGTCGAAGGAAAAGAATTAGTCCTGAACCTGAAAGCCAAAGAAGAATACCCGCTGGACTGGGGCGGCAAACTGGTTTACTACAACTGCATCGTAGGCGGCGCCATCGACGCGCGCTTCATGCCCGCCATCCTCAAAGGCATTATGGAAAAAATGGAAGAAGGCCCCCTCACCGGCTCCTACGCCCGCGACATTAAAGTGTATGTATATGACGGGAAAATGCACCCGGTGGACAGTAACGAAATTTCCTTCAAACTTGCGGGACGCAACGCCTTCAAGGAAGCCTTCAAAAAAGCGGGACCGAAAATTATGGAACCGATATACAACGTAGAAGTAATGGTGCCCGGCGACGCCATGGGCGACGTAATGAGCGACCTCCAAAACCGCCGCGCCATGATTGAAGGGATGAGCAGCGAAAAAGGATTTGAAATCCTGAAAGCCCGTATCCCGCTTGCCGAGATGAACAAATACTCCACCGCCCTGAGTTCGCTCTCTTCGGGACGCGCCACCTTTACCATGACCTTTGCCGACTACCAGCAAGTGCCCGGCGAAGTACAGGACAAACTCCTCAAAGAATACGAAGCACAGGAAAAAGAAGAATAATAAGCGTTATGAGTGATGAATTATGAGTGATGAACTATGAATTGCTGGCGCCGGCTTTAAATCTTTAAATCTCGAAAATTTCCATATAAATTTTCGGGAAAAAGTTCGAAAAAAAATAAAATTCTATGAACCAATATTGACAAGGGATGCAAAACGTTTCCCGTTTTTTTTACAAATGCCTTTTCTTTATTTTCGATAAAAAATACCTACCTTTGTACGACGAAATTCTACAAATATTCTACAAATTTAAAAGTCGTAAATATGGCCACATTCAAAGCAGAGGTGTATGCCCACCATGCAAAAAAACGATGCAACTTATAATGTAAAAATCCGAATAACGCATAAGTCCAAGAAAAAATATCCGGCAACCAATATTTTCTTAACGAAGGACGATATTACCCGCTCCATGAAAATCAAGAATCAGCAAGTACTGGATGCGGTGTTGGATATAGAGCGGGCATGCCGACAACGTTGCAATGAATATCAACACCGTTTGGGTAGTATGGATGTAGCGCAGATAGCCGAGTTGGTATCGGATATCATCAAAGGAGAAAAAAAGAAGGAGGAAGGTACGCACTTTGATTTGGATTTTATAGCTTTTAGCCGTGAGTATATAAATAAAATCAAGGGCAACGGTAATGAGACGTACCGCGTGTATGCAGTAGCGTTAAACAGTTTAATAAGGTTCACCGGCCGGGATACGTTGAGCATTCATGAAATCACCAAGAAATTCGTCAATGAGTGGATCGCCTGGATACAGGAACAACCGGCGCCGGATAAAAGGAAAAAAGGTACCCGCGCCCCCTCTTTGTATCCGGCGATGATAAAAGCATTGCACAATAGAGCCAAAGACGCATATAATGATGAAGACATGGGCGTCATACGGATTCCTTTTTCCCCGTTCAAGAAAGCGGAAATACCCAGGTACAAAGCGCCCCGCAAGAGAGCTATCACAGCAGAGGATATAAGGGAAATTGCCGCCTTGTCTTATGAAAAAGAAAGTACCCGCGCCAGCAGGTGGAACTTTGCAAAAGATATGTTTCTGCTAAGTTTCGGGCTCATCGGCATCAATGAGGCGGATTTGTATTATTGCGATCATTACAAGGATGGCCGCATTACCTATAACCGGAAGAAGACGAAAAACCAGCGTGATGACAATGCAAGAATATCTATCAAGGTCGCGCCGGAGATAGCGTCCCTGGTAGAGAAATACAGGGATCCTGTTGGGAAGCGCGTATTTTGTTTTTATAAAACGTACAAAACAGTGGGAACATTTACATCTGCCATCAACGGACTGAGGACAGCCACGGCTAACTACGGGCTTAAAAAGATAGGCGCTATCATTGGTATTGATGACCTTGAATTTTATGCCGCCCGCCATTCGTGGGGCACGATAGCCCGCAATAAGTGCGGAATCAGTAAAGACGACATCCACCTGTGCCTGAACCATGCTACAAGTAAGCAGATGAAGGTAACCGACATGTACATAGAGGAAGATTTTTCGATTATAGATACCGCCAACCGGAAGGTACTGGATTACGTGTTTGGGAAAACATCAATATAATCTTTTGTTTTAAATTTTAATACGCTTGTTATTCTTGTTCTTTTTTTTGTTTTAATGCTACCAGTGTTTTGCTTTCTTTCTCTATTATGGGGCATAAATCAAAATGTCCTTTAATAAAAACAATAAATATTTAATAATGAAAAAAATATAAAAAGCACAGAAAAAACCAAATGTGCATTTAGGTTTAATTTCAGTTTTACCTCTCCTCCTAAAAAAGGCCAAAAATTTCAGTTTTTTTTTAATAGCCCTTTATGAGAGGTTTAATTTACCCGAAAAACCGCATAAAATAAGCGAAAGAAGCATTTTCCCGGACTCACGAAAATGGTAGTAAAAACCGCCTGTTTGGGGCGGTTTTTTTTGTGCCCGGTTGGAGGCCAAAAAAGGCCCTGAAAAGTGCAACACCTGACCTAACAGGCGAACAACAGGCGAACAAAATCTGCTTTTTAAAAGCGCTCAAACCGCCCCTATACTGCATAAAAAATGCAATTAAAAGCTTATTTTTTGGCTTTACCCCCCCGATAAACATATAACAGTAAAGTTATGTGTTTATATTTATATATTTAAAATCAGATATTTATAACGATTTACGTGCTGAGCCTAAAAACAAAAACGTGTGCGCGTTAAATTTTTGGGATATTTTGCTTGCTATTCCAACCGGATTACACCCACAACAATGGCGATACCTGTTATTTCGTCGTGGGTTATATCGAATGGCGGGTATTTCTCATTATCGGATTGGCACTTCACACATTTTTTGTCCATATTATCACATGGATACAAGCGTTTTATAAGAATGCCCTGCTCGCGGGTACCTATAACGTGCACCTTGCCCCATTGAATAAAGCGGCTTTCCTTTAATATGGTACAAGCGACCACATCTCCACTGTTGTACTTCGGTTGCATAGAGGAACCGGCCACCTCAATCATAAAATCAATACGGCGGTCTTTAAACTTCGGCACCACATAGTAATCCTTTACATCACTTTCTTTGATAGCAAATTCGGCATTGCCAAATCCGCCCACCGCCGCGATGGAAACAAGCGGAATACCTGTCGGCGATTTAATAGCTTCCGGTTGCTGGGCCGTAGGTTCTGCACTACGAAACATTTTGCCCTTTCCTATCAGTAACCATTCAGGATTAACCACAGGGTATGTTGTGAGAAATTTCACAATATTATCCTCACTTATTTTACTTTTTTGAGTTAAAATACCATAACTAACGCCACTTTCAGAATAGAATTTTGAAACATTTATATTTTGGTTTTCAATAAAATACAAAATCCTTTGTTTAATATTTGTGAGATTTTTCATAAAATCTTTGCTTATTTATGAGATTTATCATATCTTTGTCAAAAATTTAAAGAATTAACATTCATGCAACCGACACCGCATATAATGTCAGGGAAACAACAGCTAGCAGTAGCGCAATGTAGCAGGTTTTTTCGCAAACTGCAAATAATTTGGGCGGATGGCCGGAAACGGGCAGCATTGCGGAAGATGTCGTACGTGCATCTTGTAATTTATGTTGATAATCTTCCACTAAATTTTTCCGAGCAGTTATTGAGAGAAGATATACTGCCACTGCTCCAGTTAGAAGACCGATACATATTAGAACCATCGAACATGCAAATGCCAGCCGGACTGATAGGGCTACTATGGTGGAGCCATGAAGGGAAATCAGGAGTCCCATTAGCGTTGATGTTATCAGAAGAATGTAACGGAGGTATGCAATTCTCTGTTCGGTCAATTGATTTTTCAGTTTAAAATATTCTTTATAATTCTCTGTATAGTCCATAAAAAATTAATTAATTAAATTTTTCGTAAAGGTATAAAAAATATGAAAACAAAAGAAATAATAGTCCCAAAAAGAGGTTGGCAGAAAGAACTTGCAAAAACGGCAAGCTGCACCGTGCAGACAGTAATAAAAGCATTGCATCACGGGGCTACGGGCCGGAAGGCCGACCGTGTGCGGAGGCTATATCAGGAAAAATACGGAAATAACCAATAAATCAATACAATTATGAAAGAAATGAAAACAGCAATTCAAAATTTATTTGCAGTGCGTGAGTTTCTCACGCATCAACGCTACATCAAGGTGATGTCGGTGGCAAAGGATGGGACTATTAAGATCGTTTATGATGCTAAGCATGTGTGCGAGCAGGAGGCTAAAGAGCGCATGGACGAACTGGGTGTAAAAAATTATTCGATCAGTTCTGATTGGCGTTCTAACAGTGTATTCGTAACGATTAAAAATGACTAATTATGAAAACAATTCACAAAATTTTTACGTACCTGTTCCTGATGTTTGGGACAGGTCTCACCGCCGCCTGTTTCTTAGGCGCTCCGCACCAGTGGTTCTTTGCACTGTTGAGTTTTATTGCTTATGGCTTGTTAAGGGCCGAGACGGCAAAGGAAAATACCGGAAAACGCGCAAGGCTTATTGATGATTATTATCGCCGTTTGAGGTCGCAATATATGAGCCGTCCCGCTTTAAGTTCTGGATGGTTGCAAACACCTCAAACTTGCGTTTCAGAAAAAGCGATCCGTTGTCAAACAGAACGTTTTCAATCCCCGAAAATACAGTATTTATGTTCTCTTCGAGCACATTTACAAAATTGGTGTACAGGGTTCGGTAGTTTTCTGCAGGCAATGTTTCTTTGTAAGCGCCCAAAACCATTGAGTTAAGGGTGTTCAATTTTGCGTTAGTTCGGCAAGTTGCAGAAATATACTGTCGAATACCGATTTTAGTTCTTCAATGTCCTTTTTCATAATGCTTATGTTTTTAAAAGTTTGACAACACAAATGTAAGCATTTTCCCGCACCGGCGCAAGGCCGGCACCCGGAGCGAGACCGGGGCGGGAACAAAGTTAAACGCAATGGACAAAGTAACACCATACGAATATCACAATGACCGGCTGGGGGCGCAGGCGCGTTTCCTGTTCGACGGCGAAAATGCACATGAACGTAGTTTGAAGTTAATTAGTGCACGTAGCTTGCAGTTGCGAATACAGCGAAAAAACATTATTCGTTTACGCAACAATGCTCCCGGCTGTCCGATGCTGGTGTTATGGTCGTCGTTGCCGCTGGCGTGGCAAAATTTGCTTATAAAGGCGTTCGGCGAGCCGCAAAAGCAAGTGCGCCGGTCGCTGTTTGCACAGCATTACGTGCGTGATGCGCGTTTTTTTGACGAATTTAGCAGGTTTAAGTTCCCGGACGGCAGCAGCCTGTCTGATGATAAAGTAGATGAATACACGGTAAACGCGAGTGTGCTGGCCACCATACAGACGATTTACGACCGGCGGCGCAAGTATCGCCGCGAATTGCGTCAAAATGTGGGCGGTGCCTGGGAGTCTGTCTGCACCGAGGCGCGGAACTTCAAAGCCGAGGTGTTGCACACCCTGCCGGACAGCACTGACCGCCTGCGTAAAGAGTTGGCAAAGTTCCGGCGCGAGGGCTGGCGGGGCCTAATCTCACGGCACCACGGCAACAATAACGCCCGCGTCGTTACGCCGGATGTCGAACTTTTTATAAATGACCTTTTCGCCGACTGTGTAGCCAAGCCTACCAAGGTCGAAGTGGAGCGTCGGTATAACGGGTTCCTCGACGGTTACATTGAGGCAATCAATAACGAGACAGGTGAACGGTATAATCCCGGCGATTTCCCGGCTTTGAGCGCCTCTACTATTACAAGCTACCTAAGCAAGTGGCGCAATGCTATTGCGACAGAGGGGATGCGAAGCGGCGACCGACAAAAGTATATGGCTAAGTTTACGCCGTATGCGTCGCTTAAACAGCCGGAATATGCCGGCAGTATCATATCTGTGGACGACCGGCAGCCGGCATTCGAGTATGAGAGAGGTAAGCGGATGTGGTTTTACAACGGGATTGACCTCGGCAGCGAGGCGTTTACGTGTTGGGTATATGGTAAGACAAAGGAGGGTATTATTTTGGAGTTTTATCGCCAGTTGGTTCGTAATTACGCGCAGTGGGGCATAAGTCTGCCGGCTGAGATCGAGGCGGAGGCATCGTTAAATTCTTCGTTTCGGGGGACATTCCTGGAAGAGGGTAATATGTTCCAGTATGTGCGTATAGAGCCGAACAAAGCGCGGGCAAAGCGTATAGAGCGTTATTACGGTAATCTGCGTTACGAATATGAGAAGGAACGCGAGGGCTGGCTGGCCCGACCGTTTGCTTTGCGGGAGGCTAACCAGGCAGGGCCAAAGGAGTCGCCGCTGGTACCATACGACAAACTTGTTTCAGGCTGTTTATGCGACATTGAGCGGTGGAACAATACCCGGCACTCCAAGATTGAGAATATGACGCGGTGGGAAGTGTTTTTGGCGATGCAGCACCCCCATATCCGGCCTACCAATTACCGGGGCATTATCCCCTATCTTGGTTATAGCACGGAAACGAGTTGCCGGACAGGGATAATTAAACTCGACAACAGGGAGTTTTTACTGGGCAATAACGGCGTTATTGCCGTTGGGAAGCAGCTTATACAGTTGATGGACGTTGCGGAAGGCCGCCGGATTAATGTGCGGTGGCTTGACGGAAACGATGGCGAGGTGTTGAAGGCTTACGTATATGTGGGCGACACCTTCGTGTGTGAGGCTGTTCGCAAGCCGGAATACCACCGCGCCCGAATTGAGCGCACCGACGAATGCGAGGCCAATCTTGAGTTGATGAGCAGTTACACGGCCACTATTAACGGTTACGCGCGGACGCGCAGGTCAGAGATAGACCGGGTAAGTATTATTGACAATCGGCAAAAAGTATTGAATAATAAGTTTCAAATTGTGGGGATTACCCGGTATGCGGCCAGCGAAACCCCTGTTGAAGCATTACCGGGATATGAAGATGAACGCGACATGGTGTTGGTAGAAAACGCCGTTGAAACGCCGTTGAAATGTTCTTTAAAGGACAGATATTAATTTACGAATTACGCGAATTTTAACCAATAAAACAAAAAAATATGTTACAAATTACAAGTGAATTTAAAGAAAAAGTAGTTGCTGCGTTGCTGGAGCAGCGCAAGAATTACAGCGGAAGCGATAGCGCTTTTGCGAAACTGCATGGGATTGGCGCGGCTGTTTATACGCGGTTAAAGGCGGGCGAGCGCGACCGCCTGTTGGCGGATGCGAAGTGGCTGAACTTAGGCCGCGAGTTGGGGGTGTCATCCGGGGAGCGGAAGTGGCAAATGGCGCGTACAGAGGTGTACAACATCATTGAAGAGGAGGTAATGTTTTGCAAAGCGCACAGCAAAAGCCGAATATTCGCAGACGACTGCGGCATTGGAAAGACGTATAGCGCAAAGTATTTGGCGCGTTCTGTGAAGAACTGCTTTTACCTTGACACTTCGCAGTGTAAGATGAAAAATGAGTTTATCCGGGCTTTGGCAAAGGCTGTGGGCGTGGGCGACCGTGGCCGTATAAAGGATATTAAAGACGATACGAAGTACTACCTGCGCATGTTGCCCGCGCCGGTGGTTATTATTGACGAAGCCGGCGACATGAATTATGCCGCGTTCCTTGAATTAAAAGAGTTCTGGAACGCCACCGATGGGTGTTGCGGCTGGTACCTGATGGGCGCCGACGGCTTGCGCGAAAAAATGGAGCGCGGTATGCGCAATAAAAAGGTGGGCTTTGCCGAAATGTTTAGTCGGCACTCGGAACGATACAGTACGGCGGTTCCGTTCGAGCGCCGGGAAAAAATCGAGTTTTACCGGAAGCTAATCACGGATGTGCTGAGCGTGAATATGACGGATAAGGCGAATTTAAAGGCTATTGTTACACGTTGTTTGACAGCAGACGAAAGCGGCCACATCGGCGGCCTGAGGCGTGCAGAAAGTTTATTAATTCTTAACTCGTAGTAATGCCGCGCAGCCTCACATCACGCAATTTATTGGAAAAGCACGCCGGGCGGACGGTGCAGTTGTCCGGCGTGCTGGCCGAAGCGGTGGGCAACGCCGAATGTAGGGGCTGCTGGATAATCTACGGAGCGGAAAAGAACGGTAAGACGTGGTTTGCGCTCACCCTGGCGAAAGAGATTGCGCGGTTTGAAAGGGTGGGCTTCGTCAGCGCCGAGGAGGGATTGGACAAAAGTTTTCAGGATGCGTGCCTGCGCGCGGGCATTACGGCGGCAGATAAGATACTTTGGGACGAATACCTTTCGATTAATGAGATAATAGAAAAGTACCGCCGGCCACGCACGCCAAACGTTGTGTTTATTGATAATCTGACGATGTATGCCGACGAACTAAAGCCGTCGGAATTAAAAAAAAAACTGATGGACGCACTGCCGGGAAAGTTAATAGTATTTGTAGGACACGAGGAGCGCAAAGAGGCTTATCCGGCCCTTGCCCGGATGGCAAAAAAGATGGCGAAGGTAATTATACACATTCAGGGGTTAAAAGCGTTTGTTATTTCGCGCTTCAGCGCCGGCGGGGAACTAAGTATTGACGAACAAAAAAGCGCCCTGTTTTGGGGCGAAAAATAGCGTTTAAAAATTTAATGATTTAAAAATATGAAAGCAAAAAAAATTGTTCTGAAAAGAGGTGATAACTACCTGTTAAAGGGGACGCCACGCATTGGGGAGCTCGGGGGTTCTCTTGGAATGTCCAGGAAAAGAGAAGATGCCCGTGTTTTTTCTGATGAAAAATCGGCAAAAGATATAGTAGATAAGATTTACCAGTTTATTGGTTGGAAATTTGAGATTATAGAATTAAACGAATTTTAAACGAATTAAACGGGTATGAATGCAAAGAAATTAGTGGAGTTTAAAGCGGCGAGTAATGAGCAGTTTTACATCGCCGTAAAGAGGGCTTGTGAGTTTTATGAAAGAGAGTTAAGAGTTAAAAATTATGGCAACTTTACAAAGAGTTTTATTTATTGATATAACAGCTGATAAGTTTATTGACAATTGCTCAATAGATGAACTGCGGGAGGTGATAATGCTTGCTAATACAAGGTTATTACGTGGTACGCCGGGGCCGGTTGCAGGTAAAGCATTGCCGGTAGCTGTTCCAAAGACGGCGCGTGCCAAAGCGGGCGCTAAAAAAACCGCAGGGTGGGCGCCGGAGGAGGAGGCCATGCTTCGGGAGTTATGGCCGGCGATGTGCGGGTTTGAGATAGCGGAAAAGTTACATCGGGATTATAAGACGGTGATGGGTTATGCGAAGAAAATCGGGTTGTGTAAGAAGCCCGGCAGGCAGGCGGTCGCCCATCGGCAAGCAGCACCAGCACCGGCTAAGGAAAAAGAAGAGAAACCCGGCAGGCAACGGGCTACTCATCGACAGGTGGCGCCGGCGCCAGTCAAGCAAAGGGATGTGGAGCGGCATACGGATTGTATTGGAGCGGAAATCGGGATTAAGAGTAAAAAACTAAGAACTAAAAGTTAAGAGTCATATGACACGTAATTATCGTAAATTTTACGCATTACTGGCACAGTTGCCCGGGGCGGATAAGGAGGGGCTGGTGATGCAGTTCACAGAGGGGCGGACGGATAGCTTAACAGCTATGCATACGCACGAGTACCAGCTGATGGTGGCGATGCTGGATGGTAAGGTTCGGACGCAGCATGTGCGGGGGAATGAGTTTGATTTGTGGCGGAAGCGGGTGATGGCGAGTATTGGGCGCTGGTTGCAGTTGTGTAATACGGAGCATACGGCGGATATGATAAAGGCGATAGCGTGCCGGGCGGCACAGCGCAAGGCGTTTAATGATATTACGCTGTCGGAACTGCGGGCGGTGTATTATGAGTTTTTGAATAAACAGAAGGTGGCGAAACGAATTAAGAATTTATAAGTATGACAAGTAATAAACAGCGGATGTATGGTATGATTTACCGGGCGCGTCGCAAGGGCAGTGATATTATCACGCGCCAGCGCACTATTTATCGCCCTTTCACCACTGAATCACCCCCCCTACACGGCAGGAAGATGTGCTGATGCGCGAATATGGTTTTGGGATACAATTACAAATTAAATAAAAATAAAATTATGAAACAGGAATTAAAACAGAAGACATGGGTAGATGAGGCGGGAAGGGAAGTACCGACGATGTACCTGAATGGAAGCGACAAGTTGAAGGAACGGCACGCGCATACACTATTGATACGTGCGAAGTCGTTGAATGAGAAACTGCGGGAGTTTAAAGAGCTTTCGCGGCGACTGAACGACGAGGTGTTTACTAAGTCAATGGAAGACCTGCGCGCCAAGGGCGACGGGAAGGGTAACTATACGTGGTTTAATTTTAACCGAAGCGTGAAAATTGAGGTGTCGGTGAACGAACGTATCGAGTTCGACGACCTTACCATTAAGGCATGTAAGGAGAAACTCGATGAGTTCCTGAACGTCAGCGTTGAGAGTAAGCACGATTTTGTGAAACAACTTGTAACCGACGCCTTTGCAACCACGCGCGGCAAGCTGGACGCAAAGAAGGTGATGAGCTTATTGCGCTATGAGGACAAGATAAAGGATGCCTTATTCCAAGAGAGCCTCGCGCTCCTGAAACAAAGCATTCGTCGCCCGGATAGTCGGACATACTACCGCATTTCGGAACGTCAGGAGGATGGTTCTTACCAAGTTATAGATTTAAATTTTTCAAGTATATTATGAGCGCAGAAGATATACAGATGTTTGGAAGGCGGTATTATCCACCTTCCGGGTCGCGGGAATATTACAATCCGGAAACGGACACGTTCTACAATGCCTCCGGCGATGCGTTGCGCAATCCGGAAGAGTATAACCCATACAGCGAAGGCTACACGCCCTTCGGGGATGAATAAGGTAATAAAGGTGCGCCGGTGTTTTGTTTTATTGGTTATAGTTTTTTTGGTTTGGCCGGCGTTCCTTTTTAATTTACAAATTACGCGAATTTTAACGAATTTATATGAATAATAAAAATAAAATAATACTTGATTTGTGCGGCGGCACGGGTGCATGGAGCAAGCCGTATCGCGATGCGGGATATGATGTGCATGTGCTGACATTGCCGGACTACGATGTTACAAAAAACGGCTATTCTAAAAGGGACTTGCACATTTATCATGATGGTTGGCATCACGCATATCCATTTTCTGAGATACATGGCATTCTTGCCGCGCCCCCTTGCACAGAGTTCAGTATCGCGAAGGGCGCCATGTACCGCGATTTCGAGGGCGCTATGGAAGTAGTGCGTGCATGTATGGATATTATATGGCATTGCCGCACTTATGGGCATGTGAAATTTTGGGCAATGGAAAATCCGCGCGGGTTCCTGCGGCAATTCATGGGCAAACCGGCCTTTACTTTTGAACAATGGCAGTTTGGTACTGCTGCCGTAAAAACAACAGATATTTGGGGCTATTTTAACACGCCGAAGCCGACGGTAAAGGTGCGTCCGGAGCGCATAACGACAGGTATTGGTCATAGGGCTAATGGGCGCGATTGGGCAAAGCTGGTGGCTCCGGATGAGTATAAGCATTTGAATTTAGACCGCGCCGCCATCCGTGCCATCACGCCGGCAGGGTTTGCAGAGGCATTTTTTAAGGCAAATAAATAGATAAAATAGCAAGAAGCGATGAAAATTTTGACAAAAGATAACCGGTTACTGTACTTGTGGCGCATTGGGGAGCCGGATGTGAACGGTTGCGATAAGTTGTGCTGCCGGGATGAGGCGGGGGAAAAAGTAATAATCACCTGGGGCGATGTATTACTTTGTTTTGGAAGTTATACGTTTTAAAAGGATTGAGTTATGAAAAAGATTAAATTAAAGTTAACGGTTTATCAGGTAAGTGTATTGGGCGCTATGCTGGTTGGTTTGTTTAATGACCGGGTATTTCAGCGAGAACGTGAGTTGGAGTATTATGTGCTCGCGGAGTTTTACCGGCGGTATGCGTTGCGGTTTGTTTACATCAATGACCGGCCGTTTCAGTTGACTCTTTCGGAGGCGTATGCGTTGTATGGTGTGATGCGGGATATGCGTTGGGGGATACCTCATGCGGGGGACACGGCAACAGCGATTTTGTGGCAGTTGTGCCCGAAATTTGAGACGAAAAAATTAGGAAAATAAATAGAAGTTAAAGGGGGTTAATAATGGGAATAACACAGAAGAATCGGTTAAATTACTTGCGAAAAGTGGTGGAGGTGCAGAACGTCACATTGGAGCAGACAGGCCGGGGCGTTTCGCAGATTTGGGTATATAAAAATGTTATTTATCCGCGTTTTTTTATTTCGTTGAAAACGTTTTATCGCTGGCTGGGGGAGCCGGCAAAGCGGGAACTGGCGGAACTGTTAAAGCCGGAGAATAGTAATTAAACAAAAATATTAATCAATCATGTGGATTTTAAAAAAAATTGTGTATCTTTGCAGCGACAAGTTTAATTACAAAGGGTAGTGAACCTGCCCGAATGCTGCATTACGGGTATTTTTTATGCCCATAACACAACATAACGGCGTTCAACCCCGTGTCGTAGCTGTAATAGCTATGACAGCCCTTTGTAAATGGACTTGTCAACGGGAAGTGGACGCCGTTTTTTTCATCCACATGACAAAAAAATTTACGTTATGTTAAACAAACATGAAGCTGACAACTTACTGTCGCAAGAAGTAAAGGTGTTTACCTTTAATCCAAGTAATCAGCCCATTCGGGTTGAAGTAATTAACAATGAGCCGTGGTTTCGCGGCAAGGATGTGTGCAGGGCATTGGGCATCGGCAATCACAATGATGCTTTAAGCCGCCTTGACGATGACGAACGCGAGGGGGTCGGTATTACCGACCCCCTCGGAGGAACGCAGGTAGCAACGTTTGTGAGCGAATCCGGCCTGTATAATCTGATATTCCAGTCGCGGAAACCGGAGGCAAAAATATTTCGGAAGTGGGTAACCGGCGAGGTGCTGCCCTCGTTACGGAAGACCGGCGAATACAGAATGAGGTCATCGCCGCCACGACAATATATCCGGCGTGGGGAGTTGGTTAATGCCGATATCTTGAATCTTTTGTGGCTCATCGGGGAAAGCCTTAATCGCGGCGACCAGAAGGAAATAGCGATAGAATTGGGAGTTAGTGTGCAAAGTGTTAATCGGACGCTGAACGGGTATAACCGCAGTAACCGGATACTTGCGGCGCTGTATCGCCGTGCCAGGCAGAACCGCGAAAGCAATATGCTTTATACTAATCCCGATTTGATGCGCCGGCAGTTGCTCGGTTTGCCGGTAGAGCCAAATGCGGAGGCGGTAGCCCTTCCGCTTGTCTATAATGGGAAGCGGGGCGCGCCCATCGGGAATCAACATGCAAGAAAGAATAAAGGAGGCGCTGACCATGGTACAGTTTAATGAAAAGAGCTACACGATAGAGGTAAACACGAGTGGCAACCCTGTGGAATGTTGGCAGGAGCTACAGAGTGAAATTGCTTTTTTATTTGGCATTATAAATCAAGACAATATGCGCAGTGATGGGTTTGCTCATCTGGCTATGTTATTAGATGAATTACGGCCGCCGTGGGAGGTCGCCCGAAAAATGACAGATAAATAATTTTAAAAGAAGCGGGATAGATTCCCGCTTTTTTTGTAGATTTGTGGAAACTATGAAAACAAGTACCTATATATTTTTAGCCAATTTTTTTCTGGCATGTAAAAATCAAGAAATAAGAACGGTCATACCGCCATACAGAAGAAATGATGAAATACAAGAAAAAAATTTTGCACGTCTTGCTGTTTTGAAAAGAGAAAAGAAGTATGAAGAGGCTTTTGCGCTCATTGACGTCATAGAGGCGGAAGGCACTTATGATTTGCGGAAAAAATTTATTTTGTACATGAGAGTAAACAAAGAGCGCTCCATACTATTCAGAAAACTTAAAAATAAACCACTTTTAAACTATTATTACGTAATATCCGAATTAGGCGCAATGATAAATGCCATATATTTTTCTGGTATTCATGAGTTGTATATGTTTGAAAATTTTTACTTTACAGACAAGTTTATATTATCTGATAATGATAGGATTAAAAGTAAGATTTATGAATATGTAGAATGGTTTAAACCATTGGTCTATGAATTAAATGGCATACATAAGGAGATAAAAAAAGAGCATGAAAACACCTATTTAGATTATCAATATATTGATAGCAGGGACTTAGACATATACCTATATGAAAAGAATCAACAATTTATTGACATAGGAAAAAAGATAGAATGCAATATGCCGCATCATTTTATTGATAAGTCTTTATTTTTCTGATAATCTTTTATCCTTCCATTACCAACTTCGGCCGCGGCATATTGTCGGGTAAGGGTTGCAGTTGCTCATCCCACATGGGTGTGATAGCTTCCCAGCGTTGTAGGACTTTATAGAAACCGTCGGGTTGTTTTTCGACGGTTTCACTTTTGAGGGTGGTCGCCTGGACATACTCTGTTTCCAAAGCCATAATAGCCTCCCGGATTTCAGCAATGAGTTGAAAGTTGTTTTTTAAGTCGTTCAGTACAGGACTTAATGGTTTGGTTGTGCTGCTATGGTAGGGTTTGAGCCATATTTCAATAGAAAATATGATTTCAGCGATGCCGTTCATTCCGCCGAGGGGGTTCAGGGGCGTTTGTTCATCCACGCCGATGTAGGCAGCGGGGTAGATGTTTGTTTGTTCTTCTACTCGCGGAGCGATGTCTATCCATTTCAGGGCATCAATTTCTTTGAGGGCGTTTGCAATTTCCGAATAAATGTGTATCATATTAATGTGTTTTAGATGTTTGCGATAATGTTGATTTGTTTGGCTACTTTGGCGTTTATTTTTTTGGTGAGCTCGGCGGATTTTCCGATGAACTGGCGTTTTGGCATTTGAAAGCCTTTACCGCGCCCGGCGCGCAGTCCTTCGTTATGCACCTGAGCATATACTTTGTCGGAGCTGATAACGACTGTTCGGCCGGAACCGCGCGCCCACTTGATGCTGTCTGCAAGTTCGCCGCTGCCGGTAAGGATAGGCAGCGAAGCGGCGGCGGCTTTGGGGTCTCGCGGGTTGAGGCGGCGTTTTACGTTTTTCCATTTTTTCAGGTTCCGGTCGGTAAAGCCTTCATCCAGGAAGGATTTTTTATAATGTCTGACGGCTTCACTGCCGACGGTTTCAAACACGCCGCTGTTCAGGTAGTATTGAATTTTTTCAATTTTTTTGATTAAATTTTGCATTGTTATTTTTTTTGTTTACCTTTGTATTCTATTTGGCGACATCTGCGGATGGCGCCCCCAAGCGGTGGCTGTTAATTTTTAACAGCCATTTGTGATTTAAATGCGTTTAGTAGCGAAATTCTACTATCAAAATCTTTCCGAACAAACCTCAATAGCCTCCCGGATGGTAGGAGAAAGTCTAATTTTTGTATTGTTTTTGCACGATTTTTATGCGATATAAACGTTGTTTCAATTCCTTTGAAAATTTGCCGAATATTGTGTTCTGCGGTTAATTCAAATGCAAAGCGATGTTTTTTAGTACCTCTTAATTCGTGTTGAATAGCGCTTTGCATATTGTTTCCCCTTGGTACTTTCAATTCCCACTGTTCATTAAATGCGTGCCGGATACAGTCGTAATTTATGGCGCCCGGCTCATTGATAACGCCCAGCAGCGTGATGTCTGCTTTGTCGATGCCGACCAGTCTTTTTGCAAAAGCCAAATTGGATTTTATTTCATGTTTATTCTGCCCCTTTGATATGTGTACTAAGAAGCCGCCGTCGCCCTCGACAGTAGTAAATGTGTTGTTTTTTTCAAGTTGAGCGGCTGCTTTTTCTTCTGCTTTCGTAAGGGACTTGTAGTAGGGGTGTGATTGGGTAAATATTTCACCGCTTTCACCGGGGTTGTTATCAATACCGGGTGCGGGTTTCACTGCTGCCGGTGTTCCGCCGTCTTCTGCGGGGTCATCGGTGGGTTCGAGGCCGCATTTGCAGTTCCAGAGAGTTCCGGGGCCGTTGTTCCAAATCGGGTTGTCGCGTTTGAATACGCGGTTGTAGAATAACACATGCGCTTCGCGGCGGTTCGCAGAGCGGCTGGGAAGCCAGCGCATGTTTACGTATAACTCCGCCTCTTCGGTATCGCGCCATATCGAAGCGATGCGCGCGCGGCGGACGGCGGTGTTGTATTCGGTATGCAGCCATGTTTGGTTGTAATCTTTTACGGTGTTTTGCGTATCAGCTTTGAATTTCGACCACGTTTTGAGATTTCCCTTTTCATCATAAAGGGCTTTTGTTAATTCGCGTACCTGGTGTTGCGTTTTCCTGGCGGCAAAAGCTGCGCCGTTGTTTTGCAATTGTTGTAAAAATTCATAGTTTGGCTTTCCCCATTCTACCTTGCCGAAGCCTTTATTTATCGCCTGTTTCAGAGGTTTATTGGTAACGTCAAAGAGGGATTGCATGTTTCCCTTTCCGCCGGTGGCGTAGAGGTCGCGGAGGGCGTTGTTAATGGCCTCTTCATTGTCGAGCGGCGGTTCTTCTTTATCGGCGAGGTGGCAGTGGTCGCAGGAGTGTTCATAGAGGCGGTTTACTTTTTCTTTTAGCCCCGCGCTCGCGGGGCGGAGGCGAAAAAATCAAACAGGTCGGACAGTTTATTTAGTATCCCGTAGCCGTAGCGTTCCGGGTGTTCGTGGAGTTTTTTATCGTTTTTTTTCGCATCGTCTTTTTTTGTTTCCCCCGCTTCTTTTTTCTTTCCTTTTGCGGCGGCGCCGGCGGCAGGCATGGGGATATTGTAGCGTTCGTAGAGATACTCCGGCGGGATGTCAATGATGCCGTTTAACTTTACAATATCATCAAGGCTTGTTTCGTCCTCTTCAAAGGCAAAGTAGCCGCCTTCGGCGTTAATACCGAATGCGCCAAGCACACGGACAAATTCCGTGTTGAGCAGGGCAATAATGTCGCGGCGGTCGGCTTCGGCTACACGCATTTCGCTTTTTTCATGGACGTCGCCCTTGTACTTGCCGCCTTCGCTGTCAAGGGTCATGGTGTTTGCCAGGACGAGCTTGCTTATTTGTTTATCGCAAAATTCGGCAAGGAGTTTATACACTTCGGTATTGCCTAATTTATTTTGGCTCTCTTCCATGTGGAGGTTGGTACCCTGCGGTAATACGGCGTATCCGGCGGTTCGTTGGAATTTCATCATAGCTTCGAGTTCCTGCTTCACCTTCATATCGTAGCCGTCATATTCCACCCATCGGAAGGGCGTGCCGAAGATTTCGGCAAAGGTAGCCCAGTCGGCCATGTTTCCCTTTTTATAGATGATATAGGGAGCGGCCTTGTTTAACAATCCCAGCGCACGTTCACCGCCAACGGATATAACATAGTTGGCAGTGGGCGGTAAGAGGTAGCTCACGCCGTTTTCATCGCTGTAATTTTGCACGACAATTCCTTTTTCGGGTTTTACATTCTGCCGTGGGATGAGGGCGCAGGAGGAACCGCCGTCGGGGCTTATATTTTCAAAATAAATGAGGGAATGACCGTAGAATATGGCTTCGAGGGCGTGGGTTAAAAATTGGGCAAAGAAAGGCTGTTTAATGATGTTGTACACGGTTTCGTCCTCACCGCCTTTGGCGTTGAAAAATTTTATTTCGCGTTCAAGCACGTTGAGGGTACGCTTGGTCATGGCTGCGCTCATGTGGGGGTCGAGGGCGATTTCATTATACAAATCGTACAGGTTCTTGCGTTGCGGGTTGGTGGGGCTTTCTGCGCTCCGCAGGGCATTACGCCATTGTTCAATGCCTTTGTAAGAACGGTCAATGGGCGCAAGCGTCATGTTCAGGACTTTGATTTTTTCAAAGTTTTTTTTGTCGGGTTGAATTATTGTTTTCTTTGTTGCCATTATTTTAATGTGCTAATGTGATTAATTAGTAACGGTTGTCGGGCTGTCCGTAGCGAATGAAGGTGTCGGGCTCGCCGGTGTCGGGGTTGGTCGGTTCGGGAACGCCGGGCAGTATGGCTTTGCCGGCCTGGATGTCTTTAAGATATTCCATGCTGTTTTCATAGGTATTCTGTATAGTTACCGGCATTTGTTCAAGAACGTCGGCAATGATGTAGAGGGCAATGTTAGCCACAGTGTCCACTATCATGTAATTTCTTTCGTCGCCTGTTTTTGAGAAGATAAAATCCAAATCATACTTACCTCCGAGGTATGATTTTACTTTCTCTTCGGCGGTACGTATGCCGTACGTTTCGCGGGTTTCATCAAGGCGCGTAATCGCGTTGATGATTTCTGCGTAAAGGTTTTTATTAAGGTCGTCGCGAGTGATAAACATTGTTTTATTATTTATGGATTTATGGATTTTTTGTCGATGGAGTAGATGGCGTTGGCTTTTATGTCCGACCAGTTGAGGCCATGTTTGAAAAAACCTTTACGAATAAGTTTGCGGGTGTGGCTTCTTGTGAGGATGACGAATCGATTTCGTTGTAAGAAAATATGTACGCTTTCGCGTCCTTCGATGCGCTGGTAGTAGCGTTCGGCGCGCTTGATAGCGCGTTTCAGTTTGACGTTTAATAGAGCCTGTTTAACAGCGTGTTTGAATTGGTTGTAAGTCATAATTGATGCGATGATTAAAATTTATTATCTCTCCGGTATCCGTTGAACGTTCCGGTTGTAGTGAGTGCTGCGATGGTGATGTGCTTACTGAGTAAGTGTATGGCTCCCTCGTCGGCATCCGGACTGTCGTCATGTGTCTTGTAACCGGGTTCAATGCCCTTTAATTGCGCCAGCCCTACTTGCATATCGTTGTTCGCTTTTTCATTTATGTTATAAACGATGCGTCCTTGCTGGTAGTATGGCAGCAGGGTAAGGATGCGGTCATACTTGTTGTCTTTTTTCCGGTCATCTTTTATAAGGGAAATATCAAAGCCGTACTTGCGGCGCACTTCCTTATAGGTCATGGTGAGCGCGTCATTCCAGAATTGGCTCTCATAGTAGAATGATATGTGTTTCGGCAAGGTTTTTTGAAGCTCAAACATCCACTGGATAGCTTCGGTCATGGTGCATTGGCGGGTTAACGCTTTTATCAGATAGAAGCGGTCGCCTTTGAGCCCCCAGAATTTAACGGCGTTGTAGTCAGCGGTAGGCGCGTCGCTGTACGCCACGTCCCAGTAGCCTAAGAGGTGCTGGAAGTGGTTTATGTGGGGTATCTTGTCCCAGGTGATGTATGTCTCTTTGAACACCGCGCCTTCCACATGGGGATGGTTGTTGTACTCTGCCTCCAATGCGAGTGTGCCGATTTCTTTCTCGACTTGCAAATAGTATTCTTTCGGATACTTTGCCGCCCACCGGGGCAGGCGTTTCGCGCCGGGGCAGGCGTCCACGCGGTGCAATTTCCAGTCGGGGTGTCGTTCCCTAAGTATTTCCTGGATACTCGACGGGAAAGGGTTGTTGTTCGGGTGCAGGTACCGGCGTGTTGCGCCGTCCATAGTGGGTAGGAGGTCGCGCTCTATCCAAACAGCCATTTCCGTTTGGCGTTTTGGATTTTTTGCAGTGTCTTTGTCTTCGAGGTCGTCGCAGACGATGTAGTCGGGGCGGTTTGCAAAGACGCGCAGGCCGCGCGGACTTTGCCCCATTCCGAGTGCTTTTGCAATGAATCCGTTTTGGGTACGGAAATGGCCTTTTTCCCAACTACCTGATTTTAATTGATTGCCGAAGTCGTGCAGCAGGAGTTTGTTGGCTTCAAATTCGGCTTGCAAGTCGCCGAGCAGCATCTTGGCTTTATCAAGGTTATTGCCGACGATAACCATGAAGTGAATATCGCCGCGCATCCATAGCCATAGGGGAATAATCAAATCGCACCAAACAGATTTGGCGAGTCCGCGTCCCCAGCGGACAATGACTTTTTTTGTGGGGTATAATTTTACATAATTTGCCAATTGAATTTGGAAGTCGGCGCAGTCGGCGGTGGCGTAGTGTTTGAGATATGTTTTAACCATATATTCCACGTCGGCTTTGGCATTGGCGATGCGTTGCCGTTGTTCCTCTTTTGTTTCAAAGGGGTTCACCGTATTGCCTTCGCGGACAATGCGGAGTTTGTCAAGGTAGCGTTGGACGGCTTGTTTATCGTTTTTTTTATTCATTAGTCCTTAGTTGTTGGGATAAGCGGCTTCCAAGATAAGGCCGGTTTCATCGAGCGAAAGGCGTGTTATATGTTGTCCGTCGGCTTGTATCTGTTCGGCAATTCTGTGTTCCCAAAATGAGCTATTGTTGTCATTAATGATGTCGTTCAGTCCTACGCCGAGTGTGGGATGTTCTTTAAATTCGCCTTTGTGGGCAACAAGAATAATGGCTTGGTTTTGGGCAGTAACATCGCCAATGGCGAGGCCGGAAGTAATCAATCCGGTAGCGTCGCGGATGATGTGTATTCGCAAATCGAAATTTTCTGTTAGCTGTATAGCGGGTGATTTCATTAGTTGTTAGTGCAGGATTTTGGTATTTTCCATGTCTTTTAATTGTATATTTTTTCCGGCCATAGCAGCTTGGTAGCTGGCGGCACCGGTAGCGCCGTTGGCGGAAGAGCTTGCGCCGATAGCATTGAATGCAGCGGGGAGGGCGTTGTGTATGGCTTCCACATATTGTTTGAGGCTGTCGAGATTGTCTTTTAATTCCTGCAATTTTACAAGGCCGCCAAGCGTGCCGCCGTTAAAGATTATTTTTTCAAGTTCCGCACAGGCGACCACAATAAATGCGTTGTCGCTGTTACCTTCGCTGGCGCAGAAGACCTGGCTGCCTGTTGCCGGGACGGGCAGTATTCCATTGTTTGTTTTGTTGCTGACGGATTGAAGGCGCGCGGTAAATTCCAAGTCGTCATACTTTACAGTAACGAGGCCTTTGGCAACGGCATCTGCGTTGTCGGTAACAATGCCGACAAAGCCGCCTGCTATGTGTTTTTTTACAAAGTCGGTTAGCGCTTGCCGCACTTGTTCGGTAGTAGCCATTATATTTTGTACCCCATGGTTAAACGTTGTCGGAGGCCGCCGGTATTGAAAGTGGTTTCAACGCCTTTGATAAAGTAACGGCCTTCGTTGTCCTTGTAATTGTCATTGCGGTATTCGACGGTACCGCCAGGTATTGCAAGGGGAATACCGAAGATGGTAAGGGTGCCGCGGAAGCCGTCGTAGCTTTGTTGTTTATAAATCTGTTCAGCGATGAGTTGCAAAGCGGCTTTGTCGGTTACATTGTAGCGGTAGTGCGTTTGTTTACTTCCGCCATCCATGCCTGCTTCGGCGACGGTTTCCTTTCCGTCTTTTGCCTTCCCTTTCACTACGATTTTTAACGGGCTGCTTTCTTTGGTCTGGTAGCTCAGATTATTTTCTATTATATTGCGCCCGTAGGTTAATTTAATGCGCGCCGATTGCTGTTCATCGGCATTCAACATTTCAGCCTCTTCCAGTCCTGCATACAATACGCCGTCGGCATTAAGATATACGGTGAGATTTAGCCTTTCTTTAATCACCGCCAGCGCGCCGGCTACATTGCCGTTGTACTGGAACTCATCCACCGTCATATCCGCTGTGCGGTCGGATACGGTTACGCCTGTGTCGGCAAGCAATTTCGTAAGCAATGTTTTTAGTTGTATTGCTTTTTCGGAAAGTACTATCGGCCTTTGCCGAAAAGTAAACATGCCGTCTTCTACATCTAACCGCACCCGCTCGCCGGCGTTAATCGCTTTTACAACGCCTTTGAAAAGGGATTTAATCCCCGTTTCAATATATCCGGTTTCAATCACCACGCTGTCGCCTACCTTTACTTCTTTTTTTACTTCCAAAAATTGCCGCTGTTTGTTATCAAACATGGCGAGTAAGGGGAGTACGATGTGTCCGGTGGCAGAGAGGTTTTCAACACTTTTTTTATGGAAAATTCATTGCATCCGGTAAATCGTATGCGTTCGTCAATGGTGATATAGGATTTTGGCGTTAGCATGTTAGTTGTTGTATGTAGTGTTCCTGGAAGTCGATAGTGGCGAGGTAGAGTTTTTCGTCGAATTTTCGCAGTTTATCAAAAATATGCTCCATAACGGTGATATGTTCGCTGATGCTTGGTTTGTCTTCTTTGGTAAGGTTTTCGAGTGTTTTATTCCATTTGCTTACGCCGTCATCGACGGCGGAAATTTTTTGAAGTATCTTAGCAACAACTTCGGGGTCGCCTTTTGTTTCGGCGTTTTTTAATTTCGCATCCAGTTCAATGCGTTGTTCTGCGAGGCCATTAATAATTTGTCGAATATTGTCTGTTCGGACAGAGACGCGGCTCATGCGTGCGGCGCGAATATCATCCCATGCTTCTTTTGCGCGCCATGCGCCGAGGGTTTGTTCGGACACGCCGATGAGGGCGGAAATTTCTTTGCAAGTTTTTCCAAGCTCGGTGAAATAGGTGCGCGCTATTGTTCGTTCTTTATCTTTGGCCATTGTTACTTTTTTACAAAGCTATTTTTTGTTACGCTTTTTTTTGGGAAATACCCCCATAGTATCCATAGATATGGATATTATGTGGGTATTATTTGTAACAGGCAAGTAAATAGTTGAATTTTGTATTTGTAAATTAAAATGATTTTTTTAATGGCAAAGCAAAAAGAGTTCAGATGCAGCGACGAGTCGGTGAATAGCTACGGTTTCCGCGTGCTTACAAGCGGGATAGATACTTCGCAATTTGAACGAAATCCTGTGATGCTGTACGACCATCGCAATTGGGACATGCCCCCCGGCCGTTGGTGTAATTTGCGAAAAGAAGGCACACAGCTTATCGCGACGCCGGAGTTTGACGACAAAGACGAGAAGGCGCGCGACTTAAAAAGCAAAGTGGACGGCGGATACATCAATATGACCAGTATTGGTATTGTCCCGATAGAATGGAGCGAAGACCCGAAGTTGATGTTGCCGGGACAGACGGGGCCGACGTTGGTGAAGTGTCGGTTGAAAGAAATCAGCCTTACGCCGTTCGGCAGCAATTTAAACGCACTCCGGCTATATGATGACAACGGGGACACCATTAATTTAAATAATTATACACAAATTAAAATTGAAAATAAAATGAACGATTTAAAAACTATTGCCGGGGCATTGGACTTGCATGATGATGCAACGGGAACCGAAGTGGTAAAGACAGCTTTGGAATTAAAGGACAAAGCGGCGAAGCAGGTAGAAAAAATTACCAAGCTGGAAGCGGAAGTAAAAACACTTTCCGAAAAAATCAATAACGCCGAAAAGGAAACGTTGTTGGGCGCAGCAGTGGCCGATAAGCGGATTACCGAAAAAGAGAAGACGGCGTTTTTGAAATTGCCGGTCGAAGACATCAAGACTGTCCTTGCCGACCGCAAGCCGGCGGTGGACTTGAAGTCGTTCACGCAGGGGGACGGGGACGGCGAAGTAGCGGAACTGGTAAAGTTGTCGTGGTCGGAATTGGACAAACAGGGCAAGCTGGCCACGTTGAAAGAAAAGGATTTTGAAACGTTCAAAACGAAGTTCAAAAAGCAATTCGGGAAGGAGTATAAACAGTAATAAATAATTTTTTAATGAAAACAGTTTTTAGAATTTTAATCGCCCTTTCTGTGGCGGTAGTTATGGGAAATGTGGCAGGCTCATTCATCGGATGCAGTCCGGTCATACCTTCTATTATTTTATTTGGCAGTTCACTCATTCCGTCATTGCCGGCGGGCGCGCTTCCTATGGCCGTTCAGGTGGAAATATGGGAAAAAGACATCGAGGGGCAATTGTTCCAGGATGCGCCGTTTTTGAACTACGTGTACAACGCCGACCAGTATGTGTTGATGGGAAAAGTAGTGCATATTCCACAAAGTGGCAATCCCTCTTCCGTGGTAAAGAACCGGACGGTATTGCCTGCGACGGTAACGAAGCGAACGGATACGGACGTAACGTATGCGCTGGATGAGTTTACCACCGACCCGCGTCTTATACCGAATGCGGATACCGTAGAGTTGAGCTACGACAAGCGCGACAGCGTAACGAGCGAAGATAAGAAGGCGTTGTCGGATACGGTGGCGGAGGAGGCGTTGTTTGTTTGGGCCGACGGTTTGCCGACGGCTTCCATCATCAGCACTACGGGCACTGCCGTAGTAGCTTCTGCAGAAGCGGCGACGGGCAATAGAGCAGGGGCTACACGTACGGATTTACAACGGATGCGGACGTTGTTAGTAAAACAAGGTAAGTGGAGAGAAGGGAATATGTATGCGTTGATACCTTCGAGTATGCTGGCGCAGATGTTCCCGGCTAATGACGTTGTAACGGCGACGTATGCGCAGACTTTGACGGAGCAGGAACGTCGAAACGGCGTAGTGTATAGAGCCTACGGGTGGAATATCTTGGAACGCGGGACGGTATTGCGTTATACCGCTGCCGGCGTGTTGAAGGCGCAGGGCGCGGCAGGTGCGGCAACGGATAACGAAGGCGCATTTTTCTGGGAAAAGAACTCTTTGGAACGGGCATTAGGCGAGATTAAGATGTTCCAGAATGAAGGCGACCCGACGTATTACGGGGATATATATTCCTTCTTGGTACGTTTCGGCGGCCGCCGCCGGAGGGCCGACAATAAAGGCGTGGCAGTGCTGGTACAAGGAGTAGCGCCGGCAGCGTAGCAGTAGCAGTAGCAGTAGCAGTCAACTGCCAACTGCGACTGCCGACTGTATGACATAGCGGGGTGGCGCAGCAGGTTAGCGCACAAGGGTCATTGCCTTGGGGTCGCGGGTTCAAGTCCCGCCCCCGCAACAAATAAATTAAGAATTAAAAATTAAGAATTATGGGAACAATTAAAACGTATTTTGACAATTACCCGGGTGCGGATAATTTATACGAAACCAGCGACGGGCAAGTGTTTTTGGAAAAAGCCAAAGCGGAAACACATGCGCAGCGGTTAAAGGAAGGCCGCATTATCACGCACGTTCGCGGGAAAGAAGACGCTACCGATGATACGGAGGCAGCAAAGGAAGCGGCGTATGCAACGGCCAAAAAGACATTGCGTGGGTTGGATTTCACGGCGGATGAAAAAACGTTTGAACAGCCGGGATTGTTGAAATTGGCGAAGACTTTGGGTGTAGTTACGCCGGACAATAAGAAGGCGACGCTTATTGCCGCATTGTCTGAATTACAGGCAGCGGAAGGCAACGGGCAGTAGCAGTAAACAGGACTAAAAATTTAAAGTAAAAAAATCAATGGGTGTTCCGAATGTAACATTTAAATACCTCAACGGTCAGCTTGGCGGCGTGAATCCTTCGCAGGACGGCGTGTGCGGGTTGGTTATTCAGGTTCCGACAGCGCCGGCGGGCTTGGCTCTCGGCGCGTCAAAAGCATTGTATTCGCTTGCGGATGCAGAGGCCGTCGGCCTTACCGCCGCGTATGACGAAACGAATAGCGTAAGCGCGTATGGGGAGATACGGGACTTTTTCAGTAAAACCGGCGGCAAGGGCGAGTTATGGGTAATGCCTGTAATCAATACTACAAGTGTGGCGGATATTTGCGATACGCAAAATGCGCTTGTGGCAAAGTTGCTGGCGGATTCACAGGGTCGCATTCGCGTGTGGGGCGTGGCGACCAACCGTCCAGCGGCATACGAAGCTACGACAGCTAACGGGATAGACCAGGATATTTATTCGGCAGTGAATAACGCGCAGGCGTTGCGTGAAGATTATGCGCTGAACCGTTATGTCCCAACCCGCGTAATATTGCCCGGCAGGGCTTTTACCGGAAACATATCAGCATTGCTTGATTTAAAACAGCAAAGCAATAACGGGGTGCTGATTTCGTTGCATGGGCGCAAGAATAGCCAGGAAGGGATGATAGGTTTTCTTTTGGGCGTTATTGCATCGTTGCCTGTGCAGCGGAATATAGGCCGGGCGCAGAACGGTCATCTGGGCGTAGAGGAGGCATACCTGAGCGACGGGACAACGAAGGCGGAGGACTTATTCGCATTGCAGGACGTGTTGCATGATAAGGGATACGTATTCCCCTTGACGCGCGTAGGCCGCGCAGGGTATTATTATAATGCTGACCCGACGGCAACGAGTAACACAGACGACTACTATAGCCTTGCGCACGGGCGGGTGATAGATAAGGTGCAACGTATTGCCTACGATGTGTACCTTGACCGCATAAATGACGATTTTGAACTGAGTCTGCAAGGAAAAATAAGCGCATCCGCATTAAAGGCATTGCAGGGCGACGTGGAAGATGCGGTGAACGTGGTGATGACTTCGGCAGGCGAGTTGAGCTCTTTCCGTTGTTATGTGGACCCGGAACAAGACCCCATTTCCACCGGCAAAACGGTTATACGATTGAATGTGCAGCCGCGCGGCTATTATAAAGAAATAGTAGTAGAATTGGGCTTCGTGAAAGCACAGCAGTAGGAGAGGGTAAAGCATTTTAATAATTTAATAATTTCAAAATTTAATGTTTAGTACAAAAACGGCACAATTTGCATGGAAAAACATCATCGCTATCATTGGAGGACGTCCGATAGCAGGCATCACGGATATTGAATATAAGACGGACAAAGATATTGACTTTATCTATGGCGCCGGCGACTCGCCGCAGTTCATCGGAGAGGGAAACAAGTCATGCAGCGGCACGATTGAGTTGCTGCAAAACGATTACGAAGCATTGGTGGAAGCGGCTAAGAACGGCGGTGGAGATGACATAACGGATTTAGAAGTAAGTATTGTTGTGTCGTACATTCCGAAGGGAACAGCCAACTTGCCGAAGACGGTAGTCGACAGGTTGGTTGGCGTAAAATTTTCGTCAGATGGTAAGAAAATGACGCAGGGCGATAAGTTCTTAAAAATATCGTTGCCGTTCCTGTGCCTTGGAATCGAACACCAGATTTGATGATGTGATAATGTGGTGATGAGTTTAAAAATTAAATAAATCATGGAAACAAAAAAACAAGATTGGCGCGAGGTATTGCGTGAAAAGTACAAGGAACAAGTGGCGGCGTGGAAGCGGCAATACGGGTCGGTGAAGGTGTTGTTTATCGAAAACAACAAAGAGAGCGGACGGGCATTGTTTTTCCGCGAACCTACGCGGTTGCAGCTGTCGGCGGCAGAGGCAATGAGTATCACGGCGGGTACAGGCGAGTCGGATTTGTACAAAAAAAGCGAGCGGTTACTGGCGGATTGTTTGCTTGGCGGCGACCTGTCGTTGGAAGCAGTGCTGAATGATACGGCGATGTTTATGGCCGTCGGAAAGTTCGTACTTTACGATTTGGTGGAGCAAAAAAAAACACACTGGGAAAGCTGTTAATCCGCGCTCGTGAGGCGGTAGAGAAAGGCTGCGCGGTACCGGGCAGCCTTTTGTATATAAACGAACAGTTGCAATACTATGGAATATGCGCCACGCCGGAAACATTGAGCGACGCCGAATGGGTAATGAAGTACGCTATTCTTGAAGATATACGGAACCGGGAAAAAGAGGAAATAATAAGCCATGGACGGATACAGGTATGAAATATTAATTAGCAGTAACGGGCAGGCTATTCTTGCGCCGCTGGCGCGTGATGCGGGCAAGGCCGATAAAGCATTGCTGGGTTTATCAAAGCGTGGTAAGCAAGCGTCTTTTTGGCTACGTGGATTAGACGACAGTGCGCAGCGGGCAAGTGTCGGTCTTGGCGGCATTGGGCGTATGGTTGCATCATTAGGAGCAGCCCTGTCGGCCGGTGCATTGGTAAAGGGAATTGTGGGAATAGGCAGCGAGTTTGAGGCGGCGATGAGCCGCGTACAGGCGGCGGCGGAAGCGGGGGAAAGTGAAATGCTCACCTTGCGGAATATCGCCCGTAGTACGGGTTTGCAAGGCTTGGGTTATGATGCAGTGGCAGCCGGCGAGGCAATGGAATACCTGGCAAAAGCCGGCTACACGACACAACAAATCACCTCGTCTTTACCAGGCGTGTTAAATATGGCTGCGGCCGGCCAACTGAGTTTGGGCGAGGCGGCAGATTATACGATAAACATTTTGTCGCAGTTCGGAAAATCGGCAGCAGAGGCGGCGCGGTTGTCCGACCAGTTGGCATTAACGGATATGCGGGCGACTACGAATATTCGTGAGATAGCCGAAGCCATGAAGTACTGGGGGCCTACGGCTGCCGCCATGAATGTAACGCTTGAAGAGAGTAATGCCATTATCGGCATCCTGGCTAATAGCGGCCTCAAAGGGTCTATGGCGACCCGTGCATTAAGCACTTCATTGGTTGGGCTGACCAAACCAACAACCGATGCGGCCAAGACTATGACGCAACTTGGGCTTAATTTTTTTGACAGCAAAGGGGAATTCATAGGGGTTGCTAATATGATAGGCGTATTGGAACAACGCCTTGCAGGGCTAAACCAAAAGGAACGGCAAGCGGCATTAGCAGCCGTATTCAACAAGGAATCCATTCAAGAATTAAATATACTTATGCGCGCCGGTTCTGGCGAGATACGCACGTGGACGGCGGCGATGGACGGAGCGCAGGGTTCCGCCGAGCGGATGGCGCAGACGAAAATGGATAACCTCGCAGGGGACTGGCGCAATTTGAAAGCACAGGCGTCGGATACGGCGATTGGTATCTACGAGGCTATGTCCCCCACGCTCCGCAACCTTACGCAGGATGCGACGGGATTTATTCAGAGTTTAGATACTACCGCTATCGGCGCTACACTGAGTAATCTTGCAAAGGGGCTGGCGAATGTAGGGGTGTTCCTGATGCGAAACTATGGAACGATTATCACGCTTGCAAAAGGGTATGTGGCGTTGAAGGCAGCGGTATTGGGTTACCGCGCCGGTACGTTATTAGCATTACGCGCCACATCATTGCTTGCGGGTGCAGGCACTATTAAAGCTGTGATAGGATTGGCAAAAAGTGTTCACAGTGTAAAAGACGCGATGTTGTTGTTAAACATGGCAACAAAAGCTAACCCGATAGGCCTTATCGTAGGCGGCATAGCGGCTGTGGCTTCGGCAGTGATGTTATTTTCTCGAAGGAAAAAAGACAGTACGGAAGCGACGTTGAAGGCGAACAGGGCGGATAGTCAGTATTTGCAAACGTTAGCAGAGGAGAAGTCGCGAATAACGCTACTGTCGGAGGAATTGAAGCGTGCGGAAACGCCTTATGAGCGGCGGAAAGAAATAATAGAGGAATTGCGGAACATTCAGCCGAGCCTTGTGGAAGGGATAACGGCGGAAAGCGACAGTTACGAGCAGTTGGCAAAGAATGTAGAGGCGTATAATACGGCAAAGATAAGAGAAATTGCATTGGAAAGCAAGCGGGATACACTTATTGAAATGCAAAGGAAAGCGGCAAGTGCGCTATTAGGCTATGAGGAGGCAGAAAGAAAATATGAGCAGTACACGTCGGATATATATAAAAAATATCCTGCACTAAGTCCTACAACGGATTTAAGAACGGTTAATGATGAATATGATTATTATGATTTTCCAAAAAATACAGAAACCATCTATTCTACATTTGCCAAGTTAGAGAGAGAACGACAATCGGCTCTGAATGATTATCAGTCATCGAAAAAAATGGCGGAAAAATTTGCGCAATCCATCAATGATTTTGCGAATAAATTTGGGATTTCGCTTAATAATAAAGGAAGCGGTACAAATGTTATCAATCCTATTATACCCGGCGGGGATACAACGTCGGATAGTATTGTTAAAGGCGGCACGTCGCAACGGATAATAAATATCACCGTACACAAATTCCAAGACACGGTTAATAATATTTTCGGCAGTAATAATGCCGAAGTGCGCCGACAGGCGGATGAGTTTATGGATTACATGAACGAGGGGTTGTTGAGGTTGTTAAATTCGGCTAATCAGGTGGCATAATGGACAGCTTTAAAATAGAAGATATTTACACATGGCTGGCTTCGTATAAGGGGTTGCCGTTCCCTGTGAATATTAGCGGGTATTTGAACAATCTTAAAGGGAAATGGGGCGACCAGTTCAGCGGGTCGAAGTGGACGGAAATATATCATAATTTATATGGCCGGCCAATAATAATGCCCGTCAGTATCGGCGGTATTGTTCTTGGAAGCGGCGAGGCCGGACATATCAGTTTACAACCGCTGGTGGTAACGGAATGCGTGAAACGGATAGTAAAAACGCCGGTAGCGGGCGGTTCTTATCCTGGAACGGTAAAGGAATTTATCAATTTCGACGATTATAAAGTGCGTATATACGGCGTGGTTGTAAATCCTAAACAGAAGGAATATCCCAGCGAACAAGTAGAGATATTGAAGGGTTTGTGGGCAAAAAATGAGGCATTGAAATTTGTCTCTAAAATTACAAGCAGCTTGTTCACGCATGTGGTTATTGAGAATATGCGGTTGGATGAATTGAAGAGGGCGCCCGGCGTGCAGGCATACGAGTTACAATGTGTGAGCGACGGGGTGCAGGAAGCAGAGTTGTTAATGGTTACGAATTAAGCACGAATTTTTAACGAATTACACGAATAATGAAGACATCACAGAGGGGTATTGATTTATTGAAGTTGCACGAGGGGTTGCGGCTGGCGGCGTATAAGTGCCCGGCGGGCGTGTGGACAATTGGGTACGGGCATACGGGGCCGGATGTAGCGGTTGGTAAAACCATCACACAGGCGGAGGCGGAGCAGCTGCTGCGTTCGGATGTGGCATGGGCGGAACGGGCAGTGGGCGCAGAACTGCCGGGTATCAATCAAAATCAATTCGACGCGCTGGTGTCGTTCACGTATAACGTGGGGGCGGGGGCATTCAAGGGTTCTACGCTGCTGCGGAAGGCGAAAGCAAACGCGAATGATGTAACGATTCGCGCGGAGTTCGCGAAGTGGAAAAGCGGCGGCGGGAAAGTGCTGCCGGGACTGGTGAAGAGACGGGCGGCGGAAGCTGATTTGTATTTTTCTAATTAACGCGAATTTTTAACCGAATTACACGAATGAGTAGAATTTTTGAGATAAATTATAAGCGACTGGTGTTGCTACTGCTGCCGACTTTCCTGCGGAAAGAACTGTTAGTCGCTTTCCTGCGGGCGGCGACGGCGCCGGAGGTAACGTTGCATAATTCATTCCTTGTAAATCGTAAAAACAACCTTTACCGGCTGCGGATGAACGGGCAGGTGTGTTACCTGCGGAAGGTATTGAATGATGCATTCCCGGAGGCCGGCGGCGGGATATGGATAGAAGATGGGGAAATTACCGGCCATTGGGTTTACGCATGGGACGACGACCAAGAGCGTGTATTACTCGCTTATGATTTGAATACAGACCATGCAACAAGGGTATGGGACGAGGCGGTAATTATGGACAATGTAAACAATTTTATTGTTTTTTGTCCGGAAAAAATTAGGAGTTTTGAAATAAAAATAAAAAGTGTTTTAAACACGTATAAATTGCTAAGCAAATCATACAATATTAGATATTATGAATAAAGGAAATTACTTAGGAAGAGTGCAGTACAATGTGCCTGTGTCCACGTATGGCTTGGATTTTACACAAAATCAAATACTGCTTGCCGCTAAGGCCGCAAGCATAGCAGGCCACAACTACATTCTATCAGGATGTGAAGAGGCAGGAAATAATGTATCACCGGGCATCCTGATTATTAACGGTGAGTTGCTGCCGTTCATTGGCGGCGCTAAACAGGATAAAATCAGAATAAAAGAAACGGCGGAAACTATCACTGCCGCCAACGAGGTGTATGAACAGTTATACACCAAGCGCCATGTGGAATTCGGCTCCTACGTGGACGGAACGAACACATTTGATTGGCCTGATTTTAAGCCGATGCCGACAAATAAATATTTAGACGTCCATAAAGTACCGAATGACAGAACAATCAATGGTAAGGCGTTGGATAATGATGTAGTGTTATCGGCTAAGGAGATAGGCGCTGCGACGACGGATAAGAGGAAAATGCAGCCGGGCGACTGTCTACTCGCCTATGATAAGGATGGTAACGGATTTTTGTTAGATGTATTTTCGTTGGTTATTACTAAGTGGGAAACATTCGGGGATGCAAATGCGAAATGGCGGCTATATAATGGAATCTTATATGTAGAAGGTGAACAAGTCTTACAGGGCACCGATGTTCCCGGCTTGAACACCATTGCTGCTTTTACCCTGCCTATTGATATTACCAATACATGGAATATAGAAGTACCGGATACTGCACAGGCAGCTATCTACACATTATATGTAGATATAAATCATGGAGCGGTGTCACTTAAAATGAATAAAGACGATATAGAAGCCAACCCCGCCGCCGCAGTATTATTAAATTTTAACATTGATTTATTGTAAGACAATGGCAACAAACAGGAACATATTAAAACAATGGTTTGTACGCGGCGCAAAGCCGCTGGCGGCGCAATTCGCGGCGTGGATAGACAGCTACTGGCACAAGGATGACAGTATTCCTGCCGGTAAGATTGAAGGCTTGCAGGCAGCGATGGACGAGAAGGCAAGCCAGCAAGTGATGGCCGGTATTGCAGATGACCTTTCGGCACATAAGGTAGATGCAAATGCACACACAGCTATTCGTGCAGCAATAGATAATGAGGCGGCGGCAAGGGAAAGCGGTGATGCGGATACGCTGGAGGCCGCTATCGACGCCATCGGGGAGCATGACGTTTCGGAAACCGCTCACGCCGATATTCGGGACGCCGTGGCCGAGAATACCGCGTTGATTCAAGCCCTGCAAGGCGTCGGGGGCTACCTTACTGCGCATGATTTCGGCGTGGCGGTTCCCACGCAGCAGGCTATTACCGACTATGCCCTTGCAGAGATTGGCATCACCGAACCGCTGGAGATATTCAACGGCACTCGTGTGAAGAACACCTTCGATACGCACGTGTGGATACTCGCCAACACGCCCGACTCCGAGCCGCCCATATTCCAGTGGATGGACGACGGCGCCGACACGGTGGACGTGCCGGGCTCGCAGGTGAACGACATCAGCGCCGACGCCGACGATACGGTGGTAACTTCCGGGACGCTGGTCAACCTTTTAAAAAGCCTGTCCGGCCGCATCCGGGCATTGTTCAACCGCTTCCATGCAGACACCGGGCATAAGCATAACGGCGAAGACAGCCCGAAAGTAGCGTATGGCGACCTTACGGGGGCGCCGGATATCCCGGCAGCGCAGGTCAATGCCGACTGGAACGCGACGGAGGGGGTTGCACAGATTCTGAACAAGCCGGGCAGCTTGCCGGGTATCATCAATCAGCGCGACGGCTCCACATTAAAACTCTGGGCGGGAA
>JAISLK010000036.1 GCA_031290935.1 Prevotellaceae bacterium | reverse complement strand
TGATTTCGATAAACACGCCGTTGAGCGTCCAGTAATAGACGCCGGCGCTATCGGCTACGGCGATGTGCGGGGTGGCGCCGGGCTGGCCGTCTTCGCCATCTTCACCGTCCTGCCCGGGTGCACCGGCGGCGCCGGGGGTGCCGTGCCAGATGGTGGCCTGCGGGCTTTTGGTAAAATGAATGTAGTGGCCGCCGGGGGAAGGGTTGGTAAATGTTTCCACTCTCGTTACATAGTCGTTATCCTGCAACGCCGCTACAATGTTTTGCAGGCCGCTGATGTTGTTGTTGACCGTTATTTGCCATGCCTCGAGGGCAGCCACGCGCGCGGCCAGCGCCTGCTCCTGGCGCTTGATTTCATCAATCTCGTTCCAGAGCTTTTTCTGGCAACCGGAAGAGGCCAGCAGCAGCAGCAGCAAACAGCAGGCGGTTTTGAATAAATGTTTCATGATTTCATGATTTAAAGGGTTTATTTAACGGGAATTTCCCTTGCGGCGCAAGGGTTTTCACGGGATTTTATCAAGAAGTTATTAGCCATTTTCAGTAGGGTAGATAAAACATGGGGCAAAAGTCAACAAAGATTTACAGATAAACAAATTTATTTTCACAGCGGCATACGGATTTATACAGGCCATGCGTAAATTTTCATTTGTACATTTTATATATCTGCAAATTTTTTCCGTAACTTTACGAAAATTTTTAGAAAATAAATGATGAAAAAACTTTTAATGCTGCTATGGTTGCCGGTAGCAATGAATTTATCGGCACAGGAACGAATAACGCCTACCTCCGAACAAATTGAACGTTTCCCACGCACGACTTTAAACGTGGTGCTGCCCAATGAAAATATACTTCTGGAATCCGCTTTGAAAGAAGCCATGGAAAATAAATGGAAAATTACGCCGTTGAAATTTATTGACAAAGCGGAGTTCGAAGCAAATATCGGAGATGCAAACCGCAGCTTCCTTCTCTTTGCAGGCGGCAGTTTCCAGGAAAATCCGGAGGAAAAATCGTTTGTATATACTTTCCTGAATTTATTGATGGGCGGCGGGGAATCATTGAACAAACTGCCTGAATTTTTATTGTTGCCGGTATCATGCGACGGGCAATCCATTGACAAATCGTTATTGTTCATGGATGCATTTGTAGATATTATGCAACGCCATATTAGGAGCATACAAAAAAATCCGAAATTGGCAAAACAAAGGTTGGACGCTTTTTATAATAAAAATATCGAACGCTTGACCGACCGTTACCTGCTGCTGGAAAAAGATGATATTACTTACACGGTAACCGACGAAGAAAAGGCGCTGCTGTTCAACGGCCGGTTGAGCGTGGTCGAAGACAGTGATATTGAAAAGGCCGTAACGGCTAAGGCAAAAAACCAAATCGTCGGGTTGACCTTATACCCGCGAGTGGGAAGCCCGAAAGACACCTGGTGCTACAATTTGCTGATTGCCGCTGATACGCATGAACTCATCTATTTCAAGCAGCACAAGGTAAACAGGAAGAAAGGGCAGGGCTTTTTAAAAGAAGAATTAAAACGTTTCGGCATCTACCTGCGAAAATCAAAATAAAGAAAAAATCATGAAGACGACGGTTTTTACGGACAATCACATTCGGTTAGGCGCGAAAATGCTCCCGTTTGCCGGCTACAACATGCCGGTAGAATATTCCGGCATCAATGACGAACACCTTGCCGTGTGCGGGAAAGCAGGCGTATTTGACGTGAGCCACATGGGCGAGATTTGGGTAAAGGGCGCGAATGCCTTGGCGTTTATACAATATATAACATCCAACGACGCGGCGGTATTGCTGCCCGGCAAGGTGCAATATTCGGCTTTCCTCAACGGCAATGGCGGCATCGTAGACGACTTGCTGGTATATTGCATCGACGCGCAGACGTATCTGTTAGTAGTGAATGCCGCCAATATCGAAAAAGATTGGAATTTCTTGTGTGCACACGCGCCGCGCTTCCACCTTACGCCGGGAAAAGAACTGTACAACGCTTCCGATGAAATTTGCCAATTGGCCGTACAGGGACCGCTGGCATTGAAAATTGTACAGAAGATTTGCGACCGGCCTGTCCTGGACATGGAATACTATACTTTCCAAAAGCTCACGGCAGCAGGAATTCCCAACGCTATTCTTTCCATTACCGGATATACGGGCGCAGGCGGCTGCGAAATTTATGTAGCCAACGAAGACGGCGAACGCTTGTGGGACGCGGTGTTTGAAGCCGGGCGGGAATTCGGCGTACAGCCTGTAGGATTGGGCGCACGCGACACGCTGCGGCTGGAAATGGGTTTCTGCCTTTATGGCAACGATATTGACGACACTACCTCGCCCATCGAAGCCGGCTTGGGCTGGATTACCAAATTCAGCGCGGCAAAAGGCGATTTTATTGGCCGGGCATTGCTGGAACAACAAAAACAAACAGGCATTACGCGCAAGTTAGCCGGTTTTAAAATGCTGGATAAAGGCATCCCGCGCCATGGATATGAACTGTGCGACGCGGCGGGAACAGCGATAGGCGCTGTTACTTCCGGCACCATGTCGCCCATCCTGAAAACAGGCATCGGATTGGGATACGTGCCGCCTGCATGCGCAAAAACAGGCACCGAAATTTTTGTAAACGTACGCGGCCGTTTGCTGAAGGCGGAAATTGTAAAATTGCCTTTCCGTAAAAGCGCCGATTAAAAAATATTTGCAGGAAGCAAATATTTTATCTATCTTTGTAGCCCCAAATGAAAAAATGCAACCGCTTACACTGGGTACGGATACCGGTAATGTTGCAAAAAAAAATTAAAAATTATGGACTTAATTAAAATTGCGGAACAGGCATTTGCCACCGGAACAAAAAATTTCCCTGTATTTAAAGCCGGCGATACGATTACGGTAACTTATCGCATTAAGGAAGAAAATAAGGAACGGTTACAAAAATTTCGCGGCGTATGTATCCAACGCAAAGGTACAGGCGTAACGCAAACCTTTACCGTTCGTAAAATTTCAAATGGCGTGGGCGTGGAACGCATCTTCCCGTTAACCTCGCCGTTCATTGAAAATATAGAAATGAACAAATCGGGCAAGGTGCGCCGCGCACGGATTTTCTACCTGCGCAAACTCACCGGAAAGAAAGCGCGTATCAAAGAAAAGAAGATGGCGCTGGTAGTAGAAGACACTACAGCGCAGGAATCATAACTAACAGTAATACACCGGCCCCATAGCTCAACTGAATAGAGTATTTGACTACGGATCAAAAGGTTGCAGGTTTGAATCCTGCTGGGGTCACCAACAAAGAGAAATCGCTATTTTTTAGCGGTTTTTTTGTTGTGGATAACCGGTATAAGATAACCGGCAAAAAATCCGGTCTTCCGGGTGGTGCATCGGGAGGTTCCGGGCGCAATAGGTGATTTAACCGGTTATAACAGGAATGCTGCTCCACGATACATAGCTATATGCTGTTTGTAGCAGCAGGGTTGTTTCCAAACGCAAACTTTTTCTTATAAAACAACCCCTTGTTAAGTAAGTTCAAATCCGTAAATTCCTGAATCTGTAAATTAACAAATCCGTAAATCTACCAATATTTCGCCCTGCGCCATTTTCGTCAAACTTGGCAATCATTAAATTTTTTCGTACCTTTGCAACTTATTATTGTAAACTCACATGGAACCTACGCGCATTTTGTTTATTTGCACCGAAATAGCCCCCTATCTTACCGATACGGGCATGTCGGAAGTAGGTCGGATACTTCCGCAGGCTATCGCCGAAAAAGGGCGGGAAATACGTGTTTTTATGCCGCGATTCGGCAGTGTCAATGAACGGCGGAACCAATTGCATGAGGTTATCCGGTTGTCGGGAATGAATATTATTATCAATGACACCGACCACCCGCTGATTATTAAAGTAGCTTCCATGCCGGGCGTCCGCACACAGGTTTATTTTATTGATAACGACGATTTCTTTCAGCGCAAAGCCGCCCTCGTGGACGACGACGGAATGCCTTTTGAGGATAATGACGAACGGGCGATATTTTTTGCCCGCGGCGTCCTCGAAACCGTAAAAAAGCTGCGCTGGAAACCCGGGGTCATCCATTGCCAGGGGTGGTTTACTTTTTTGGCGGCGTTATTGTCGAAAAAAGCCTACAAAGACGACCCCCTGTTCGGGAAAACCAAAGTTGTGCTGGCCATTGCCGAAAACGAGAAATTCGACCAGCCGATGAATAAACGGTTAAAAGAAAAATTACTGATCGAAGGCGTTCGCCCGAAAGACGTGGAAGACCTCGTCAACCCGACGTTCTCTAACTATGCCAAATTTGCTATCCGCTATTCCGACGGCGTCATATTTTTCGGCCGCAAGAAGAATACTACCTTAGATACCTTTGCCAAAGAATTAAAAAAACCTGTTCTTCATTGTAAAAAGCCGCTTTTATGCGTAGACGAATGCAACGAATTTTACACCCAAGTAATACGAAACAAATGACACGGATGCGTTTTTTCTTTTTTCTACTAATCATTACTGTTACCGGATTTTCTTCTTGTATCAATGTGGACAACACATTCGGGACGGAGTTTATTCCCGACGACCAGCGCCCCGGCCTGCAAGTACGCCATATACCCAACCTGCCGGCCTATACGGCTGCGGCAGATTCCGTAATTACCAATGCGAGCTATGTATATTCCGGGCTTTTCGGGAGTATCAACGTGGAACCTTTCCGCACGATGAATGCCGATTTGGTTTTCCGGGTTTACCCGTATGTAGGCGGGCACAGTTTTGGGGGAAATCCCGAATTTGTGGCGGCTTCGTTGCTGCTGATTATTTCCGGGCGGAATGTGCCCGGGGAAGGCCAGCAAAATATCGTACAGAATGTGCATCTCTACGAACTCAACCGCACGCTGTATTACGACAGCACCTATTACAATACCTCTATCACGGCAAGCGATTACAAACCGGATCCTGTAAATATGCCGGGGCTGACTTACAACGGCGGCGATACGCTCATTATCCCGTTAACGGAAGCGTTCGGTAATGCGTTACTGGGCGGCACGGCAAGCGATATGGATTCGTTGGCTCATTTCTATGAAAAATACAAGGGCTTTGCATTGTCCGTTGACCCGCAGCCTGCGAGCATACAGGGCGGGCGGCTGAATACAACGGATATTTCCTCCGCTTACCTGACGTTACACTATAAGGATAACGGGAAAGATACGTCTATGCTCTATTGGGGCGACTACGGGCTGGTTTTTAGCGTTTACAGGCATTCGTCGGATTACCTGTCCAATTTCCAAAACCCGCCGGCGGCGGTAACGCAACCGGTGTATTTCGAGTCGCTGGCAGGCGTAAAGCCCGCGTTCGACGTTGCAGCAATAAGGGATTCCCTGCTTGCGCTGGCAGATTCTTTGAGAAGCGCCTCCGGTAACAATAATTTACAGTTGCTGCTCAATAAAGCTGAACTGTCGCTTTCAATAGACCCTGCGTTTGACATGGATAAATGCCCCACGACTTTGGCGCTCTGTTCCCGCACCGTCAATACGTCCGGGAAATTAACCTATCCGCTGATTGATGATGTGTCGAACAGTGCTTTTGGTGGTACGCTCAACCGTTCGTTAAGAAGTTATTCGTTTAATATTACCCACTATTTGCAACAGTTTCTTAAACCGCAGCCACCGGAAATAACCCCGCTGTACCTGTTTCCCACGACTACGATACAGGACGACTACGGTTATTCCTATACCGTTTTGGATAATACGCGCTACACGTATGCCCGGTTCCTGAACGGCAGCCATACTTCCCCTGCCTCGCTGAAACTTATTTATACCATTTTATACTAATGTATCGGCAAATTTTTTGTATCTTTGTCCGTATGAATTGACTCCGTAGCTCAGTTGGTAGAGCAACAGACTCTTAATCTGTGGGTCGTGGGTTCGACCCCCACCGGGGTCACTAAAATGATTAAATGGCCTGGGATTTATTCGAATCGAAACAAAAAATAACCTTCTCCGGTTTTTTTCGTAAACATAGCTCCGGTATTTACGGTACTATTATTTTCCATTTAACGGTAGCGGTGATATTACTCAGCTCGCAAATCTATGCTTCCATAGGCGAGCGGGAAGCCATCGTATTGGTATTCCCCCCGGAAGAAGAAACGTTTGTGCAGGCGCAAACAGTACGGCCGCAGCAAACGAATCATCCGGCGGCAGCCGCCCCGGTGGACAGGCGGGAGCAATTGTCAAAAGAATTAGACCGCCTGATTGCCGGCAAAACGCCGCGCAATGTGGCGCTGGACGTTTCGCAGGAGCGCCGCCAGCCGCTGCGCGACGACCGCCATACCAATGTTGCGCAACTCTACGCCGAAGCCCGCGAAGTGCAACGACGTATTGACGCCGCCCGCCGGGAAACCGTCCTGAGGCAAGGCGCCGACAATGTGGCGGCGCCCGCTGCGCCGTCGCCGCCGCCGGCGCAGGAAAGCTATAAAGGCCCTTCGGTGCTTTCTTATGACCTGGGCGGGAGAGAACATTTGTCGTTGCCGGTACCGGTGTACCAATGCCTCGGGGGCGGCGATGTAGCCGTACAAATAGAAGTGAACCAGCGGGGGTATGTAACAAGCGTGGTGATACAGATTGCTGCGTCGGTCGATAACCTGTGCCTCTACGAAGCGGCTAAACGCGCCGCCCTGCGTTCCCGCTTCACGGTGGACGCCAACGCCCCGGTAAAGCAAAAAGGAAACATTGTGTACCGGTTTATTCCACAGTAGGCAGTTTTTGATGGGACGATGGGATGATGTGGCTGCCGCCGGCAATTCTTAATTCCTAAATACCAAGTTTCCCTCCCCGCGCCTCTCGGGAGGGAATCCTGCGATGCAGGAAAGCTTGCCGAGAGGCGCGGGGAGGAATCTAACGATGTGGGAAAGCTTCCCGTCCGTCGCACACAATCTTCGCCCTGACGTGGTAGATGTCGTCCGAGCGTTTGTGGAACGGTCGAAGCTCAACTCGTGGAGTACTCACAGCATGGTGAACACCACCGCGGCAATGATCATGGCCATGAAAAAGCTACGGCTCGAACGGTATTTCCAAGTGGTGGTTAGCGCCGACCATATCACCAAGGGGAAGCCCGACCCGATGTGTTACCTGCTGGCGGCTTCGCAACTCCAATCGGCGCCGGAGGAGTGCCTCGTTTTTGAGGATTCTTTGGCGGGCGTCGCAGCGGGCAAGCGCGCC
>JAISLK010000035.1 GCA_031290935.1 Prevotellaceae bacterium | reverse complement strand
AAGCGACGACATGCGTTGCGTGTCGAGCGTACCGTCGGCGCAAGTCAGCACGTTGCTGCCGATTTTGACGACTATTCTTTTGTATTTCGGTTTTTCTTTCGTCATCGTCGTTCTATTTTAAAGTAATTATAACTATCCGATTGATTTTGCTTCTTCCCAGATGGCATTCATTTCGTCGAGGGTCATATCTTTCAGGGAACGTCCTTTTTGAATGGTTTGCTGTTCGAGGTAATTAAAGCGCCGGATAAATTTCCGGTTAGTGCGCTCCAAAGCCGTATCGGGATTGACTTTGTAGAGGCGAGCGGCATTGACAAGCGAAAAGAGCAAGTCGCCAAATTCGTCTTCCACGCTGTCGGGGGTGCCGGCAGCGAGTTCTGCTTTCAATTCGTCCATTTCTTCGGCCACTTTGTCCCATACCTGTTCGCGTACCTCCCAGTCGAAGCCTACGGCGCGCGCCTTGTCCTGTATCCGGTAAGCTTTCACGAGCGTCGGCAAACTTGCCGGCACGCCGGATAATACGGTTTTATTGCCGCCTTTTTCTTTTAATTTCAGTTGTTCCCAGTTTCTGATAACGCCGGCGGCGTCTTTCACTTCTGTTTCCTTGAATACATGCGGGTGGCGGAAAATAAGTTTCTCGCATAATTTGGCAATCACGTCGTCGATGGTGAAGTGCCCTTCTTCTTCGCCCATTCTGGCGTAGAAAACGACGTGCAGCAGGACATCGCCGAGTTCTTTGCAAATAGCGTCATAATCGCCCTGGAGCACGGCTTCGCTCAGTTCGTAGGTTTCTTCGATGGTTTGTGGGCGGAGGCTGGCAAAGGTTTGCTCGCGGTCCCAGGGGCATTTTTCGCGCAGTTCGGCCATAATCGCCAGCAGGCGGTCGAAAGAGGCGCTCCCCTGCCCTGCCGGCGCCGGCGGGTTGCCGGAGGGGGATGTGGAGGATACGGTATTTTTCATTATGTGATGGTTTAATATGTAGCTATTCGCTGGAAAAGGGCTGCCGGTTTTTGATAGAGCGGCCGAGGGTGAGTTCGTCGGTATACTCCAGTTCGTCGCCGAAGCCGACGCCGCGGGCAATGGCCGTAATAACGACAGGGAAACGGTGCAGTTTTTTGTATAAATAGAAACAGGTTGTTTCGCCTTCCATCGTGGTGCTTAATGCAAGGATAATTTCTTTTATATTGCCGGCGGCCACACGCTGCAGGAGCGGTTCAATCGTTAAATCATTCGGGCCTATGCCGTCCATAGGCGAGATGATGCCGCCCAGGACATGGTAGAGGCCGTTGTATTGCTGCGTATTTTCGATACTCAATACTTCGCGGATGGTTTCCACCACGCATACGGTGCTGTGGTCGCGGCGCGGGTTGCTGCAAATAGCGCACAGGCCGGTATCGGAAAGGGTATGGCAAACGGTGCAGCGCTTTATTTCATTGCGTAACGTGATAAATGCGTTACCGAACTTTTCAACGTCTTCCCGCGGCTGCTTCAAGAGGTGCAATACCAAACGCAGGGCGGTTTTCCTGCCTACGCCCGGTAATTTCGCTAACTCTTCTACGGCGGCTGTTAATAATTTGGATGGCAGTTCGGGGTACAAGGGGAATGGAGCATTAAGAATGGAGCATTAAGAATTGGGAGATGGCTTCCGGGGGGCGGACGGGACGGCGGGTAGCGGCGTCTATAAAAGCCAACGTAGTGCTGCCGGTACAGACCAACTGTGCGGATTCATTATATATTTCATACGCGAAACAAATACGCGCCGTGATTTCCCCGCTGATTTTGGTACGTACGGTCAATACTTCATCGTAACAGGCGGGAAGGAAACAGCGGCATTCTACCGAAATAACCGGCATCAGCACGCCTTCCGCCTCTATACGCGCATAGGGGATGCCGCACGCCCGGATAAACTCCGTGCGCCCTGTTTCAAAATAGCGGATATAGTTGGAATGATGGACGACGCCCATACGGTCGGTGTCGTAATACTGTACGCGGATTTTCGTTTCATGCATGCTAATGTGCTAATATGATTAATTGTTTAATGTGATTAATTGGGCTGGCGCCAGCATTTTTAACTTTCGGTTCTTAGTTCTTAACGCCTAATTCCTCTGCGATGCGTGCAAACTTTTCGTCTAATGTGTTCGACACGCTGTCGTAGTCTTCCCTGCGGGGCAGGTGCGCCCGGACGCTGAAATAGAACTTTATTTTCGGTTCTGTTCCGGAAGGGCGCACGGACACAACAGTGCCGCCGGCAGTGATGTATTGCAGCACGTCGGATTTGTCGAAAGGCAGCGGGCGGCGTTCGCCGGTGCGCACATCAAGGGTTTCCGAGGCGAGGTAATCGTGAATGAGTGCTACGCTTTCGCCGTCGATATGTTGCAATGGCCGGCGGCGGAAGTTTTTCATCATCTCCCGGATTTGTTCCAAACCGTCTTTGCCTTCTTTCGTAATAGCGATAAGGGTTTCCTTGAAAAGCCCAAACTGCATATACACATCCAGCAATACATCAAACAGTGATTTGCCCTGCTCCGCCGCCCATGCCGCCATTTCCGCAATAGCGCACGAGGTGGTTACGGCGTCTTTGTCGCGGACAAATTCCCCGATATTGAAGCCGAAACTTTCTTCGCCGCCGCAGATAAAGGTTTTCTTTCCTTCCTGCGCGCGGATGACTTCGGCTATATATTTGAAGCCGGTGAATACGTCGAATACTTCCACGCCGTAGTGTTCTCCTATGCGTTGCATGAGGCCGGTCGTAACAATGGTTTTAATGATGTATTCCCTGCCGGTCAGTTTTCCCAGCTCCTGCCACCGCCGCAATATATAATAGGTCAGCAGCGAGTTCGTCTGGTTGCCGTTGAGCAGCATAAATTCGCCGGCGGGGTTACGAATCGCCAATCCTGTGCGGTCGGCGTCGGGGTCGGTGGCAATGATTATGTCGGCGCCGGTATGACGGGCTTTGTCCAGCGCCATCTGCAAGGCGGCAGGCTCTTCGGGGTTGGGTGATATTACTGTTGGGAAATTGCCGTCGGGGACATCCTGCTCCGGCACATGAATGATATTGGTAAAGCCTTTCCGTTTCAGGGCTTCGGGTACGAGTGTAACGCCCGTGCCATGCAGCGGCGTGTACACAATACGCAGGCCGGGATGTTTCGCCACCGCTTCGGGCGACAGGGTCAAGCCCATCACGCTGGCAAGGTATGCTTCGTCTATCTCTTTCCCGATGCGTTGAATGGCGTTTTCGTTCCCTTCAAACTTCACTTGCGACAGGCCGGTTATCCCGGTTACTTCGTCGATGATATGCTTATCGTGCGGTGCGGTAACCTGTGCGCCGTCGTCCCAGTAGGCTTTGTAGCCGTTGTATGCTTTCGGGTTATGCGAAGCGGTGATAACCACGCCGCCCTGGCACCCCAGGTGGCGGACGGCAAAGCTCAATTCCGGCGTGGGGCGCAGGGATTCAAAGAGGAATACCTTTATGCCGTTGGCGGCAAAAACGCCCGCTGTTATTTGGGCAAAGAGGGGACTGTTGTTGCGGCAGTCGTAGGCAATAGCTGTTTTTATTTCCGGCAAATCAGGGAATTTTTTCCGCAGGTAATTCGCCAGTCCCTGGGTGGCCATACCGACGGTATATTTATTCATCCGGTTTGTTCCGACGCCCATGATGCCGCGCAATCCGCCGGTGCCAAATTCCAAATTCCGGTAAAAACACTCTGTGAGTTCGGCGTTATCCGCTTCCAATAATGCACGTACCTGTGCCTTGGTTTCTTCATCGTAGCTGCCGTCGAGCCACTGTTGAGCGCGCTGTTTGACTATTGTGTCCATAATTTAAAGATTTCAGGATTTCAGGATTTCAGGATTTCATTCTTCATCACATCATCCAGCGCTTCCTGCCAGTGGGGGGGGGTAATGCCGTAAGTGTTTTTAATTTTATCGCAGTTCAATACGCTGTATGCCGGGCGGTGGGCTTTGGCGGGGTATTCCGCCGTAGTGCAGGGCAGGACATGGCACGGGGATGTGCTTTTTTCCATAATCTGCCGCGCAAAATCGTACCACGAGCATACGCCGGCGTTCGTGTAGTGGAAAATGCCGTGCGTAAACCGCTGCGGCGTATCCGCTATCTGTGCGACTATTTGTAACAGGGCGTCCGCCAAACTGCCGGCGCTGGTGGGCGAGCCGAACTGGTCATTGACTACTTTCAGCTCCTTCCGCGTTGCGCCCAGGCGCAACATCGTTGTAAGGAAATTAGCGCCCGTGGCCGAATACAGCCATGCCGTACGCACGACGATACCCCGTTTGTACGACAGCGCCGCCTGTTCCCCTTCCAGCTTGGTTTGGCCATATACCGAGAGGGGGTTTACAAGGTCGGTTTCCAGGTAGGGCGTGTGTTTTTTGCCGTCGAACACGTAGTCTGTCGATACATGCAGCAGGTATGCGCCCACCGGCAACGCGCCCGCCACGAGGTGCCCCACCGCTACGGCATTGACCAGCCCGGCCTGCGGGCGTTCGTCTTCGGCCTTGTCCACCGCCGTATAGGCGGCGGCATTGATGATAAAGCCCGGGCGGTGCAACGCGATAAACTCCAAGACATCGCTGCGGTTCGTAATATTCAGTTCGTCCACATCTACCGCGATGAGCGACAGTTGCGGAAAGCGGCCGGCAGCCGCCCGGAGGGCGTTACCCAGTTGGCCTTTACTGCCTGTGATTAAGATTTTCATCTGTCCTGTATTTTTATATTCAGGGGAGCAAATGTAAGAAAAAAAAATTTAACGGCAATCTTCCCGGCAGATTCATGTACCAAATGCAACCGGCAAGGTGATGGGATGGGCGTACATTGGGCGGAAGAATGTCTGTTTACCCTGCTCCCTGAGTTGACTTACTCTGCTCCCTGCTTGACTTATCCTGCCTCCTAAGTCGTCTTATCCTGTTCCCTGCTTGACTTGTTTTGCTTCATTTTGTCCTACCCGCCGGGGAGGGTGCAAAGATAAGATGCTGCTTAATGCTGAATGAGGATGGTTTCGGAATGGATTGTGGTATTGTCCTGCAATAAAATCACGCTGTATAAGCCGTCGGGGATATTGGACACGTTAAATTCCAGCTGGCTGTCGGCGCTGCTGAGGAGCCGGTTGCAGGCGATAGCGCCGGTTTGGACAGCTACTAATTGCAGGCGGTACACATTCGCCGATGATAATAAGGACGACGATTGCAGCGTGGACTGCAACTCTTCCCCTATGTCAATGTACAAAACGGAGGCGGCGGGGTTGGGATAAGCGGATAAGGCGGAAGAGGAAGCAGAAGAAGAATATTCCTGAATATTTATTACCGATATATACCTGGTAACATAAGGGCTATAGCCGCACGCTCCATAATATCGCATTTTTATTGTATAATAGCCCGGTGTGCAAAAATGAAAAACCAGATCCCTTCCTGTAACCGGCCTCCTTCCAATAAACTGACTTTCTATACCTATACACGGAAGTATGGGGATACCATCTTCAGTTTGTCCGGATAATGTCCACGATACGCTGCTGTCCGGTATGTATGAGGGCACACCTGTTGCCGTAAACGGAAACGATCCCAGAGGAAGATAGGTGGTGTCTAAGTTATTGCCGCCCCATCCCAAGCTGCTAAAAGGGCCGTTGATGCCGCCTGCTGTCGCTTCCAGTATTGTAACATTATGTTGCGCTACCTGTTCTCCGGCTACTTTTATCCCTGCCCAGGCATTCCCGGTTGCTGTGTTTATATAAAAAGAAGCCAAGTTGCCGGAAGTTGAAAATAAGGTAAGGTTGGAACTGGAACTCCACGTATAGCCGGACGGGGCGCCTGTAACTGTAAAAGTGAGGGTGTCGCTGATACAGGCGGAGGAGGGGCCGGAAATGGTAGCATTATTACAGGTAGCAATGTTTTTTGTTACAGTAGCTCCGCCAACGATTGCTGTGAGTGTGCCTTGCAGTCCGGCATAATATAATGATTTTACTGTTGCCGAGGTTGCATTGGATGCCGTTACGCTAAATGCGGATGCGGGAGCTACGCTCCATGAGGTGGCGGTGCCGCCGGATAAAGTGTAGGCGGCAGGGGTGGCGCAAAGGGTGGAGGAGCCGGAGATATTTACGGCACAAGAACTGATGTATCTCGTAATAGTAACAGGGAAGGCGCCCGGTATTGATGAGGACGCATAATGGTATGTAGCCGTAAGCGTCCCTAATGCTCCCGTGTAGCTTAATGCACTAACTGTAACCGATGAGCCACTTTGTTGTGTTATAGTAAATGGTTCCGTTACGCTCCATGACACGTCAGAAACGGAAAAATACGAAGATAACGTATAGGTTGCAGCAGGGCAAACAGCAAAATTTCCTGCAATAGATGAAAATAATACGGTATTATTTAATACGTCTTCGTTAGTAATCATGCTAAGCATTCGTGTTTTTTGAATGGATGTGAAATTATTTTTACATTTTATATCATCTATATAGTTCATAAAATTTGTCGGGTCGGGACTATATGCATCACCGTGACTATCTGTCCCTGTCCCCGTATATGCACAACCCACATAAGGCCAATTATTAGGATCTGCCGGTGTGTCGCTAATGTAATCGCCGCACAGTAACCTGTTTTGCCCATTTCCATTAACTAATTCGGGGCACCCGCCGTTATCATTTGGATCCGTACCATGATGGGTATGATATAAACCCAAACAATGTCCCATTTCATGAGCTACTGTAGATGAATTATAATACTTCCCATGGATAACCATATAATTTGAACGCATCTTTGCTCTTCCTATCCAATTTCCAGAAGTCGTTGACCTTCCCAATACGTATATGTTAATGGCATCAGATTGTCTGTTTGTATTTACTAAGGCCATGTATTTTGCATCTGAGCTGACGTCCGTGTAATATTCATCATTGTCAATATAACCGTATCCTGTCAATTGAAATTGAATGCCGGAATTATTAAAAGCCATACCAAGTTGAGATGATATAGCCTCAAATACATTATTCTCATTGATGTCTTGTGTTACGCCATTACTGTTCCTGACAAAATGAATAAAAATGCCCAGTGTATAAGAACTGGCTTCTATAGATTGTGTCCCCATTTGTGTAGAATCTTCATCAAAAAACCAGTCGGGCGGCGCTATTGATTGTGTGCCGCACAAGTCTTGTGCTTTTATTGGCATATTTACCGCCAGTATTATAACTAATAAAATTATTTTTTTCATGATATTATGTTTCACAGGTTATTATAAAAATGAATTTGTATTGTTCCACCGGCAAAAGTTGGCCTTTGGGGTGTACTTTGGCTATGTATAACTTCCGAGCGAAATAGTGAGAGTCTCTAAAGAAATCTTCTCCATACCCGAAAGTTGATATGAGCTTCTCTTTTCTATCATATTTGTCAATTTCGCTTATCCATGTGGCAAGGCTGTCTTCCACTTGCTGTATATCCGAACCGTCATTGTTGTATTCCCATGCGCGTTCAAAAGAAACATTGATGGTATCTATCGTTTGTCCATATTTAATTTCAACGTCTGCTTTTTTGTGCGTGATGTCTATTTCTGTTATGGAAAATGTATAAGCCTCGTCGTCGATAGCGTCATCCTGATAACCGAAGTATCCACGAAAAGGAATGGTTTTGGTTTCTCCATATTGCAGTTCAAAAACGATGAAATCCTGAACCACAATCGGAAATACACAAGTGATAATAACACTTCTGTTTTTTTCACAACTACACAGCACTCCCATTATGAAAACAGAAAGCACAAATAAGTATAAAATTATTTTTTTCATGATTTTTTATATTTAAAAAGTTTAATAATTTGAATGAATGAAACGCGGTATTTGTGGCTCCCTTTCTACGGGAGCCGGCGCTGGAGGCCGTCACGTGGGATGTGTTTCATAACGGTTAGAATAAGAATAATGGTGCAAAGGTAATATTTTTTTGAATATGAGTGGCGATGTGATAATGTGGCGCCCGTCAATTTTTAATTATTAAAATTTCGCCTGTTTCGTTTGTAATTTTGTATCGTTCGTCTATCCGGCGCCCGACAGCCCATATAATATCGTTGCCCGAAAGCAGGACATATTGTTGGTTTTTTTCATGCAGCGGTACTTTTTCGTCAATCAGAAAATCGCTCATTTTCTTCATCCCTTTCATGCCAAAGGGGATGAAGGCATCGCCGTTGCGCCACAAACGCAGGGTAAGGGGGAATTTTAATTTATCCGCCGCGAGGGTTGCTACATTTTTTTCCCGCGAGGGTATGTAATTTTTATCGTTCCGGCGGCGTTCAAAGCGCATGGGGAGGGGCGCTGAAAGCGCTTTGCAGTTTTCGGTGATAAAAAATTCCCCGTGCTTTTCCGTATCCGGGCGCAAGGTAATGATGAGCGTGTCCCTGTCTTTAACCAGTATATGCGCAGGGCTGTAAAAGCGTTTGCCGGACTGGGCGTCCAGGGCACTGGCCACTTCCTCCGCAACCGTTCCCGAAAAGTGGAAGGACTGCAAAATTTCAAACAGCCAAAAATCATACTGCGGCGTAGCTTTAAGCGCGGGAATGGAAATGCGTGTTTCACCGTTGACAAAGGAACAGCATCGCGCTATTATTTTTTTCCGTTCCTCTTCGATTATACGGTAAGTCCGGGAAAGGCGGCCGATTGTTTGTTGCAGGCTTTCCGTGAGGGAGGGGTTTATTTTCTGCAGTTCGGGAAGTACTTTGTGTCGGATACGGTTACGGGCATAGTCGATCGCGGCGTTACTTGCGTCTTCGCGGTAAACGATATGATTGGCAGCGGCGCAGGCTTCAATGTCTCGGCGGGTGGCAAACAGCAACGGGCGGATAATATATCCGCTGGCGGGCTGCATGCCGCACAGCCCTTTTAATCCGGTGCCGCGCGTGAGGTTCAGGAGGATGGTTTCGGCATTATCGCCGGCATGGTGCGCCGTTACAATGCCCGTATAATTTTGCGCTGCCCGTATTTCCTCAAACCGGTTGTAACGCAGGGTGCGGGCGGCCATTTGCGTAGAAACGCCGTGCGCGGCCGCATAGTTTTTGGTGTCGAAGCGCGTGCTGAAAAAGGGTATCTTGTGTTCCTGCGCCCATTGGCCGACGAAGCGTTCATCGTCATCGCTGTCATTGCCGCGCAGGGAAAAATTACAGTGCGCAATGCCTGTTTCCCAACCGCTGTGATAGCATAAATGCGCCAGCGTCATTGAATCCACGCCGCCGCTCACGGCCAGCAGCCACCTGGCGTTATCGCCGGGCCACCCGTGTGCGGCACAATATTGTTGAAAACGTTGTAACAAGGTTTACAGCTTTACCGGATATTGACATCGTCGGTATTAAAACCGAAGCCTAAGCGTTTGCCTGTTTGCAGGCGGGCATTTTCGACTTTCGTGTTCATTTGCCCGACAGTTGCCTCTTTGCTGATGTCGTAGGGGGGAGCCAGCAAATCAAATTCGATGGAATACAAAATAGCTGTTTCCAGAATCGCGGTGATAGCCTCTTTATCCATGCTTGCTTCGCCAAACGCGGGATAAGCGAAATGCACCTGGCGTTTTCCTTCCACAAAAAACCGTTTGTCCTTATTGATAAAAATCCGTCCGATTAAATACCCCAAATCGTCGGTGCGGTTGTATTTGAACGAATCGGAAAGGAAGTTATAGATGTTAATCATGCCGCAGTATGCGGCTTCCGGTTCTTTTTGCAGGTACGGCGTTTTCCATGCCGGATGGCTGCCGTCCAACAAAAAAACGTTGGAGTGCATAGTGAAAATTAGAATGTCTCCGGCGATTTTTATTTCCGCTTCAAACTTCCCCCTGTCGCGGTATTCTAGGCGGGTAGGAATTCCCTGCTTTTCTTCCAGTGTTTCGTTCATATCGTTGCACAGCTCATGCAACAGTTCTTTCAGTTGGGTAAATGTTTCCAGCGTTGCATCGTACGCTTTACGTTTGACCTGTACTTTTTCCAGCAGTTCTTTGAGTATCGCCTCTCGGGGAGGCGCGTCTATATTGGTTGACATAGTTGTTTGTATTTCATGAACGCGGCAAAGATACAAAAAAATTATGTAGCCAACGCCACGACGCCAAACAGCAAGCGCATCCCGCAGGGCAGTACGGGGAGGAAACTTACGATGTATGTTCCCTTTTTCGTAAATCTTTCTTATCTTTGCATGATTTCTTTTAAAGGAAATTAAAAATAACTTAATAAAATAACGTATGAACTTCAGATTTGTTACGCCGCAGGAAGCGGTAAAAGCAGTAAAATCGAACGACCATGTGCATTTCAGCAGTGTGGCCAGCGCCCCGCAAATTCTTATCAAAGCCTTGTGCGAACGCGGCAGCCGCGGCGAGTTGAAGAATGTCCACATTCATCACTTGCATACCGAAGGCCCCGCCCCTTATACGGAATCGCAGTATGAAGGCATTTTCCAGCATGACGCCTTTTTTGTCGGGGCAAATGTACGCAAAGGCGTGCAGGCCGGCTATGCCGATTACATTCCCGTTTTTTTGAGCGAAACGCAAAAACTTTACCGCACCAGTGTATTGCCCTGCCACGTGGCGATGATACAGGTTTCTTCGCCCGATAAACATGGCTTTGTGTCGCTCGGCACGTCGGTAGACGCTACATTGGCGGCCATTGAAACCGCCCGCAAATCCGGCGGCAAGGTAGTGGCAGTGGTTAATTCAAAAGTGCCGCGCGCCTGGGGCGACGCCATGATTCCCGCCCAATGGATAGACCTCTTTGTGGAAGACAACACCCCGCTGGAACCCGCGCATTTCGCCGAACCGAATGAACTGGAAACGGCCATCGGGAAAAACTGCGCCGCGTTAATCGAAGACGGCGCAACGCTGCAAATGGGCATCGGCGCTATTCCCAATGCCGTGCTAGCGCAATTGGGCAACCATAAAAACTTAGGCATCCACACCGAAATGTTTGCCGACGGCGTATTGCCGCTGGTGGAAAAGGGCGTTATCAATGGCGCCAACAAGGCGCTGGATAAAGGGAAAATGGTGTCCACCTTCCTGATGGGTTCGCAGAACTGTTATAATTTCATTGACGACAATCCGATGGTACTGATGCAGGATGTGAGTTACACGAACGACCCGTTCATCATTGCCAAAAACCCGAAAGTAACGGCTATCAATTCGGCCTTGCAGGTAGATATTACCGGCCAGGTGGGTGCCGATTCGTTAGGCATCACGTTCTATTCTGGCGTAGGCGGGCAGATAGATTTCATCTACGGGGCGTCGCTTTCCACAGGCGGCAAAGCCATTATCGCCATGCCGTCGGTAACCAATAAAGGCGTCAGCAAAATCGCACCGGTGCTTACCCCCGGCACGGGCGTGGTTACTACCCGCAGCCACATCCACTGGTTCGTTACGGAATACGGCGCGGTCAATCTCTATGGGAAAACATTGCAGGAACGCGCCAAACTTATCATCAGCATAGCGCATCCCGACCATCGCGAAGCGTTGGACAAAGCGGCTTTTGAACGTTTCGGCTCCCACTTCCATTTTGTACCGGCATCATAACGCCGCCGCATCACCACATCACCACATCATCCATGGGAACCTCTTTTCCTTTTCCTCCGTCAGCCACGCTTGAAACGTTGCCTACGCCGTGTTATTTATATGATACCGCGCTGCTGGGAGAAACCTTGAAAATAGCGCAGCGCGAAGCCGCAAAATATCATTACGAGATTCATTATGCCGTAAAGGCGAATTTCAATCGCCGTATCCTGCAACAAATAGCCACGTGCGGTTTGGGCGCCGACTGCGTGAGCGGCGGCGAGATTCAGGCCGCTTTGGAGGCCGGGTTTCCAGCCGCGAAAATTGTCTATGCCGGCGTCGGCAAAGCTGATTGGGAAATAGCGCTGGCATTGGAGAAAAACATTTTTTGCTTCAATGCAGAATCCCTCGCTGAGTTGGAAGTCATTAACGAGCTGGCCGGGCAACGGAAGCAGGCAGCGCCAGTCGCCTTGCGCATCAACCCCGATGTTATTGCAAATACGCACCGGCACATCGTTACCGGCATCAAGGAAAACAAATTCGGCATTAACCTCGATATGCTGGACGCGGTCTTGAAAACCCTGCCGGCATTGAAAAATATAGCGTTCAAAGGCCTCCATTTCCATATAGGCTCGCAAATAACGGACATGGGAAATTTCCGCACCCTGTGCCTCCGCGTCAATGAAATTCAGGAACGCCTGGCGGGTATGGGTTTGTTGCCCGAACACCTCAATCTCGGCGGCGGCTTGGGAATAAATTATTACGCGCCGGAGGAAGAAAAAATCGCCGATTT
>JAISLK010000034.1 GCA_031290935.1 Prevotellaceae bacterium | reverse complement strand
AAAGACTTTTTCATACTTTCCCAACGTTGGGAAAACGCAAAAAAGACTTTTTCATACTTTCCCAACGTTGGGAAAACGCAAAAAAGACTTTTTCATACTTTCCCAACGTTGGGAAAACGTAAAAAAGACTTTTTCATACTTTCCCAACGTTGGGAAAACGCAAAAAAGACTTTTTCATACTTTCCCAACGTTGGGAAAATGCAAAAAAGACTTTTTCATACTTTCGCAACGTTGCGAAAGCATGTCCCGCTCGACAGCGCAAAACCGGATGCAGCGGTATAAAAAAAACCCCGTTGTTCACGGGGTTCATTTCAGTATCTACAGTCCACTTTTATCCGTTTTATCCGGCAACGGTGGCCAAACGTTTGTAGGTATTATACCGCCATTTGGCAAATTCTTCGGTACGCCGGAAAAGTTCTTCGGCTTCTTTCGGGAAAGATTGCGCCAGCGAGGCATAGCGTACTTCGCCTTTCAGGAAGGCCTGGAATTTTGTCCAGTCGGGTTCTTTGCCGTCAAGCGAGAAGGGGTTCTTGCTGTCCGCTTCCAGCGCGGGGTTGAAGCGGTATAAGTGCCAGTATCCGCATTCTACCGCCAGTTTTTCTTCCCGCTGTGTAGCGCCCATGCCGTTTTTCAACCCGTGGTTGATGCAGGGGGCGTAAGCAATAATCAGGGAAGGGCCGTCATAGGCTTCCGCTTCTTTTATCGCATTGAAGAATTGCGCCTGGCTGGCGCCCATCGCTACCTGCGCCACATATACATAGCCGTAGCTGATAGCCATCATGCCCAAGTCTTTTTTGCGCACCCGTTTTCCGGCGGTGGCGAATTTCGCCACGGCGCCTGCCGGCGTAGATTTGGAAGATTGCCCGCCGGTGTTGGAATACACTTCCGTATCCAGCACCAGCACATTCACGTTTTCGCCCGACGCGAGCACGTGGTCTAACCCGCCGTAGCCGATGTCGTACGCCCAGCCGTCGCCGCCGAAAATCCAGTTGGAACGCACCGTCAGGAAGTCTTTGAGATCCGTAATTTCTTTGCAGATGTCGCACGGGCAGGCGGCTGCCAAAGGAATAATTTTATCGGACAGTTCGCGCGTTTTTGCCGCATCGTCGCGGTGGGCGAGCCATTCGGCAAAGAGCGTTTTCAGTTCGGACGAGCAGTTTTGACATTCCAGCCCTTGCCGCATCAGGGCGGCGAGGTGGTCGCGCACCCGCTCCGAGCCGAATCGCATGCCAAGCCCAAATTCGGCGTTGTCTTCAAACAGGGAATTTGCCCATGCGGGGCCGCGCCCGTCTTTATTCGCGCAATAGGGCGACGCCGGGAACGAACCGCCGTAAATGGACGAGCAGCCGGTAGCGTTGGCAATCAGCATGCGGTCGCCGAAGAGTTGCGTGATGGCTTTGATGTAGGGCGTTTCCCCGCAGCCTGCGCACGCGCCGGAAAATTCAAACAGCGGTTGTGCAAACTGGCTGTTCTTTAAATTAGCCCGTTTATCCTGCACGGTGTCTTTGTAGCCGACATGGGCATGCAGGTAATCGAAATGCGCCTGTTCGGGCATTTGTGATTCGAGCGGCTGCATCACCAGGGCTTTTGTTTTTGCCGGGCACACTTCCGCGCAATTCCCGCAACCCGAACAGTCCAGCGGCGAGACTTGCACCCTGAAATTATATTCTTTAAACGGTCCGTTGCCTTTCACGCTTTTCAAGCCGCCGGGCACTTTCGCCGCTTCCTCGTCGGTGAGCAGGAACGGGCGAATCACCGCATGCGGGCATACGTACGAACACTGGTTGCACTGGATACAGTTTTCGGCAATCCATTCGGGCACGTGCACGGCAATGCCGCGTTTTTCGTAGGCCGCAGAGCCGGCGGGCATCGTGCCGTCTTCATAATTGATAAAGGCGCTTACCGGCAAATCGTCGCCGTTTTGCGCATTCACCACGTCGGCTACATGTTTTATCCATTCGGGCGCCAAACGTTTATTGGTGTCGGCTTCAAACTTGCCGCTGTAACTTGTCCATTCGGCAGGCACGTCCACTTTGGTTACTTCGCTGCCGCGGTCTACGGCGGCGTAGTTGCGTTTCACCACGTCTTCCCCTTTTTTGCCATAGCTTTTTTCAATGGCTTTTTTCATTTCCTTTACCGCCTGGTCAAACGGGATAACGTTGGCAATTTTGAAGAACGCCGCTTGCAGAATGGTGTTGGTGCGGTTGCCTAATCCGATTTCTTCGGCAATCTTGGTGGCGTTGATTACATAAAAATTGATTTTCTTTTCCGCCAGTGTGCGTTTCACAAAGTCGGGCAGGCGTTTTTTCGTTTCTTCAACGTCCCACAAACTGTTTAAGAGCAACGTGCCGCCCGGCTTGATGCCGCGCAGCACATCGTATTTATGAAGATACGAAGGCACATGGCAGGCCACAAAATCAGGCGTCGTTACCAGGTACGGCGAATTGATGGGATGGTCGCCGAAACGCAGGTGCGAACAGGTGAACCCGCCCGATTTCTTACTGTCGTAAGAGAAATACGCCTGGCAATATTTCGGCGTTGTTTCGCCGATAATTTTAATGGTATTCTTGTTGGCGCCCACCGTGCCGTCGGAGCCTAACCCATAGAACTTGCCTTCAAAAGTGCCGGCTTTCGCCAAACTGATTTCTTCTTTTTGCGGCAGCGACTTGAACGTAACGTCATCTACAATCCCTACGGTGAAGCCGTTTTTCGGTTCGTTCAATTTCAGGTTTTCGAATATGGCAAGCATTTGCGCCGGCGTGGTATCTTTCGACGACAGGCCGTAACGGCCGCCTACTACTAACGGTGCGCCGGGCTGCCCGTAGAGCACGTCCTTTACATCCATATACAGCGGTTCGCCATTGGCGCCCGGTTCTTTGGTGCGGTCGAGCACGGCTATCCGTTTTACGCTCTTGGGCAGCACGCGCAGGAAATATTTGGCGGAGAAGGGGCGGTACAAGTGTACGGCCACCACGCCGGTTTTTGCGCCCTGCGCATTCAGGTAATCGACCGTTTCCCGCAAGGTGTCGCATACGGAGCCGATAGCTACTACCACCTGCTCGGCCTGCTCATGGCCGTAATACACGAACGGCAGGTAGTGGCGTCCCGTCAGTTCGCTGATTTCGCCCATATAGCGTGCCACAATATCGGGAACGGCATCGTAAAATGCATTGCTTGCCTCGCGCGACTGGAAATAGACGTCGGGATTTTGTGCCGTACCGCGCGTTACAGGCGCATTCGGGTTTAATGCCCTTTGGCGGAAAGCGCGTAGCGATTTTTCGCTGATCATGCCTTTCAACGCATCGCCGTCTATCAGTTCAATCTTTTGAATTTCGTGCGAAGTACGGAACCCGTCGAAGAAATGCACAAACGGAATGCGCGATTTGAGCGACGCCAGGTGCGCCACCGCCGCCAAGTCCATTACTTCCTGCACGCTGCTTGACGCCAGCATGGCAAAGCCTGTTTGCCGCGCCGCCATTACATCCTGATGGTCGCCGAAAATAGACAGCGCCTGCGCCGCCAGCGCCCGCGCAGATACGTGGAACACCGCCGGCAACAGCTCGCCGGCGATTTTGTACATATTCGGAATCATAAGCAGCAACCCCTGTGAAGCGGTAAACGTTGTTGTCAGCGCGCCGGCTTGCAGGGAGCCGTGAACAGCGCCGGCTGCGCCGCCTTCGCTTTGCATTTCCACTACTTTTACCGGCTCGCCGAAAAGGTTTTTCTTGCCAAAAGCAGCCCATTCGTCCACATACTCTGCCATTGTGGAAGACGGCGTGATAGGATAAATAGCGGCGGCTTCGCTAAGCAGGTAGGCCACGTGGGCGGCAGCATAGTTGCCGTCGCACGTAATAAATTTTTTCTCTTTTGCCATTATAAAATAATTTAAAGTTGTTTTTAAAAGAAGGCACAAAGATACAACTTTTATCAAATATAGGAAAGAACAAGAATTACAACCTTACAGTTTCAAAGAACATTTAATAATACTGCAAATACAAACCTTTATTTTTTATTTGCACTTACTCGGTTTTGCACATCACTACATCCTCCTTGAATTTTAAAATTTTATTTATCTTTGTTCCCATTATGTCAACAACCATTCCCCTACCCTGCTTACAATTTACGACTAAGAAAAACGTATGCCGCTCACTACTTACATAGCCTCCGCAGGTTCGGGAAAAACCTACGCACTCACCAACGCCTACCTGCGCATGCTGCTTTCATCTGCCGCCACAACGGCGAATTACCGGCAACTGTTAGCGATTACGTTTACCAACAAAGCCGCCGGGGAAATGAAAACGCGCATTGTAGCGTCGTTAAACGCGCTGGCTGCCGGCCATGACGCCGTTGCCGCCCGACACTTCTGCGATACCCTTGCTATTCTGCCGGAGGAATTGCGCAAGCGTGCGACAGCCTTGCGTTCCGCCATTTTGCACGACTATTCGCATTTTTCCGTTTCCACCATTGATGCGTTCTTCCAGAAAATTGTGCGTGCTTTTTTGCGCGAGATGGGTTTATTGCCGGGCTTTGCATTGGAGCTGGATAGCGAACGTCTGCTCGACGAAGCGGTCGACGCCCTGTGGCAGGAAGCGGCGACAGACCGCCCCTTGCGCCGCCGGCTGGAACGCCTCATTTACCAGCGCATTGAAAACGGTAAATCGTGGAATGCACGCGAAGAGCTAAAAGCCATGGGCAGCGAGGTATTCAAGGAATCGTTCCGGGTTTTTGGCAACGAATTTTTGAAGCAAACCGGCCGTGCAGATTTTTTGCACAGCTATGAAACCACGTTGAAGGAAATCATTACCGGCTTCACCAAAACCATGCAGGATGCGGGGAAAAAGGCGCTGCAAATTTTGTCGGAAAATAATATAGCCGTTTCGGATTTCAAGTTTAAGGCGGCGAGTTTTGCCAATTACTTTAATAAAATAGCCGGCGATGCGTCGGCGAAAGATTATATCCCCGGCGCCCGCGCTTTGGCCGCCCTGAACAATGAAGATAAATGGTTAACCGACGACGACGCCAAAGATGCGGTGATACTGGCTACGGTCTTTCCCATGGCCAACCCGCTGCTGCAACAAGCGGCGGCCTGTTATGAAGAACGTTTTACGGATTACCTTACAGCATGTGAAATCCTGAAAAACTTTTACAGCATGGCGCTGCTGGCCGATGTGACAAACAAAGTAACTACCATCGCCAACGAAGAAAATTTACTGCTCATCAGCGACACCCTGTATTTATTGCGGAAATTGATAGGCGATAATGACACGCCGTTTGTCTACGAAAAAGCCGGCGTATATTACCGCTCGTTCCTGCTGGACGAATTTCAGGACACCTCGAACATGCAATGGGAAAGTTTACGCCCGTTGCTGTTAAACGGCTTGTCGGAAGGCGGCGAAGTCCTGGCGGTGGGCGATGTGAAGCAGTCCATCTATCGCTGGCGCAACGGCGACTGGCGGATTCTGGCGCAAGGCATCTACGATGATTTTGCGGCGTTCGGCTCGCAACGTATAACGCTTGATACGAACTGGCGCAGCAGGGAAATTATTGTGCACACGAACAACGATATTTTTTCCCGCCTGCCGGCCTTGCTGCAGCAGCAGTTGAACAGCCATATCGACGAAGCGGCCATGCCCATGGGCAGCGAGCAGGCGAAGACCTTGCGCACTATCATCACGGAGGCTTACAGTGAAACGCAACAAAAAGTATCGCCCGGGAAAAGCGGTTCGGGAGGCTATGTGCATATCGAAACGGTAGAGGAAAAAGAAACCGTATTGCAGCGCTTGCCGGAATTGATTGCGGAATTGCAAGACCGCGGCTATGCCCCGTCGGACATTGCCGTATTGACGCGCTATGGGCGCGAAGGGCAGGAAGTCGCCAATACACTGTTGCAATACAAGCAAACCTCCGGGGATACGGCGCACTGCTTTGAAGTGCTCTCGCAGGATTCCTTATATTTGGCGCATGCGCCGGTAGTGCAGTTTGTGATAGCGGTATTGCAATGCACCGTAACGCCCGACACCATTTGCAAGGCTGTTGCCGGCCGCTACCTGCAACGTTTTTTACCGGAAGCGAAGATGACTTCCGCATGGTTGGAAAAATTGCTTTACCGGCCGGCAACCGAAGCCATCGAAACAATTATTACACACTTCCGTTTGCACGAAGAACCGGCAAACTGGGCATTCCTGCAGGAATTACAGGAGGTGGCGCTGGCGTATGCCAACCACGAGCGCAACGACATTTTCAGCTTCCTCGAACACTGGAAAGAAGCGGGCGAAAAATACACCTTATCTATGGCCGATAGCCGCAATGCCGTGCAGATACTCACGATTCATAAATCAAAAGGCTTGCAGTTCCCGGTAGTCATCGTGCCGTTTTGCCACTGGAGCATAGGGCCGAAAAGCAATTCGTTGATTTGGGCAAAAGCCGGCCAGGAACCGTTTGCAGGCCTCGGACACCTGCCGCTGAATTATACGAATACCCTTGCCGAAACGTTCTTCAGCGCCGACTACTGGATGGAACGCGCACAAGCGGCGATTGATAATTTAAACTTGCTGTACGTAGCGTTCACCCGCGCCGAATCGGAGTTGTACGCTTTTATACCGCAACCGGCACGCAAAAACGAAAATACCTTTGCGTACATTCTTCCCGCCCTGTTACAGCAGGACACATATACGGTGGGCATTCCGGCGCCGCACCAGCCGGCAGGTAATGAAATGCCGGATACTTTTGAGTTGGAAAAATATATATCGTTGCCTTACACAAATGCATTGCGTGTAAAATATGCCGACGAGAGGCCGTCGGATATAGATGCGGTCAGCGTGCGTGATTACGGTATTTTAATGCACCGCGCCTTTTCGTACATCGCCACGCCGAACGACACAGGCGCCGCTGTAGAAAAATTAGTGGATGATGGTTTTTTAACCAATGACGCCGAACAGCGAAAAACGTTGCAAACATTGCTGGAAAACGCTTTAAAACAACCCGGCGCAGCAGAATGGTTTGACGGAAGCTGGCAACTGTTGACGGAAACAAATTTATTGCTTCCATCCGGAACACGGGACAAATTTACCAAACCTGCCCAATTGCGCCCTGACCGGGTAATGTTTCGCAATAACGAGGTAGTTGTGATTGATTATAAATTTGGTAAAACCCAAGCACCGCAACATATTCAGCAGGTAGAGGAATATATTTCATGTATGAAAAAAATGGGTTATACCCGCGTAATAGGTTATTGCTGGTACGTTTCCTTGGGGAAAATAAAATGCGTAAAAATAGAGTAAAATATATAATTGATATACAAGATACTGATTATTTCCATAAAGGAAATCTTCAATTTTTTATAAAAAAATATTGAATTGTTCGCAAAATATTATGTACCTTTGCTTGATAATATACGTATAGTTACGTAACTATATTTACGTGCTCAAAAAATAAATGAGAAGGATACACTTAGTAATATTATTTCTGCTAATCTCTACAGGCTTTGTGTTTGCACAACAGGATATGTTGTATTCACAATACGTTTTCCATAGTTTAGCAATAAATCCGGCCTATGCCGGTTACAAGGAAGCAATCAATGCCAATGTTTTCACCCGCCTGCAATGGGTGGGTATTCCCGGGTCCCCCAAAATATATTCCGCCATTGTAGATGGTATTGCCACAGAAGGAAAGAATGTCGGATGGGCGGGGCAATTGGCAAGCGATACCAAAGGAGCTTCCAATACTTTTTCTGTTTATGCTACGTATGCCTACCGGTTAGCATTGAACAGGCGCAAAGACCGCCTCTCGTTCGGCATCAGCGCCGGGATAAGTTACCAACTAATTGACCGGGATAAATTAGTTCCTTATGAATTGCAAGACCCGACCTTAGCCAACCTGCAAGGAGAAGCACGACCCGATTTCCGGTTTGGTGTTTTTTATGATATCCCTTCATTTTATGTAGGGCTTTCCATTACCAATATATTCGCCAACTTTACCTATGCCAAAAAAATCCCGCACCTTTACTTTTCCATCGGCGGATTGTTGGCGCTTTCCGAAGCCGTATCCATAAAACCTACTTTATTGTTGCGGGAAGATTTTAACGGCCCGACTAATATGGACATAAATTTATTCGGTATCTTCGCCGAACGTGTATGGTTAGGCGTTGGCTACCGTACGGGGATTCCTTTTAAAGGGAATTTGGAAAGTATTGATAAACTTGTTGCCACAGACGCCATGTCGTTCCTTGCGCAAATTTATGCTACGCAATCATTGCTGATAGGATATTCCTACGACCACAACTTGAACGGATGGCCGGCTACGCAGGAAATTTCCGTTTCATATACACTTAAGCAACGTTATAATCGTTTGCGGAATCCACGGCATTTTTGACAGTCAATAATACGTTTATATGAGAAGAGGGTATATTATAGTTTTTGTATTTCTTTGCAGCACTTCCGTCGTTTTTTCGCAAACAAAAAAGGATATAAGGATGGCTCGCCAGATGATGAGCTATTATGACTACAACGGCGCATTGTCGTTGTTGGAAAGAGCCATGAAGTCCACCAAAACTGTTGATCCGGACGGAGTGGACGCATTAGCGGAATGCTATCGCAAATTAGGTAATTTAAACAAAGCGGAAAGCACATACAGCTGGCTGTTGAAATTGGGTAATTACCATGCCGAAGCCCATAAATATTATGGAGAAGTGTTAATGTATTTTGAAGAATATGCAGCGGCAAAAGAGCACTTTGAAACTTACATAGAAATATCCGGGGACGACCCGTTGGTAAAACGGCACATTACTGCGTGCGATACAGCCATGCACTGGATGACCAAGCGGGACAGCACGGTGTTCAAGATAATGAATGAAGCTACGCTGAATACGAAATATGCCGAATGGGGCGCCGTAACCATGAGAGATAACAGGTACATAACATACGTTTCAGACTATGGACAGACCGGCAGTGCAGGCGTAAATCTTTTGCGCCCGTTCAGAACGCGCAAACCCATACATCAGACGGAACAAACTACTTCATCAAGGGTTACCCGCGCTCCTGTGGTGTCGCCACTCTACACGACGCTGGACGAAGGTTACAATATAGGCCCGATGGTATATACGGACAACGGGCGGAAAATGTTTTATACGCGGACAAGCGTTTCCGGCGAAACGGTAGATGAAGGAATATCCATACTGGATAGAAAACTTGAAATAGAAGAGGCCACCTTGGCGGCAGGAAATAAAGTAGTCAAAACAAAATTATTTGAATATAACAAGCCGACGGAATATTCGGTAGGCCATCCTTTCTTAAGCCCTGATGAAAAAACGCTTTACTTTGTTTCGGACATGCCCGGCGGCTATGGCGAAACGGATATTTATTTCTGCGTGCTCACAGCGCAAGGGCATTGGAGCGAACCGGTAAACGCCGGCCCGATGATTAATACGGAAGGGCGGGAAATGTTTCCCACTATGGATTCCACAGGCATTCTTTATTTCTCGTCGAACGGGCACCCCGGCTATGGCGGGTTGGATATTTTCCGCGCTAAAGGAGAAAAAAGACATTGGCTGGCTGTTGAAAATTTGCGCGCGCCGGTCAATAGCGGCGGCGATGATTTTTATTTGGTTTTCAATCGCGGCATGGAAGACGGGTATTTTGCCTCCAACAGGCGCGACGGCATGGGAAGCGACGATATTTATTATTTCCAACTGACAGGCCCGCTGCCGGACATAGGCTACATTGAAGCGCCGCAAACATTTGTCCAGATTATTGAGAAGAGAATTGTGCATGGCTCCGTAAAGGAAGAAGAAACCGGCGAGCCGCTGGAAGGCGTGTCGCTGTCTTTGTCTGGAAAAGCTACTAAAAACGTACGCTATGCAACCACGGATGCGAACGGCAACTTTTCTTTTGAACTGGATGAGAATACAACTTACATATTCTCGTATATCAAGGATGGCTATGTACCGGTAATTAACGTGGAATTTAAAACCGGCGACCGCGTGGCGATGCAAAAACAGCGGCTGGATTTAACGATGAAACCCGCTACGCCCGCAGTCAATGAAGACATTGTTATCGATGAAAATATTGTACTGGATTTGGAACGGGGCGCCGGCGTAGAATACAGCGTACAAATCTTAGCCAATAAAGAATATCCGAACTGGAGCTATTTAACGCTGGCAAGGGAAACATATCCGCAATACAAGATTTTTTACGGCAGTTTCCCCGACGCCTTTACCCGCTTTACTATCGGACGCTTCAAACAGCTGAAGGAAGCAAACCAATTGCTGAAAGAGTTGCGCAAGATAGGCTACGCGGACGCTTTTATCGTAATGTTTGTAGATGGAAAACGGAAAGTCGTATCCTATCATTAACGAATGAAATTTTAAACAATATCAAATCATGAAAAAAATTGCCACCATTATCTTATTATTTGTTTCGGGAACGTTAGCCGCACAGGACATCGCATTGCCGAAACCGCAAACCACCGGAGGGAAACCTTTAATGGAAACCCTGAATGCCCGCCGCACGGGACGCTCATTTTCCGCACAGGAATTAACGCAAAAGCAACTGTCCAATTTATTGTGGGCGGCTAATGGCGTGAACCGCACCGATGGCAAACGCACCGCACCTTCGGCGGGGGATAGCCGGGAAATAGATATTTATGTGTTCTTGAAAACCGGCGTGTATTTCTACGATGCCGCGGCGAATAAACTGATACAGAAATCAACCGCCGATAACCGCAAGAACGTAGGCCGGCAGCCCTTTGTAGAAGTAGCTCCGGTGATATTGGTATTTGTGGCCAATTTCGACAAACTATCGCGGTTTGACGAAGCCAGCAGGACATTTTACTCAGCCACAGACGTAGGCTATGTCAGCCAGAACGTATATTTGTACGCCGCCTCGGAAGGCTTGGCCACAGTAGCCCTGGGCATGATAAAAAAAGAAGAACTGACTTCCCTGCTCAACCTCAAAAACGGAACACCGCTATTGGGGCAACCGGTCGGATATCCCGGCAAATAACGGTATCAAAACCTTTCTACATGGAAATAATGCCCTGTAAAGATTGACGGATGGGGGCCGCCCGCACTTTCGTGCGGGCGGCGTTTGTTTAAAGATTTAAGGCTGCTGCCCGGTGCGACCGAATCGTACCGGGCAGTGCGACCGAATCGCACCGGGCGGTGCGACCGAATCGTACCGGACGGTGCGACCGAATCGTACCGGCTTAGGCCGTCAATACATAATCAAATACATACGTCCTTGGCTCTTTCAGCAGGGTCTGGTTATTCGAGAACTGCGTCGTCAGGCTCAGCTTCCAGTCGCCGGAGGGGAGGGCGGCGGGGACGATGAATGATACTTTGGACGGCTCGTTGACAATGACCGCCGTGGCGGCGAGGTGCGCTATCACGCCGGTGTGCTGCTCGGTGAGGTAAATGCCGTTGGAGGGGTCGTCGCCGGCAATGCGGATTTTGCTGCCGCTGATGTTGACCCCGCCGCCGGACGTCAGCCGCGTGTTCTCCTCGCCGGAGGTTACGTCGAAGACGCTGTTGATGAACAGCCCGCTTTGCGCCATGCCCAGTACGTTGACATGAATGTTCTTTATCACATTGCGTACTTCTGCTATCGGGGTGGCTTTCACGTGGAGGCTGTGTTTGGAGGGGTCCCAGGGCGCGTGGTCGCCGACGAACACGCCGTTCACCAGCAGGTTGAAGTACCCGAGCCCGAAGTACACCGACGCGCCGTTGGCCAGCTCTTCGATCGCTACTTCCTTGAGGATGTTCAGCGACGAGCGGAGGGTCGAGGGGTTCAAATCCGTGCGCCGCGAGACGGCGAGGTGGATTAAATCGTCTTCTTTTAACGATTTGGTTGTTACTGTGCGACCGAACCGGTCGTCTTTCCTGTCCGTAATGGTTAAATCGTACAATTCTACCATTACACTGTTTTTTTCATTTGCCATAATTTTATTGTTTTATGCCCCCTGTTCAGGAAGCGGTTAATGTTTAATTGTAAGTTGAAATTGGCTGGAAGAGCGCCGAAATGCAGTCAAGGCGGTTGGGAATTCTCGTATTTTTTCATTCCAAAAGCATTGTGGTGCATAAAAAACGCATGGTACAACTGTTTTCGTTCAGGCGGCGAGGCATAGTAGTTTTTCCGTATCCGCCGGCCGATAGTTGTATGGTACGGATATATTACTACGCCCAAAAATGCCACGCCTTTTGAATAGTGCTGCAAATAAAACTTGCGCGGATGCGCCCGCAGGTGCAGCTGCTCGAGGAGGAAACAGGTTATATCCTCCCGCCATTGGTACAGCCGCTCCGGCGTGCGGCCGAGCAAATAGAAATCATCTACATAACGCCCGTAATATTTGCAGCCCAAACGGTACAGTACAAATTTATCCAGCTCATGCAGGTACACGTTGCTGAAGAGTTGCGAGGTGAGGTTGCCGATGGGCAGCCCGCAGTCCTTAGGCGAATGGAAGAGGCTTTTGCTCGGCGGCAACCCGTTCCACGATGCACGCGGGGTCTTGAAAATACAATCCTGCGTGGGGTCGATGAAGAGCGTTTTTTCTATCAAGTAAAAGAGTATATCCAGCGGCACTGTTTGCCAGTGTTTGTGCCGTTTTTCGATATGTTGCCGGAGCAATCCCCATAGCAGATGCCTGTCCATCCGCATAAAATACCCTTCTAGATCCATTTTCATTACATAGCAGGGTTGGGTATGGTTTTGGCTGCAACTGCGGAAATGATGTTCCAGCCGCCGGATGCCGAACAGGGTGCCTTTGCCCGTGCGGCACGAATAGCTGTCGTAAATAAAACGCCCGTCCAGCACCGGGTTCAGGTAATTAAAAATCAAATGATGCACTACGCGGTCGCGGAAATCGGCGGCAAATACTTCGCGCTTCACCGGCTTCTCGACAATAAATGCCACGCACGGACGCGGTTCGTAGGCGCGGTACAAAATATCGTGGTGCAATTGTTGAAGATTCATTTCCAAATCCAGTTCAAATTTCAGTTGGTTTATCGTATTGCGCTTGTGTTTACGAGCGCCGTAATAAGCTACAAAAACATCTTTCAATAATCCGTTACGCATCTTTTGCACATTTAATAAAGTTCCTGCGACTACTTCACGCATCTGACCTGGAACCCGTTGTTCTTGTTGGTGTTGTTAGTATTCGCATTGCTCGTATTGAAGTTCATGTAGTACGCGTTGTTAGTATCGTTCTCCGTAGAAGACCAATAGTTGCCGTTCGAGCCCACATTGTTCATAGAACTGCCGTTAGCGTTGCCGGCAAGCGCGCCGCCCATGCGTGTTTTAGTAATTACTAAACTTGTGGCACTAATCTCCTTTAACCAATGCCATCTTTTACGACCGGACAAACTAAAGAACCGCCAAGACTGGTGTAATTTGCCTGCTATATTCATCTCGCTCTTCATCTCTTTTAGTTTTCAGTTCTTAACTTTGAGTTTTTAAGTCCTCCGGTGAATTACCGAACTTTAAAAGCCTTTCGGTTTGCCGTAACAAATCCTACCCGGGCTAATGCGTTTTTTTCCATCCTGCTAATTGTTTGCCGATACTGTCCACACGCGCAGACACACCGGCAAAACGTTCTACATTATATAACTTCATATCGAAAGATGTTCTCAACAAAAAGCGCACCGTTTCCAGCAGTTCCTCGATGCGCTCAATACTCCTGTTTTTCATGCCGGCATAGTCATCCGATGTTTTGGGCAAATGCAGCGTACGGTAAAGCCACTGGTTCATTTCCAGCGCATGGTTAATAATTTTATCGCCCAGCGTGTACTGTAAATCTTTTGGAAAATGCCGCGTGAGATTGACCATTTCCTGAAAAAAGTCGTACACCGCCTTGTACAGCGGCAGCTTTCCGTAGAACGGCTGCATCTGCTCGTTTGCCTGATTACGCAACAAGACATACGACTGCTTCCATGCCTCAAAACCATCAATCGCCGGCACGCCGGTAATCACCACCATATTGTCGCGCCGCTCCAGCAGCCGGCTGCCGGGCACCTCCGGCAATTTGTCCAGCACTTTCCCCTGTAGCGAAGCGTCGGGGAAGCCTACGTAATAGACCTCCTGTCCTGCCGCTTTCACAAATCCGCCGTTCACTTTCAGGTCAGGCCAAAAAAGTTTGGTGAACAAATAGGCGCTTTGTTCATACGCCCGCCAGAATAGCCCCTCTTTTACCAATGTGATGGTCGCGCCGTTGGCGGCCTGTTCAAAATTGATGATTTCCTGCTTGGTCATTTTTTTATTTTTTTGAACCACCCGCCCGCTGCGCAGGGCGGGTGGCAATAATTAAAACTTAAAATCTAAAAAGTTCCTGCGACTACTTCACGCATCTGACCTGGAACCCGTAGGTCTTGGAGGTGTAGTTAGTATACGCACTGCTCGTATTGAAGTACACGTAGTACGCGTTGCTAGTATCGTACTCCGTAGAAGACCAATAGTAGCCGTACGAGCCCACATTGGTCATAGAACTGCCGTAAGCGTAGCCGGCACGCGCGCCGCCCCAGGTAGAGGACTCGGGATAATATTTCCCGTTAGTACTGGATGTACCCAGGCAACCGAGCAGCGTACTGAACTCACTGTTCGTCGGCACACGCCAGGGGTCAGGACACATGGTATTTTTATTGGCATTCACATACGCCCAGTTGTAATAAAAGTACTTTATACTGTTATAAGTATTACTGCGGCAATCAGGGGAAGTATTACTGCTATTGAAAGAGGTTTTGTCGCAGGCAGCTATCCTGAGAGGCTCACTCCAGGTCTGCGCACCGCAGGTGTAGGTCTTTGTCCCGGCGCTGGGCGGCGTTTGCGGCGCTAACACCGTTATCGTGCCGCTTGCAGTTACCGTGCAGGCTTCATTCCGCACCTCGACACCATATACGTGCGTTCCGGCTGTGCTGGGGCTCCCGATTAGCTCCACGGCCGAGCCGACGTGGTTAACGTTTAGTCCGGGGAAAGTGTCATGATGGAGGGCGAGCGACGTTAGATTACCTATGTTATATACAATTTTGCTGATAGGTGTATTCACGGTAACCGTCTGGGCGTTGTTGCCGGAAGTGAGCGTCAGGATAGGCTTGGCTATCACGGTGCCGGTAACAGGCGTAGAATATTCACCGTAGCAGGTCTTGCCGCCGACAGCAGTATACACCCTGGCCCTCGTCGAATAGTTACCCTGGGCGGTGCCGGAGGTCTTGGTGAGGCCGGTGCCGGATACGTCGTTGTACCATTCAATGTCGGTCGCGTCGGGGGGCGGGGTAGCGGTAAAGGTAATGCCGGTGCCTTCGCACGTCGGGCCGTTGTGCGTAAGGGTCGGCACGCCGGGCAGGGCAATGACGATTCCGGTGGTGTAGTCCGACCATGCGCCGTGGCAGGTAACGCCGTTAACAGTGGTGTAGGCCCTGGTGCGCGCCTGGTAGGTGCCGCCGGCGAAGTTGCCGGTGTTCTTGCTGGTGCCGGAGCCGGAGGTAAAACCGCTCCATTCATAGCCGGTGGCGCCGGCTACGGTGGCGGTGGTAAAGGTAACCACCACGCCTTCGCACTGCGGGCCGTCCTGCGTGGGTGCGGCGGGCTTGCCCGGGGCAATTACGGTGAGCACATACTGCCCGGTGCTCTGCACCCATCCGGTGTTGCACGTGCCGTCATGCGCCCAGCGGGTAAAGGTGTGCACGCCGGCGGTGGTGCAAGTGCCGGCGGGGGTGTAGTTGGCCAGGGTGGCGCCGGAGATGTCCGCGCCGTTGTGCTCCCACTGGTAGGTAATCGTTCCGTCGCCGCCGGAGGCTGCCGTGGTGCCGGTAATGGCGGCTGCGGCGTCGCCGGCGCATATCGTCTGCCCGGTGGTGGCAATGGCGC
>JAISLK010000033.1 GCA_031290935.1 Prevotellaceae bacterium | reverse complement strand
AAGTTCCCGCTGCGTTGCGGCTACGGCGCCGGCGACGTCACCACCAACCCCGCCGTGCAGGCGGCCTACGGCAACGGCCAGTATGTGTATACCGAAAACGTGTGGTGGGCCGGCGGCACGCGTTAGCCGGAAGGATTTCCGCCAAGGCCAAAAAGAAAGCCGCCTTCGGTTTGGAGGCGGCTTTGGTTTTGCTCTCCAAGATGTTTTTCACCTTGATGTCGCGGCGACACCGAGCAATTCGCTCAAGAAGCCTTCCAGCACGTCGCAGTTGGCTTTGTTGCGCAACAAGCGCTTCAGGGCGTAATCCGGCGAGATTAGCGCGCGTTCTTTTGTTTTGTCGAAGTAACTCATAAGAATGGCGTTTTTTGCAAAGGCAGTGATTTTTTCTTATTTTGCTTTTTACTTCAGATAAAATGTGACTGTATCCCGGATATCGGCTGAGGAACTGCCGATGTGCGCTTCAAATTCGCCCGGCTCGGCTGTCCACGCGCCTTTGGCGTCGTCGTAAAAATGCAGCGCCGTGCGGTCGATGGTGAAGGTTACGGTTTGTTCTTCTCCGGCGTTCAGGCGGATTTTCTTAAACCCTTTGAGTTCTTTTGGCGGGCGGGGGAGGGAAGATTTTTTGTCGCTGATGTATAGCTGCACCACTTCAGCGCCGGCGCGCGCGCCGGTGTTTTTTACCGGCAGGGTAATGGTGAGGGTTTCGCCGGCGGCGATACTGCTTTTATCGGCCGCGGCTTTGCCGTATTGGAAGGTGGTGTAGCTTAATCCGTGCCCGAAGGCGAAGAGGGGTTTGATTTTTTCCTTGTCCAGCCAGCGGTAGCCTGCAAAAATATCGTCGCGGTAGATAACGTCCCTGCCGTCGCCCGGGTACTCGCCGGCGGCGTGGGCGCTGTTGTCCTGCAAGCGCACGGGGAAGGTGAAGGGCAGTTTCCCCGACGGGTTCACATCGCCAAACAGCACGGCGGCGAGGGCGTTTCCGGCCTCGGTGCCGTTATACCATGCTTCCACAATCGCGGGCGCCTGCGCGACCCAGGGCATCGCCACGGCGTTACCGCTGAGGATGATTACCGCCGTATTCGGGTTGGCTTTTACCAGTTCGGCTATCAACAGGTCCTGTTCGTAGGGCAGTTCCAGCCCGGCGCGGTCGGCGCCTTCGCAGTCCTGCCCGGCGTTTTTGTTCAGCCCGCCGATGAACAGCACCACGTCTGCCTGCTTTGCGGCATTCACCGCTTCGTCGCGGAGCGCTTTGGCGTCAATGTTTTTTGTCTGCGGGTTTTTCGCGTCCTGCACATCCTGCTCGCGTTCCGCCGGCGATTCGTAGCCTTTTACATAGGTTACCCGGGCGGCATTGCCGGCGCGCGCCCGGATGCCCGCCAGGGGCGATACTTCGTACTTCGCCTTGAGCGACGACGAGCCGCCGCCCACGGTCATGCGCTTTACGGCATTTTCGCCTGCGACCAGAATGTTTTTTGTCTTCGACAAATCCACCGGCAAGACGTTCCGGTTATTTTGCAGCAGCACGATGCCTTCTTCGGCAATCCGGCGTCCCGCCCCGGCGTGCTCCTGCGTGCCGAAAGAGCCGTAGGGGCGGCTGGGCGCCATCGTGGTGCGGAACACCAGCCGGAGGATGCGGCGCACTTTATCGTTCAAGACGGCTTCATCGGCCTGTCCGGATTTCAACAGTTGCAAATACGGCTGCGCAAGGTAATAGTGGCTGTAGGCGTCGCTTTTTCCCCAGTCCATGCCGTTTGTCCAGGTGCCGAACTCCATGTCCAGCCCGTTGGCGATGGCCTGTCCGGTATTGTGCACGCCGCCCCAGTCGGAAATCACTGCGCCGTCGAAACCCCAGTCGCGCTTCAAAATATCGTTAAGCAGGTACCGGTTGTGGCAGCAGTGCTGGTTCCGGTACTGGTTGTAAGCGCCCATGATTGCCCAGGCGCCGCCCTGCTGCACGGCGGCTTTGAAGGCGGGCAGGTAAATTTCATGGAGCGCGCGGTCGGATACCTGCACATTAATGTGGTCGCGGTCGACTTCCTGATTATTTAAGGCAAAATGTTTCACGCAGGCCGCCACGCCGTTTTTCTGCACTTCCTGTATATAGGGTACGACCATTTGCGCCGCCAGAAAGGGGTCTTCGCCCATATATTCGAAGTTGCGCCCGTTGAGCGGCGTGCGGTAAATATTTACGCCCGGCCCCAGCAGCACGTTTTTATTGCGGTAGCGCGCTTCTTCGCCGATGCTTTTGCCGTACAGCACCGCCATCTCCGGATTCCACGACGCCGCCAACGCAGTGAGCGCAGGGAAGGCGATGCACGAGTCGTTCGTCCAGTTCGCGCCGTACCATTCGTCCCACATCACTTCCACGCGGACGCCGTGCGGGCCGTCGCTGGTCCAGTTCTCGGGAATGCCGAGGCGCGGCACGCCCGGCGAGCTGAATTTCGACTGCGCGTGCAGCATGGCTACTTTCTCTTCGAGCGTCATGCGCTGCAGCGCGTCTTCCACGCGGTCTTCCAGCGCGGCGGCGGGGTTGAGGTAGACAGGAGTCTGCGCAAAAAGCGGCAAAGCGGCAGCGCAGAGGAGGAGGATAAAAAGACGTTTCATAATGTTTAATGTGCTAATGTGATTAATTATTTATGTGATTAATTGGCGTAAGGGTTAAGAACGCTCAGTTCGCGGTTCGCAGCCCCAGCGCTTCGATATAGCCGGTATGAATAACATTATTTTCAAACCGGCAGGCTTTGATGAAATCGGTTAATGCTTTTCGGGCTGCGGCCATGTCAGGACGGGCGTCCCGGATTTCCTTGTAGGTAGTGCGCGGCGCTTCGGAAAAAGCTACGATAGTGTTCCAGTTTTCAGGCGGCGTAATGCCTGCAAACGACGAGGCGTTTATTTTCTTGTATGGCCAAAATGTCCAGCCGATATTGTTTGTTTCCATCGTGCGGCAAAATTCCGCCATCCATTCGTTGCTGTTGTGGCCTATTTCACCCATGTACATCGGGCGGTTCACGCTGTCGCGGAAATTGATGAAGTGGGTGATGGCTTCCGGCGTGGGAGCGCCGCCATAGCGGTGACAGGTGTACATCACTTGCGGGTCGGCGGGCGAGAGCGACAGCGGACGGAAATTACCGTTCCATTGTGCGCCGCCCCACAGGATAATGTGGTGGGCGTCCACTTCGCGGATAGCCGCCGTGCCCATCCTGTACACTTCCTCCAGCCGGCTGTTGAGCAGCTGCACCGTGTCGCCGAAGTAGGGCGCAATGGGTTCGTTAAACAATTCGTAACCCAAAATGACCGGCTCGTTTTTGTAGTAATCCGCAATGCGCCGCCATATCCTGCCATAGAGCGCCTGGCTTTCGTCGCTCTCGAACAGCCAGGGATAGCCGTAGCTGTCGTCGATATTATCGCCGGTTTGGCCGCCCGGCGCGTCGTGCATGTCAAGGATAAGGTACAGCCCTTCGTCGCGGCACCATTTCACCACCGAGTCGATACGGGCAAAGCCGTCCTGCGCCGCCGTCAGGCCCATGTAGTCCTCGTCGGTGAAGAGCTTGTAGTGGAACGGCAGGCGAATGGTGTTGCTGCCGGTGGAGGCAATAAACCGGATGTCGTCGCGGGTAATATAGCTGTCTTTAAACTGCCGCCAAAATTCGGCGGTAAAGTCGGGCCCCACCAGCTGGCACAGCATTTCGTTGATAAAGCGCGCCGAGTTGGTCTTGCTGAAACCGAACATATATCCTTCGGGGTTGAGCCAGTTGCCGAGGCTGGTGCCCTTGATAAGCAGCTTTTCGCCGGAAGGCGTAATCAAATCGTGCCCGTCGATGCGGACAAACTGCGGGGTTTCCGCCGGCTTGCAGGCATACAGGCAAGCGGCAACCAGCAGGAGGGAAAAAAGTCTTTTCATAATGTGATTAATTGTTTAATGTGTTAATGTATTAATGTGTTAATGGGATGACGGGAGCGCCGGCACGGCCGGCGGTCACCCTGCCCCGGCCTGGGCGGACGTCCGGTCAATATTGATATGCATACGCATATCAGTGCAGGATACATATGCATATCAGTGCATGATACATACGCATATCAGTGCAGGATACATACGCATTCCAGTGCAGGATACATACGCATTCCAGTATTGATATGCACATGCGCCCATTCGTTCATCATTCATAATTCATAATTCATCATTCATAATTCTTAGTTATAAGTGTTACGGAGGACTGGTCGGACAGGGTATAACTGAAAAGCTTGTTGCCGGTGCGTACGGTAAACGTCTGCGCTGCGCCGGACTGGTTCACGGCAACCACGACTTTCGAGCCGTCGGGGTTGAGGAATGTAGAGAAATCCACATTATCCGGCCTGGCGGCGGAGAGCGTGTAACCAATACGGTGTGCGCCTGCTTTCACGAATTTGGAGAAATGCCCCAGCAGGTAATATTCCTCGTTCACGCGATAGCTGTTGCCCTGAATGGTCACCACGCCGCGACAGTCGCCGCAGCCGCCCAGCCCTTCCACTTTGGGACCTGCATTGAGGTCGAGGGCAAGGTTCCACATCAGGAAATTGCGCGAGCCGCGGTTGATGGTAGGGATAATAAAATCCTTCATGTAATAAAGCATGTTCCCGACAGGGTCGTCGGTGTTCCAGCCGCCGCCCGACTGCTCGGTGAAGTAGATGGGCATGCCGGGGTACTCGGCAATGAGCTGGTCGAGGTTGGCAGGCGAGCCGCTGTAACCGTGAAACGCCACGCCATCGACATACTTCCTGGCATCGGCGTCGGCAAGCACGGCAAGCGGATACTGCACTTCGCCGAAGTTATGATCCCATATCTGTATCTGCGTAGCGATGCCCTCCGCTTCAAACTGCGGCCCCAGGTAATCGCGCACCACGTCGCGCTGCTGGTTCGGCTCCATTTTCATGGTGGCGTAGGTGTTGATTTCGTGCCAGGGTTCGTTTTGCAGCGTAATGGCGTCAATGGTGATGCCTTCGGCGGCGTAGGCCTGCACATATTTGACGAAATATTGCGCCAGGGCGTTATACACCGCGGGGTCGGTCTTGAAATAACCGCCATAGAGCGCGTTGTTGGTTTTCATCCACGCGGGGGCTGTCCACGGACTGCCGAGCAGGCGCATGTGCGGCTGCAGCGCGAGGATTTCCTTGAGCACGGGCAGCAGGTCGCGCCGGTCGAGCTCGGGGATGCCGAAATGGCTCAGGTCGGTGGGCGAGCAGTCGTCGCAATAGGTGTAGTTCCCCAGCGAGAAGTCCGACGTACCGATGCACAGGCGCATATATTTCATATCAATGCCTTCTTCGGTGAACAGGTCTTTCAGCAGTTTCTGGCGGGCGGCGCCGGTCATGTTTTTCATCAGGCAGGCCGACGAACCGGTGAGCGCTGCGCCGAAGCCTTCGATTTCCTGCTTTACGTCGGCCGTATCAAGCGTAACGGTTAATCCGCTTGCCGGCGCATCGGAGAAGCTGATGCCGTTTTGTTCCGTCAAACGGATGTTGCTGTGGCGGACGGTGAGGTACACCGACACATCGTGGCCGTTCTCCGTATCATCGCCGCCGCCTTTTTTGTTTTCCGAGCAGGCGGTTGCCAGGAAGCAGAGAGCAGTAGCCAGTAAACAGGCAACAGTAAGCAGCCGGCAGTTTTTCAATTGTTGTCTTATTAACTCATAATTCATAATTCCTGCTTATTAATTCTTCTGATATACTCTCACGTAATCTATCTCGTATTTCGATGGGAAAATAGCGTCGTCAATGCCTTGCGAGCCGCCCCAGTTACCGCCGATGGCGAGGTTCAGCTTCAGGTAAAACGGTTCATTGAACGGCCAGGTGCGTTTGTCGCCGGCCCTGTCGTTGGCAAACGAGAAATACTCGCGCCCCTCGAAGTAACCCTTGATAACGTCTTCCGTCCACAGCAGGGCGTAGGTATAGAACTTGCGTTCGGCGCCCGGCGCGGAGCGGGTGGCGGTTTTTTCGGTACCTGCTACATGGTTGTAGGCGTCGGTATGTACGGAAGCCTGCGTTACGTCGGGGCGGTAGCCCACATATTCCATGATGTCAATTTCGCCGTCGAGCGGCCATGACTGGAAATTTTTCGGCAGCATCCAGAAGGCCGCCCACGTGCCGCGTCCGCCGGGGAGCAGGGCTTTCATCTCGAAATAACCATATGTCCATGCCTTGCCGGTATTCATGCGTGCCGAGATGATTTCCGCACCCGGATTGGGTTGGCTGCCGGCGTAAGGCTCGGCCAGCTTGCAGGCGGTGATGGTGAGTTTGCCGTCCTTGATTTTGGCCACCGTGTCAGTTCCCAGCACGCGGTCGACGTAATATTGCGGTTCGTTGTTGCCCCAGCCGCTGTTGCCGGTTTCAAACCACCATTCGTTGCTCGGCAGGCCGTTGGGCGTGTCGTCAAATTCATCGCTCCACACGAGGGTGTAGCCTTCGGGGACAAAGCCGTTTCCGGTATTTTCTTTTTTCCCGTCACCGTTGCCGCCGCCGGCACACCCTGCGCAAAGCGCTACAAATAAAAAGAAGTAAACGTATATTTTCATCATAATGTGTGTGTATTTATCGTCATTGATTTGGCGCTTGTATTAACCGTTATACGGACGGTAACCGGCGAGAACTGTGCATTCACGTCCAGGTTGCCGTCGCCATCAAGCAGCTCGGTGATAATGCCGGCATTGATATCGCCGGTAATGCCGCCTGTAAAATAGCCGATACCCATTTCGTATGCTGCGTCGGTATTTTTCTGCGTGTACACCTTGAACGATACATAGGGGCCGCCGTCCCACCAGTATTTTTTACTAAATGGAATCATCACGGTGGCCTGGTAGGTATTGTCGCCCGTTTTGCGCATCAGGATATACTCCATTACGTTGTCGAAATTCCAGTTGTCGAGGGTCGCAATGCCATTGCCAGGGTATTTGGCGTTGATTTCAGAAGCGGTTACTTTAGTAGGATATCCCATTCCTACGCCGGTTATCAGGAGGTAACCGGGCGCTTGCGGGTCGGCTGCTTCGATGATGACGTTTTTACGAACAGCGTTATAATACAACGTATATTCGCCGGTTTCACCGGTGAATTTCACTTTGCCGAGTGCCGTACGTTCAAAGAAGTCCACATTAAAGAGGGCTTCTGCGTTTTCGATGCTGCCCACGAGGGTGTATTCAAAGTCTTTTTCAAGCTGTTTATTTGCGAGCACGCTCACTTTTTCACCATCTACTTCTTCCTGCGTAAAGGCCGCAAAGTTGATGGTTTCGGGACTATCTTCTGCCGGCGGGGTTACAGGTTCTTCGGGCTCTTCGGGGATGTCATCGGGCAACACTTCGCCGGTGGCGCTTACCTTTCTTATTTCAACCGTTTTTTGGGCTGCATTAAGGACAAAGCGATAGTAGGCCTCTTTGTCACAGTTTTCATTGGGCGACCAGTCGCCGCTTTCGTTAAGGATGAGCGAACCGGAAAAAGTGCAGTTTTGTGCGGCAAACACATCGTTTCCCCAATTTGCATTGGAGAAGGGTTTGAATGTTGCGCCTGTGTTAATACATACGGTTGCTTGATACGTGTCGTCGCCAATCCGGCGCATAACCACGCGGCTGCGGATACTGTTGCCCGGCTCCCACCATGTGGTGTAGCGTCCTTCGCCTGCACCGTAGGCTGCTTTAATGTCATCCGACGACACGGTGGTCGGATAGCCCAGTCCGGGGCCTGTAAACACATAATAACCATTAGCGGCTTCTATAGGCGCCGTGGGCTCAATAATCACGTTTTTGCGAACAGGATTCCAGTACATGCTGTATACCCCGCTTTCGCCCAAGAATTTTACGGTAGTGGTATTTTCTCTCGAAAAGAAATCAAGGTTTACAATGACGTCATCACTGGCCAGTGCGCCTTCGAGGGTAATGAAACTGCTGCTTTCGATATAAAGTTCGCCTTTATAGAAAGTTTCTTTGTGGCCGGCGTCATCAAGGTTAAATGTTACGGTTTCCGGCAAAACCGCTTCGCTGAGTGTTTCGAGCAGCAGGTTTTTTGTTACCGTGAAAGGCACTTCTTTCGGCGTGCCTGCGCCGGCGCGGGTAATGGCTGCTACGTAGAGCACATAATCACCGCCACGATATACTTTAGTGCTTTTCGGCGCCACAGGGTCGCCTTTTTTCACCACAAAGCTGATGCCGGCTTCCGGGCAGTTGAACTGCACGGCCAGCACGTTCGTGCCGTCAATGAAGTTGTCGAGCGGCGCATAGCTTACTACTACTTCGTTGTTGTTATCTATCGCGGTTACCGTCCAGTCGGCTGGCAGGCCGATGGTTTCGCCACCCAACGTATAGCGGTCGTCTTCCGCAGGATTGCAAGCGAATCCTGTTACCCCTACAATAAGGAGCAGGAAGAAAAATCTTAATTGAAATATATTTTTTATTTTCATAATCGTATGTTTTTTAAATAACGTATTTGTTGTTTACTGCCAGTTGGGATTTTGTTGCAGTTCATATTCCGTACCCTTGGTTTTGTCGAGTTCGGCTTTGGGAAGGGGCAGGTATTTTTTCCAATCTTCCCATGTACGGTTCATAAAGTTTGCCGGGTCATTCACCGAGAGGACTTGGGCGGTGGTTTTTCCCGTTTCGTCGCTTCCCCAGCGTATCAAATCCCAAAACCGTTGTCCTTCGCCGAAGAGTTCGCGGTGGCGTTCGAGTTTGATATTTTCGAGCGTGGCCGGTATGGAATGCGCATTATCGCCGAAAGCGCGTGCACGGATAGCGTCCAAGTAGGATTGTGCAGCGCCCTGTCCATTTTCGTAGAAACTCAACTCGGCAACGTTCAGGTAGGCTTCGGCCAACCGGTAGATACGCATGTTGTTTTCGTAGTTCAACGCGGCGTCGCCGGTGGTGTTTTTGTTGTAGCCCGTACGTGCAGCGTATTTACCCATGAACAAACCTGTTTGTTGGAAACTTCCGCTATATGCGCCCGACGCCCATTCAATGGCGCTGGCTTCTTTGCGTACATCGCCGGCTTCGTTGAATATGCGTTCAAACGTGCCGCGCTGCACGGTGAACAGCCCCCATCCGGCGTCGAACGTTTTAGTGGGGTCGTTGAGGTCTCTTGGACCGGCGCATTTCGGCAGGTAGTTGCCATAGCCAGCCCACGAATTGCCCCAGCTTTTTCCTTCAGGCAACTGATTGGATTCAAAGATGGATTCCTTGCAAAATTCGCCTTCGCGCAGGAACATCCATGTGATGGGATTAGCTGTCAGTTTGGCGTCGGCGCTGGTGCGTATCAGGTCATACTCCCCGCTTTCGATAATGATTTTCATATCTGCCAGCACTTCTGCATAACGGGTTTGGTCATTCTGGTACATCACTACACGGGCTTTAGTCATCATGGCGGCGGCTTTGTTGATGCGGCCGGCGTCGGCGCCGGTGGTGGCCAGCGGGAAGTCTTCCGTAGCAATAGCCGTGTTGAGGTCTTCAATGATTTCGGCGTATATCTGGTCGGCCGTATATTGGGGCGCCACAAAGTTGGGCGGTCCCGGCGTTTCTTCATAATACACGATGTTGCCGAAAGCTTTCCAAAGCTGGTGCACATAGTAAGCGCGAAGGGTAAGAGCTTCGGCGCGCAGGCGGTTGAGAAGCGACGAGGACACGCCTACTGCATTGTTGCACGATTGCAGCACGGCATTGCAGCGTTGCAGGCCGGTGTAGTAAATACCCCAATAACCGTCTAACTGGTTTACCTCGGTAACGGTGTATTGCGAATGCCGGTACAAATTCGGCTGGTCGCTCATATCAGCGCCACCGCAGTATAAATCGTCGGAACGCACATCGCCAAAAGTGGCTATGCTTACCAACTGTCCGTCGGCATAAGAATCTAACAGTAAGATTTGATAAGCCGATACCAATTGTTGGTCTATGACATCCTGCGTAGCGGGTGCGCCCGCTGCCACTTGCGAGGTGGGGTATATGGTGAGGAAATCCTCGTTACATGAGGTTCCGCACAGCATCATCAATCCCAAAAGGGAAATATATATAACTGTTTTTTTCATAATCGTATTCATAATTATAGTTAGAAGGTTATGTTTGCACCGAAAGTAATTACCCGCGCGTGCGGATAGTTGCCGTAGTCCACACCGCCGCCCACTTCAGGGTCAAAACCGTCTTTGTAACCGGTAAGAGTGAGCAGATTGTCGGCTCCCACATAGAAGCGTAGGCGTTCCACGCTTACCTTTTGGGTAATGTGTTTGGGAAGGGTGTATCCCACCTGTATGTTTTTCAGGCGGCAGTATGCACCGTCCCGGAGAAGCAGGTCGGACGCCCTGTAGTTGCGGTTAGGGTCATTGGTTGTAAGACGTGGAATGGTATTGGAAGAACCATCGCCTGTCCAGCGATCCATAATCCATGCCGGGAAATTCTGCATGCTGATGTCGGTGCGGAAGGGGCCGATAAAAATATCATTGCCCCACACACCCTGGAAGAAAGCATAAAAATCAAATCCTTTGTAGTCGGCGTTGAGGGTAAATCCAAATACCCAGTCGGGGTCAGGCTTGCCAATCATTTCGCGGTCGTTGGCGTCAATCACTTCGTCGCCGTTAAGGTTTTTGAAGCGTACATCGCCGGGCACGGCGGTTTGGTTATAGGCTAAATTGTATGCGTCGGCTTCGTCCTGGGTTTGGATAATCCCGTCGGCGCGGTATCCATAGAAGAAGGGGTTCACCATGCCGTTTTTCTGGAAGATAAAATTATCAAGACCCAGCAGGTTATGCCCGCCCCAGGAGTTTTCGCCGCTGGCGTTGCCCATTTCAACCAGGGTATTCTTCACATACGAGAAGTTGGCTTTCACGGCGAAGTTTAGGCCATGGATATTGGTTTTGTAGCCCATGTCAAACTCCAGCCCCCGGTTTTCCATCACACCTATATTATATACCGGCGAATTTAAACCCACATAACGCGGAATGGGCATATTGGCCAACATGCCTTCGGTACGTTTGGAGAACCAGTCGAAAGTAAAGGTGATGGCGTTGTTGAACAGCGCGAGGTCAATCCCCAGGTCTGTTTGTTTGGATTCTTCCCATCTCAATTCGGCATTGGAGGCGCCGGCGCTACTGATGCCGTAGTACATAGTTTCCGCACTGCCGGCGCCGAAGTAGTAGTTCTGTCCGCCGTCCATCAGGCTCATGTATTTGAATTGCCCGATGGCTTCATTCCCGTTCACACCCCAGCTGGCACGCAGCTTAATGGTGTTGAACAGTTCGGGTAAAAACCCTTTCAGGTAAGGCTCGTTGGTCAGGTTCCACCCCACCGATACGGACGGGAATACGCCCCATTTATTGCCCGGCCCGAACTTGTCGGAACCGTCGCGGCGTACCGTGCCCTGAATCATGTAGCGTTCGTCATAGTTATAGTCCACGCGGGCAAAGTAGGAGGCCAGTGAGCTTGCGGAGGTTCCGCCGCTGCTGCGCCGTCCGCCTTTTTCCTGGTCGGCTCTTGAAGAGTTAATAACCGCCATGTCGGGGTCGTAGGCAATCAGCTCATAGCCGTTGCCGCTGAGCGAGCGTCCGCCGTAATGCCGCGCAGACTGCCCCAGGAGCACATTGATGTTGTGTACATCGGCAATCTGGGTGGTATAAGTCAGCGTATTTTCGATTTGCCACGTATAGCCGCGGTTCATGCTTGACCAGGCTTCCGACCTCAGCGGGTCTTCATTCTGTGGCGCCGACACGTCGGCCAGGTAATACGGGAAACGGTAGCCGTCGCTGCCCCAGAACGCCAGGTCGAAGCCATAATTACTTTTAAACACCAGCCCTTTCAGGATATTCAATTCGCCGAAGAAAGAGCCTATAAATTTGTCTTCATTGCTGTATATCCTGTCCGGCGCCTGCATATGGGCAAGCGGGTTGCGGGGTTCGTTAAATCCGCTGGGCGAGGGCGTATATACCCGTCCGTCTTCGCTCGTGATGGCGTAGGGGTGTTTTTCCAGCAGCGCCTTGCCTTCTTCTTCCGGAAGGTACACGCTCATGGTAGGCGGCAGCACCAGCGCTTCGCCCAAGGGCGAACTGTAAACTTGCTCATTATTGCCTACGCCGATAGAATTGGCGCGCCCGTAAGTCGTATTAATGCCGATTTTTATTTTATTGAGGAAACTGCGCTGCTTTTCGGTGTTAAACACTTCGTAGGTGGCATTACTGCGGATATTCCAGCGGCTGTAATTACTCACATCATAGTTGCCGCCAATAATCCCGTCCTGGTCGAAATAGCCCAGCGAAACGTAGTACGATAATTTTTCCGTACCGCCCGCAATGCTTAACTGGTGATTATGCATCAGTGCATTCCTGTAAAATACTTCGTCCTGCCAGTCGGTATTGGGCGTCAAGCCTGCCCGGGCATCGGCAATATCCTTGGCCGAGAATGGCAGCGGCTCGCCGTTGTTCAGGCGGAGTTCATTGTGGATAACCATATATTCCTCCGCATTAAGCACCGCTTTTTTTCGCCACGGGTTCTGGAAGCCGATGCTCATGTCGTAGCTGATGCGGGGCTTTGCGCCAAGCGTTCCGGTTTTGGTAGTTACCAATATCACGCCGTTGGCTGCCCGTGCGCCGTACACGGCCGCCGAGGCCGCATCTTTCAATACTTCCACTGAGGCGATGTCGGCGGGGTTCACATTGCGGACGCCGCCGTCCACCGCCATGCCGTCCACAATCCACAGCGGGCTGCTGGTGCCGGTGGTGCCGATACCGCGGATACGAACGGTTGCATCATCATTGGGCTGCCCCGAACCGGTAACGATGATTACGCCCGACACCTGGCCTTTCAGTACATTGCCGATACTGCTGGGCGCTACTTTTTCCAGTTCCGAGGCCTTTACGCTGCTGATGGCTGCGGTGACCACGCTTTTCTTCTGTACGCCGTAGCCCACGACTACGACTTCATCCAGCGCCGTAACGCCTGGTTGCAGCGTTACGTCTAAGGTCCCGCCGGTGGCGGCTATTTCCTGCGTTTCGTATCCTACATACGAAAAGACAAGCGTTGCGCCGGGGCGGGCGGTAATGGCATACCGGCCGTCAATGTCGGTAATCGTTGCGTTGGCGACGCCTTTTTCGGACACTGCCACGCCGATTAACGCTTCTCCCGTGGATGCATCGGAAACCGTCCCGGTTATTTGGGAGGATTGCCCAAATGCCATCTGCGAAAAAAGAATGCATGAGAGGATGAATAATCCTCGATAAAAAACTTTTTTTCTCATAAAGTTGTTGTTAAAATTAATAATTTTGGGATTTGCATCATGCGATGTTATTTTTTTACGACTTTCTCATTAAATAAACATTTCCTCTTCGTAAACGCAAAGTTAAACAGGAAAAGCGCAGGAATTCTTTTTTGCAATGAAAAAGTAGTAAAATAAAACAGTTAAACCGCCCTAAAAAAGATGTTTAATTATTTCAGGAGGGTAAAAAAAAGTAGTAAAAGTAGAAAGGAAATGTTTTATTTTTTCTCTTGAATGTTTCCGATGCCCATGACCATTTCTTCAAATGCATCGCGGGAGACCACGGCGCTGTTTCGCGCTTTTGTCCGGTAATTATAAATGGTACTCAAAGAATAGCGCAGGAATCCGGCGATTTTTACGCTGTCGGTAATGCCCAGCCGAATCAATGCAAAAATGCGGAGTTCCGTATTCAGCCGTTCCCCCTGTTTCAGCATCACTTTCTCTTCACTGGCAAGTAACGCATTAAATTCTTCCACAAAAGAAGGGTAAAGGTTTAAAAAGACGGTGTCAAATGTTTCATACAGTTTTTTCCGTTCTTCATCCACCGGGGTCGTTGATTTCAGCATTTTGAAAAGCTCTTCGTGCTGGTTGCCGGCCGCCTTTTTATGCAGCATCTTGCGATAAGTATCCAATTTATCAATATAACCGGAACAGATGTCGAAAAATTGGGCGATATATTCTTCCTTGATGTGGTTGGCGTCCGACAGTTGCGCATTCATCTTGTGCAGCTTTTCATTGGCCTGGCTGATGTTTTGGTTCAGTTCCGTCAGTTTAAGGTTGGTTTTGGAGAGTTCTTTTTTTATTTTGGAGACCCTTCTCATTTGCCGATAGACGTAAAAAATAGAAATAATTAAAAAGAATACCAGCAGGCTAATCAGTAAAAAGTAGCGTTGCAATTCTTTTTTCTGTTGCATGGCTTTTGTGAAGTAGGCCGTATTGACGGCGGAATAGAGCGACGCCAGCTCAATAACGCGGAAACGTATTTTCCCGAAATCAATATCGTCCATCGCCGACTTCATATACGTGTAAGCCCGTTCCATATCGCCCGATTCATAATAGCTCATGGCAAGGTTTTGCAAGGCGTCCTGGTCTTTCAGGGCGTTTTGAATATCGGTGATGGCCGACAGGGCGAAATATTTTCTTTGCAGCCCGGTCTTTGCCTGCCGGCTATATACCTTTCCCAGCAAGTAGGCCACCATGGCATAGTCGGGGCTGCCCCCCGGCACCTGATTTAATATTTCCAGCAGGTAAGGTTCTGCCGTTTCCAGTTGCCCGCTGTGAAACAATTTTACGGCATGGTGAATTTTGTAAGACAGCAGGGTGGTGTCAAGCACGGCCAGCAGCGAGTCGCGGTAAGCGATGTTCAACCGGATATTTATCGCCTGGTTGTTGCTTTGCCCGTAATAGCCGTAGAAATTGCTGCAGGTTTCAAAATAGAGCGGCAACAGCGACGGGGGAAGCTCCTGCCGGTCGATAGCGAATAAAATTTTCTTTGCTTCAATATACATGCCGGCGGTGGAATAGAGGTGCGCCAGGCGCAGGTCGGCTTCGGCGACCAGGGCGGGGCGGTTCATTTCGGCGGCAATGTTGCGGCTTTGCTGCGTATAGTAAATAGCGCTGTCGATAATATATTTGCTGTATTGCATCGCTATCTCGCGGTTAAAATCGTAAGCCTGTACCGGCAGGATGCTTTGGATATGCAGCAACTGTTTCGCTTCCGCCAGTTGCTGTTCCTTCTGCCGGTCGTAGTAAGGCTTATTTTTAATAGCCTCATCCAGCAATATAAAAAGGGAATCTTCGCTGTCGCTGTCCCTTGTACAGCCGGCGGCGGCCAGCAGCAGCAGGCAGTAAGCGGCTTTAAATACAGGTTTCATGATTTAAGGATTTAAGGATTTAAAGATTTAATAATCGCAAGTCGCAAATCGAAAGTCGCAAGTGGCTGGCGCCGGAACTTCCGCAAGGCCGCCCGGACGCTCGGGCAGGGTTGCGGGAAAGCCGCAAGGCGCCGGGCGCCCCCTCCCCCACCCTTGCGGGATAAAGGCTATTAAAGAAGGATGTGTGTGTGTGTGTGTGTGTGCACTCTCCCAACGGTTTCCGGAGGGGAAGTCCGGTTGGCAGTACGGGCGAATAATTATTCGCCCGTACAGGGCAGTCGCAGGTCGCGGTACGGTGTTATTGATTATGGACAGCAGGTTGTGCATTGTTTACTGGTTACTGGTAACTGTTCACTGTGTAATAACCGGGTGCAAAGGTAGTACTTTTTTTTAATTATGAGTGATGAATGATGAGTGATGAGTAGGCTGGCGCCAGCCTTAAATCTTGAAATCTTGGAATCTCGAAATTCAGAAGTTAACTGCCGAAATTGTCGAACAGTACCATTTCTGCGGGAACGCCAAGGTTGTCGAGCAATCCGGTAACGGCTGCCGTCATGGCCGGCGGGCCGCAGAGGTAATACTCTATATCTTCGGGAGCGTCATTGTCTTTGAGGTAAAGGTTGTAAAGCGCCTGGTGAATAAAGCCTGTGGGGCCTGTCCAGTTATCTTCCGGTTTGGGTTCGGACAAGGCAATAGTGAATTTGAAATTCGGGAATTCCTGTTCGATAGCGCGAAATTCGTTTTCATAGAATATTTCGCGCCGCGAGCGGGCGCCGTACCAAAACGATACTTTGCGCTTTGTTTTCAGGGTGCGGAATAAATGGAAAATGTGCGAACGCATCGGCGCCATGCCTGCGCCGCCGCCGACGAAAATCATTTCATTGGCGGTATCGCGCAGGAAAAATTCGCCGTAAGGGCCGGCAATGGTGAGTTTGTCACCCGGCCGGCGTGCATACAGGTAGGACGAGCACACGCCCGGGTTGACATTGGCAAAAGCGTTCTTCGCCTTGTCCCAGGGCGGGGTGGCAATGCGAACGTTGAGGGTTACCCGGTCGCCTTCGGCCGGGTAGTTCGCCATGGAATAGGCGCGGAAAGCGGGTTCTGTGTTTTTCATTTTCAAATCCCACAATTTCATATTATCCCAGTCCGCTTGAAATTCCGGCTCTACCCGGATGTCGCGGAAATCAATTTCGCACTTCGGCACATCAATCTGGATATACCCGCCCGAGCGGAAATGCAGGTGTTCGCCAGGAGGCAATTTCATCACCAGTTCCTTGATAAACGTAGCGACATTGCGGTTGCTGACTACTTCGCATTCCCATTTTTTTATTCCCAGGATTTCTTCGGGAATGTGCAGGCGCATGTCTTCGCGCACTTTCACCTGGCAGCCTAAGCGCCAGCTTTCCTGTTGCTGCTTCCGCGAGAGGAAGCCTGTTTCCGTTGGGAGGATTTCGCCGCCGCCGCTTAATACACGGCATTTGCAGAGGCCGCATGTGCCGCCGCCGCCGCATGCCGAGGGCAGGAAAATTTTATTATCGCTCAAAGTAGCGAGCAACGATGCGCCCGGCGAAACCGGTATGTTTTTTTCTTCGTTAATGCTTAAGGTAACGTGGCCTTGCGGCGTGAACTTCGTTTTTACGTACAGTAAAACCGATACCAATAGCAATACAATTACTAAAAAGATGATTAATGCCGCTGCCAATACGCCTATATTCATTGGTTGTGAAAGTTTATAATTTTACAGTTTAATTCCCATGAAACTCATAAATGCGATACCCATCAGGCCGGTCAGGATAAACGTGATGCCTACGCCGCGCAAGGGCGCCGGCACATTCGAGTAACTTAATTTTTCGCGGATAGCCGCTATACCCACAATCGCCAGGCACCAGCCGATACCCGAACCTAATGCAAACGCCGTTGCTTCGCCCAATCCGGCGTATTCGCGCTCCTGCATAAACAGCGAGCCGCCCATGATAGCGCAGTTCACCGCAATGAGCGGCAGGAAAATGCCCAGCTGGTTGTATAACGCCGGCGCGATTTTTTCTATTATCATTTCCAGGATTTGTACAATGGAGGCAATGACGGCAATAAAAATAATGAAGCTCAAAAAGCTCAAATCCATACCGGCCAGCTCGGGGCTAATCCAGGAAAGGCTGCCGGGCGTCAGCAGGTAGGTATTCAATAAATAATTTATCGGCAAGGTAACCACCTGCACGAAGATAACCGCCATCCCCAGACCCATCGCGGTTTTTACATTTTTCGACACGGCAATGTAGGAGCACATGCCAAGGAAAAATGCAAATATCATGTTATCTACAAAAATAGATTTTACAAATATGCTAATAATGTTTTCCATGTTTGCTGTTTAATTCGTTTTATAAAAGCTCCGCTGCACCCATATAATAATGCCTACGACGATTAAGGCGGCGGGCGGCAGAATCATCAAGCCGTTGTTTTCATAAAAGCCGCCGTTGGAAATGTACCAGCCGTCGGGAATAAGCTGGTAGCCCAACAGCGTGCCGGAGCCGAACAGTTCGCGGATGAAAGCGACTATCACCAAAATCATGCCGTAGCCAAACCCGTTGCCGAGGCCGTCAATCAGCGAAAGCCAGGGCTTGTTGGCCAATGCGAAGGCTTCAATGCGCCCCATGATAATGCAGTTGGTGATGATTAGTCCGACAAAAATTGACAGCTGCTTGCTGGCGTTGTAGGCGTAGGCGCGTAACACCTGGTCAACAATAATGACCAGCGTCGCCACTACAACCAGCTGCACGATGATACGGATACGCGGCGAAATCGTAGTACGCAACGACGAGACGATAAGGCTGGAAAAACCGGTTACTACCGTTACCGCCAAACCCATGACCAGTGCGGATTCCAGCTTCACCGTTACCGCCAGCGCCGAGCAAATACCCAATATTAAAACGGTTATCGGGTTATTTTTACCTATCGGGGCGGTAAACAATTTCCATAACAGCCCCGTATTATTTCCTGTCTTTTCAGCGTCCATTTTAAGATATTAAATTATTAAGTTATTAAGCGTATCACATCATCACATCGCCACATCCACTTTCCGCTGTTCAAAAAATGGTTTGTACTCGGTCAAACAGTTTTTCAGCATTTCTTCTACGCCGCGGCTGGTAATGGTTCCGCCGGAGATTGCATTGACCCCGTGCCGGTCGCCGGCAGGCGCGCCGCCCTTGACGATGCGGATAGCGGTGAACTGCCCGTTTTCGAAAAGCTGTTTCCCTTCAAACTGCTTGAAAAATTTCGGGAACGCAATCTCCGCGCCCAAGCCGGGCGTTTCGCCTTTGTGGTCGAAAATGGCGCCGTATATCGTGTTGAAATCATCGTCCAGCGACACGTAGCCCCAAATAGCGCCCCACAAGCCCAAACCATATACCGGTACAATATATTTCAAAGCGCCGTCGTCATTCCGGCATACAAACACCGGCAATGACAATTTACGCCGCAACCCGGCTTTCTCTTCTTCGGTAACGCCGGCAGCATTGATTGCTTTAATAATATCGTACTGCGTTTTCATGTTCATTGCAAATGCGTCGCCTTCCTTTTTGTTACCGTCGGCGTCCACAAGGCAGGCTTCTACAATATACCGGCGGTACAGTTCTTCGATGTATGCGCTCCTGTTGGGCACGGTGTCCAGGCCTTCCGCCTTATTTACCGACAGCAGGATGTTTTGCTTCTTTTCCACCTCAATGTTTTTCTGCTGCCTGCTTTTCAGCCCCATCGAAGTTAGGGATAAGGCAGTAGCGACCACCACCACAAGCGCTGTGGCATAAAGGAACGTGTAAGTATTGCTGTTTTTATTCATCGCGTTAAATTCTTTATTTATGGTTATTGCACCGCCTTTGCCTGCAGCCCCCGCTTCGTGCGCCTGCGGATGTGCGCGGCTATGACGTAATGGTCAATCAGCGGGGCAAAAGCATTCATCAGCAGGATAGCCAGCATCATTCCTTCGGGATAGCCCTGGTTGAACACGCGGATAAGCACCGTAAGCGTGCCGATTAAAAACCCGTAAATCCATTTTCCGGTAGCGGTCTGTGCGCCGGTAACCGGGTCGGTCGCCATGAATACCGTGCCGAATGCAAAGCCGCCCATCAGGAGGTGGTAGAACGGGGAAATATTCATGTACGGATTGCCGCCGATAATATTCAGCGCAAAACCTGTAACCAGCGCTCCGCCCACGCAGGATAACATAATTTTCCAGCTTGCCACGCCGGTATAAATCAATATGAGGGCTCCTATCAAGATAGCCAGGGTGGAGGTTTCGCCGACAGAGCCGGGGATGAACCCGAAAAACATATCGTACGCCGAAGGAAGTTTATCTATTTCGCCGGCCGTTGCGTGCGCCAAAGGCGTAGCGCCGGTAACCGCATCCATAGCCGGGGCGTCTTTCATGCCGGCAATCCATACCGTGCCGCCGGACATGTGCGAGGGATAGGAAAAAAACAGGAACGCCCGCGCCAGCAGTGCAGGGTTGAAAATATTCATCCCCGTGCCGCCGAACACTTCTTTGCCGATGATAACTGCAAAAGCAGTGGCCAACCCAACCATCCAAAGGGGGCAATCGACCGGCACAATCATTGGTATCAGCATGCCGGTAACCAAAAAGCCTTCGTTGACTTCGTGCTTGCGGAGTTGCGCCGATGCAAATTCAATGCCCAGCCCCACTACATAGGACACCACGATAATCGGAAGTACTTTCAAGAAGCCGAAGGTAAACATTTCACCGCCGGTCATTGCTTCGCCAAAGGCCAGGTGCCGCTGGTAGCCGATGTTCCACATGCCGAACAGCAGCGCGGGAAGCAAGGCTATTATCACGGTGGTCATCGTGCGTTTCAAATCGTTGCTGTCGTGGATATGCGCGCCGGATTTGGAGGTGGTGTTCGGCACAAAGATAAAACTTTCGAATGCTTCGAACGTTGAATGCAGGAAGCCGAATTTCCCGCCCCTTTCAAACGCCGGCTTTACCTTATCTATTATGTTCCGCAAAAATTTCATTATTCTTTATTCCCCTTTCTTAATTCTTAATTCCTCGTAGATTTCCCCGATGCCTTTCCGTAAAATCTGCTGTACGGGTATTTTGGAAGTGCATACAAATTCGCACAGCGCAAGGTCTTCTTCCAGTACTTCGTAAATGCCCAGCTGTTCCATTTTATCTATGTCGGAGGCTAAAATAGCTTTGAGCAAATAGACCGGGTAAATATCCATGGGCAGTACTTTTTCGTATTCGCCATTGACTACAAAGGCGCGTACGCCGCCATTGATATTGGTATCCAGGGCATATTCCCTGTCTGGGAATATCCAGGAGAAGGAACTGCGTGAAACGCTGTAACGGTGCAGCCGCAAAGGATTGAGCCAGCCAAGAAATTCGTATTTATCTCCTTCCGGGAGGATGGTGAGCAGCGAGTCGTAAAAGCCCAAATGGCCGGCCGCGCCGATATTTGTACCGGAAAGCGCGTTGCCGCTGATGTAACGGGGGCGGTTTGTTTTAACAATATGTTCCTCTACGCACGATACGGCTGCGCCGGCAATCATGCGGTAATAGCGGGGTTTTTTTACTTCGGAGCCTACCAGGGCGATGACTTTCGAGACATCGTAAATACCTTTTAAGAATAAACGCCCCAATGAAACAATGTGCTGCGGGTCGACAGTCCAAACCTTTTCGCCTTTATTCAGCGGGCTGATGTGGTAAATCTGCACGCCTACATTGCCGGCGGGATGCGGCCCGATGAAGGTATTTGTTTCTACGCCCTTTGTTTTGCGGAAAATGCTGATAGCCGCCAGCTGGTCATTCAGCCCGAGGTAGATGGTGTCGCACAGTTTGCGCAGCACGTCAATGCCTTTTTGAAAAGCTTCGCCTTCGCCGGTCAGTACATAATCAATGTCGGGCGCCAAAGGCGCGGTGTCGAAGCCGGAGATAAATATCGCTTTGGGGCGGTCGCCGGGATGCGCCACGACGCCGAAAGGGCGTTGTTTGAGAAAAGGCCACACGCCGCTTTCCAGCATCAGCGATACTACCTGCTCGCGGCTGCAGGTGGCCAAATCAATTACCGGATGCGCCAAATGTTGCTGTTCTGCGTCAGGGGTTACTGTTACTTCGAGGAGCCGGCGTTTGTCGCCGCGCACAATCGCCGTTACCGTGCCGCTCACCGGCGATACATAGCGCACTTCGGGGAGGTATTTGTCTACGAACAGCGGTGCGCCGGCCAGTACCGTATCGCCTTCGCGCACGGTTAATTTTGGCACCAGGTGCGGGAAATCAACCGGCTTCACGGCATAATGCGCTACTTTCGCTGTTTTGGAAAGTACTTTTTCTGCTTTCCCTTTGAGCGAGATGTCTAATCCCCGGCGGATTTTTATAACTTTCGGCATAATTTCACTGTATATTTTGCGCACAAATTTACATGAAAAATTTGGATTTTCAGGTAGCCCTGAAAAATTATTAGCTGTTAATATATGCAATTAAGTTTGTATCTTTGCGCTTTCAAATGTAATTAACTAACAATGCCAACAGTTATAGAGGTTATAAAGCAGGCGTCCGTCCGGCTGGCGCAGGAAAGTGTGCCGGAATATGCATTCATTCCGCAGCCGGAATGCCTGCCGCCGAATATCGCCGGCATCGTGGAGTTCATGAATGCGGCGAAGGCGGCGCTCTTCCCGGGGTTCTTCGGCGAGGCGCAGGACAACAGCCTGGAGCGGTTATATGCCATGCTCAACGAACAAATCAGCCGGGCGCTTTGCAGCTTCGGCAGTCAAAACAATACGGGGAATGCGCCGGAGCTGGCGCTGGCGTTTATCGGCCAGCTGCCGGAAATAAAACGGCTGCTGGCGACGGACATCAAGGCGGTGTACGACTGCGACCCGGCTGCCACCGGTTACAGCGAAGTGCTCTTCTGTTATCCCGCCATTCAGGCGATGACGTATTACCGGATAGCGCACAAATTACTGTTGCTCGAAATACCGGTATTGCCGCGTATTATTACGGAGCTGGCGCATTCCGCTACCGGTATCGATATTCATCCGGGGGCGGAAATCGGGGAATATTTCAGTATTGACCACGGGACGGGCGTGGTTATCGGCGAAACCTGCATTATCGGCAACCACGTGCGGCTTTACCAGGGCGTAACGCTCGGCGCAAAGGGGTTTACGATGGACAATAACGGGCTGCCGGTAAACGTGCCGCGCCATCCCATCATCGAAGATAATGTGATTATTTATTCCAACTCCACTATTCTGGGGCGTATTACTGTCGGGCACGATTCCGTTATCGGGGGGAATATCTGGCAGGTGTACAGCGTGCCGCCGTATTCGCGCATTATTCAGCGGAAAGCCACCTCCGCTTTTACCGACGGGCTGGGGATATAAGGATTAGAAATCCCCGAGCGCTGTTTCGGGCAGTTGCGCCAGGGCTTTTGCGGCCTGCTCGTTGTTGAGCGCTTTGCCGTGCCATTCATGCGTACCCTGCATGAAATCGACCCCGAAGCCCATTTCCGTTTTTGAGAGGATGATAACAGGCCTGCCGTTGCCGGAAGCGGCCTTGGCCAGGCCCAGTATGCGAACCGCGTCGGGCATGTCATTGCCCTGCATCACGAAGGTCTCCCAGCCGAAGGCCTGCCATTTCTCCCGGAGGTCGCCGGTGTTAAGCACCTTGCTGACCGGCCCGTCAATCTGCTGCCCGTTCCAGTCCACGACAGCAATCAGGTTGTCGATTTTGCGGGCGGCGGCAAACATGGTCGCTTCCCAGATTTGCCCTTCTTCCGCTTCGCCGTCGCCGAGGAGCGCATACACCAGGTGCGGGTCGTGATTCATTTTCTTTGCCAGCGCGGCGCCGCAGGCCACCGAAAGCCCCTGTCCCAGGGAACCGGTAGCGACATGCACGCCGGGCACTTTCCATTCGGACGAGGGATGCCCCTGCAGCGGCGAGCCGTACCGGCGGAAAGTATTCAAGGCTTTCACGTCTATATAGCCGGCGCGGGCAAGCACGCTGTAAAATACCGGCGATACATGCCCGATAGACAGGAAAAACATATCATGCCCGCGCCCGTCGAGCCGCCACGTGGCGGGCGATTGTTGCAGGGCATGGAAATAGAGCGCCGTCAGCACATCGGCATTGCCGAGCGAGCCGCCCGGGTGTCCCGAGCCGGAAAGGTTCACCATACGGATGATGTCGCGGCGTACTTGCGCCGCTATTGTTTGCAGGGTAGTAACAGTAGTGGTCATCGTTGCATTTGTTTGAAGCGCAAAGATACGAATTTTAATTCAGTCGTACACCATCCGTCGCAGGCGACCGGCGCCGGAGGCGTCCCGGCGGCTGCCGGGCGGAACAGGAACAGTGGCCGCTACCGGCAGTGAGCCGTCCGCTACCGGTAGTGAATCTTCCGCTACCGGTAGTGAGCCGCGCGTTACCGTCAACAGGCCGCGCGTTACCGTCAACAAGCCGCGCGTTACCGTCAACAAGCCGCGCGCTCAGGTCGCCGGCGCCAGCCACATCATCACGTGAAAAGTTGAAAGTTGAAAGTTGGCTGTCGCCGGCTAATTTTCAACTTTCAACTTTCAATTTTCAACTTTCATGTACAAAACTATTTTGTTGCTCATAAAATTTTTGTATCTTCGCTTCTCCAAACTAAACATTCAATAATATGCATATAGCAGTAGCCGGGAATATAGGTAGCGGTAAAACTACGCTCACGGGCTTGTTGGCTCGCCATTACAACTGGCAGCCTAAATTCGAAGAGGAAGATAACAATCCTTATTTACTGGATTTTTATGAAGACATGCAACGCTGGTCGTTTAACGTACAAATGTATTTTTTGAGTAAACGTTTCGAGGGTATCGTAGCAATAAAAAACGCCAAAGAAACGGTTATCCAGGACCGCACGATATACGAAGACGCCTGTATTTTCGCGCTCAACCTGCGCAACATGGGTTTGATGTCTTCGCGCGATTACGACACCTACACGTCGCTGTTTAATTTGATGATTTCATTGGTTACGCCGCCCGACCTGTTGATTTATCTTCGTTCGTCGGTGCCTACGCTGGTGTACCAGATACAAAAACGCGGCCGCGATTACGAAGCCGGCATCCGTATTGATTATTTAACGCGCTTGAATGAATTGTACGAAGAGTGGATTGGAAAATATGCCAACCGTAAACTCATTATTGACGTGGATACGGTTAAATTCAGTGAAGCCTCCGAAGATTTAAGCGCCGTTATTGATAAGGTGAATGCCCAGCTGTACGGCCTGTTTTAACCTCTCCGTAAAAATCAGTCTTCGATAAAATGGGTGATGCGGTTGCCGAAAAGCGACAGGAATGTGCGATATACTTCCACCTGCGATGCATTATTTTCCTGTTCATAAGCATGCACAATATATTCCGTCAATCGCCGTATTACCGTTATGTTGCCGCAGGGGGCGTAATATTCCGGGCGGCATGTAAAACCGCGCTGTTGAAGATAGCCGGTTATTTCCTGTTTCCCCGCCCATATTCCGTTTTTAAAGGGATTGACGTAGCATACCACTTCGCCGGAAGCACTGGTATAGGCCAGCAGGAAAACGCCGGGGAGGCATACGCCATACATCGGGAAACCCGCTTGCTGCGCCAGGTGCAAATACAGTAACCCGAGCGAAACGCCGTTGCCGCATCTTGTTTCCAGCACGCGGTTGATAAAACAATAAGCCGGGTTCAATGTATCCGCCGTAGCCGTATATAAATGCGTGCGGTAAAAAAGATGATTAAAAATATTCAGCCTGTTCAGTACGGGCAACGTTTCGTCCGACGTAGCGACCCAAATATCTTTCAGGATGTCGTCAATAGTGTTTTGCAGTAGCGGCAGGCGCAGGTCGGGATAGGTTTGTTTCGCTATCCGGTACGCGCCTTCCAGCAGGTTGTGCTGTTTCCCGTCAAGCCATTGTTGCATGCCTTGCAACGTGTCCTGCAAATGAATTTTCCGGATAACCGTTTCAATCCGTTCGCGAATATTTGCATCGCGGCTGTGCGCCCGCGCCTTTTCCAGGTAAGGAATACTGCCGGCGCCCTGTTCCATGAAGCGCGACGCCACTGCGCCGTAAACAACGGCGTCGGGGTCTTCCAGGAGGCGCACCAGGGTGTCTATTTCGTGTACAGGCATCGTCCGGACGGTTTATTAAGCATTATTATTTATCGCCGGCAAGTTTTTCCAACGCCGTTTCTATCATTTTCCGCACGGCCGGTTTATAATCGGTGAGCGCCGTCAATCCTGCGCGGTTGGCGATGATACAGCAGACCGTGGCGGCTTCGTGCCCCAACAGTTTCGCCAATCCTGCAATAGCGGAGCTTTCCATTTCAAAGTTCGTGATGCACCTGTTATCGAACCGGAAGCTTTGAATCCGTTCGTTGAGCTGCGGGTCTGCCAGGGGCAAGCGCAGGACGCGCCCCTGCGGCCCGTAAAACCCGGGGGCGGAAATGGTCATGCCCGCCACGGCCACATCGGAAAAAAGTTGCGCCAGCTTTTCCGAAGCCTGCACAAAATAAGGCGCAGTGTGCTGTTTGTTCCAATGCGTATGCGCAACAAAAGCCGCTTCATAATCCGGCAAACAGACCTCGTTCCGGCGTGCGTAGAAGTTCAACAGCCCGTCAAAACCTATGGAAACAGCGGAGAACACAAAGCCCCCCAATGGCAGGTGGGGCTGTAATCCCCCGGAAGTGCCCAACCGCAGGATGGTTAATGTCCGGCGCCCGGGTTTGACCGTGCGCGTCTGGAAATCTATATTTGCCAAAGCATCCAGTTCGTTTAGCACAATATCAATATTGTCCGTACCGATACCGGTGGACACAACGGTGATGCGCGTCCCCTTATACCACCCCGTGGCGCTCACAAACTCCCGGTTTTGCGCCCGCGATTCTATGACAGAAAAATAATCCGACACCGTTTTTACACGTTCCGGATCGCCCACTAAAATAACGGTATCCGCGAGTTCGTGCGGTTGCATGTGTAAATGAAAAATACTGCCGTCGCTGTTGATAAGCAGTTCGGAAGAAGGAATCACATTCATATAGCTCCTTGTTTTAAAAGTTAAACAGTACAAAAATAAGGTATAATGCGGGACAAAGAACGCCCCGCCCGAAATAGTTATCAATTTTTTTTACACAATTGGAAGGGAAAGGGGGGGCGGCGCCGGGAAGGTTTGCGGATTTAAAGATTTCATAATTCATCACGCATAATTAAAAAATGCTGCGGACAACTGTCCGCAGCATAAAAACAAAAAACAGGCTGAAATTTACCCCCCTCGACGCCTCCCACCGGCACGCAAATAAAGTTTTTTCAATAGATTTCTATGCCTGTCCGCCGGATTTCATCAAGCAATCCGGCATAGTCGGAGTCGCGGGCAATTACGTGTGGTTCGATGCGTACGTCCACCTTGCGCTTTAAATATTTTCTCAATCGTAAGATGACACTCTATGCACCTTCCAGTTCCCCAATCAAACCCCCTTCAATGTCTCAAATATTTCTACTGTTGCCCGTGATTTGTTGAGGGTAAAGAAATGCAGCCCCGGCGCGCCTTCCGACAGCAATTCCCGGCATTGCGCAATGGCAAAGTCCATGCCGGCTTGATAGATTTTTTTCGGGTTCTCCCCGCAGGATTGTATTTTTTCATTCAACGCTTCCGGCGCATGCCCCATTTCCGCAAAGCGCGTCCACTGGGAAAAGGACGTCAGGGGCAGGATGCCCGGAATGATGCGGCACGCAATACCTGCCGCGCGGCATTGTTCCACAAAACGAAAATACCCGGCATTGTCGAAGAACAGTTGCGTGACCAAAAACGACGCGCCGGCGTCGGTTTTCCTTTTCAGGTTGGCAATATCCTGCGGCATGGAAGCGGCTTCGGGATGCTTTTCGGGATAGGCGGCGCCGCCTATGCAGAAATCAAACCCGGCCGCGCGGATAAACGCGACCAGCTCGCTGGCATGCGCAAACCCGCCGGGAAGCGGTTCAAAAACTTCAACGCCCTGCGGGGGGTCGCCGCGCAGCAGCATCAGGTTATCGACGCCCATTGTTTGGATGCTCTGCATGTCGGCAATGATTTTTTCTTTGGACGCGCCTACGCAAGTATAATGCGCCATCGTTTGCAAACCGATTTTTTGTTGCAGGTAGCCTACCAGCGCAAAAGTGCGCTCCTGCGACGAACCGCCTGCGCCGTAGGTTACCGACACAAAAGACGGGTTCAGCTTTATCAACTGCCCGACGTTGATGCCGAAATCCACTGCCGAAATTTCATCCTTCGGCGGATAAAATTCAAACGAAAACGTGCGTGCCTGCGCTTTAAATATATCAATAATTTTCATATTTATTCACGGCCTACTGCCTGTTGCTCCTTCAGCCATTTATCCAGCCATACATAAAAAGTACGGTGCCAGAAAATATTATTTTGCGGTTTCAGTATCCAGTGGTTCTCTTCGGGGAACAGCGCCATTTCTGCCGGAAGGTTGCGGATACGCGCCGCATTGAACGCCGCCATGCCTTGCTCAAACGGTACGCGGAAATCCTTTTCGCCGTGCATCACTAATATCGGCGTGTCCCATTTATCTACGAACAGGTGCGGGGATGCGGCATAGGAACGCCGGGCTACCGGTTTATCTTTTTCCCAATAAAAACCGCCGTTATCCCAATTCACAAACCATAATTCTTCGGTCGTCAGCGCCATTTGTTCCAGGTTAAAAATACCCGAATGGGCGATGAAAGCCTTGAAGCGCTTCTCATGATTCCCGGCAAGATAATACACCGAATAACCGCCGTAGCTCGCACCCACCGCGCCAAGCCGGTTTTCATCAACAAACGGCTCTGCTTTCAGGTTGTCGATAGCGGAGAGGTAATCTTTCATGTTCTGCCCGCTGTAATCGCCGCTGATTTGTTCGCACCATTCCTGCCCGAAGCCTGTAACGCCGCGCCGCGCCGGAGCGGTAACGATATAACCGTTGGCCGCCATCAGCTGGAAGTTCCACCGGTACGACCAAAACCGGTCCATCGCGCTCTGCGGGCCGCCTTCGCAGAAAAGCAAAGCGGGATACTTCTTCGACGCATCGAAATCCGGCGGATAAATGATGAACGTTAACATTTGCCTGTTATCCGTTGTCGTTATCCAGCGTTCCTCCACGCGCCCCATTGTCAGCTGGCTTAACAGGTGCCGGTTCTCGAACGACAGCTCGGCAGCTTCGCCGGTGGCTTTATCTATCGCATAGAGTTCATCGGGCTGCGAAAAACTCTGCCGCAGCGCGATGAGCCTGTCCCCTGCCGGCTGCGGGGCGCCGTAATTACAGGCCCCTTCGGCGATGGTGCGCACTGCGCCGTCGAGCGTTACTTCAAAAATCCGCGACGCCCCCCGCACGCTCGCCTGCATGTACAGCGACCGGCTGCCGGGCGCCCAATGGAATGCGCCGGCATTGTTATCGAACGACTGCGTCAAATCACTCTTTTCGCCGGTAGCAAGGCGCATGATGTACAGGCGTACCTTGTCGGCTTCGTAGCCTTCACGCGCCATACTGCTCCATGCAATATAATTCCCGTCGGGCGAAAACTGCGGGTCGGCGTCGTAACCGGGCATGCCGGCCGTCATATTACTGGTGGTGCGTGCAGCGACGTCAAACAGATAAATATCGGTATTGGTTGAAAAAGCGTAATCGCGCCCGGTTTTTTTACGGCAGGCATAGGCGATTGTTTTCCCGTCGGGGCTCCATGACAGTTGCTCTATACCGCCAAACGGGCGCGTCGGGCATTCAAAAGGCTCGTCGGAAAGGATGTCAAAAATGTTCGACAGGCTTTGTCCGTCGAAATCGGCTACAAAGGGATGCGGGATATTTTCCACCCACTCGTCCCAATGGCGGTACATCAGGTCGGAGATATACCGCGCGTTGGCCTTCGGGAGGTCGTCATAAAAGTCGGAAGGGCGCCGTATTTCCCTGGAAGGAACGGAGCTGATAAAAAGCAGCTGCCGTTCGTCGGGCGAAAAGGCAAATTCCGATATACCGTTTTCGTAATGGCTGATTTGTTGCGGTGCGCTGCCGTCGGCATTCATTGTCCAGAGCTGCCCGCCGGAGAGGTAAGCGATTTTTGCGCCGCCGGACATCCAGCGGGCATTGCTTTCGCTATCGGCGGTGCGGGTAAGCTGCCTGCGCCCATTGCCGTCCGTACCGACAGTGAATAATTCGCGGTTACTTTTATTTTCGGCGATATCCGGGTAGGACACGCCGTAGAGTACTGTTTTCCCGTCGGGCGATACCTGCGGGTCGCTTATGCGCCCGAAGCTGTTGAGGATATTTGCCGTCAGGCGTCCGTCGGGGATAGTGAGTTCGTTGCGTCCGCCGGCAGTGGCGCCCGGCTCCTTGCATGCGTTCAATGCGGCTGTTGCTGCCATAAGAAAGATAAGATATTTTTTCATATTAAATAATGTCTACCGTTAAACGCTGACAAAAGTACAGTTTTATTTTAAGATTTAAAAATTATGCCCTGCTTGCGCAAGGATTCAAAAACTATACTGGATACCTGCCGTTGCCGAAATCCCCAATAAGCGCCAGCTGGGTAACATCCCGAAGTAGGGAAGCGGCAGTGTTTCCAATTCGCAAGTAAAAGAAAAAGCAGTATGACTGTTTAACAAATACACGCATCCTGCGGAATAGGCCGGAATAAATGCATACGAAGGCAACGTGGAGCCTTTAGCATAGAAATTTAATCCCCCGGCAAAAGATGGCCTGAACTTACCTTTAGGATATAAATATTCAAATTGCAGCGGTATTTTTATTATATTTTCTTTCCTTGTACCTGATGCGATTGTCCGCAAAGCGTCGGCAGCATAGAGAAACCCTGTTTTGAAATACATGTTTTCGCTTGACCGGGGCATCCAAAAATAAATTTTCGCGCCATAGAAATAATATTGTTTTTTGGTATAAAAATCATCATTTCGTAAAAGACGATAGTATCCGGCTACCGCTTCCGCTTTGATTTTGAACAAAGGCAGCGGCCTTTCAAAAATAATGCATTTTTCATCGCTGCTACATACGATTTCATGATAGTTTTTGGCAAGTTTAATTAAACCGGGGTGGTTGGGTATTTTTATTTTCCTGATACTTTCTTCCAGTTGCGGCGCTTCTTTTGTCATATAATATAAAATACCGTAATGCAAGACAGACGGACGTATATACTCTTTATCTTTCACATGAATCAGTTTCTTTTCATAAGGCAAACGGGTCAAAACGCTGTCCTCTTTTTCCACGTAGTACCCATCCCCATATTCGTTTCTAAGAAAATAAACATTCATCTTTCCCTGGATTAAAAATTCAAGAAAATATTTCCTCCCTTTAACTTCCCGGGATACGTAATATTTACTGTCGATGAAGCGATACGCTTTGATGCTGTCAGGTGAAAATGCTGTTTTTACGCCGGCGTCCGACATAAAACGGCAGACAAGCCCCATCGTTTCTTCTCCGCGATAATCAATCTGTCCGTAGATTGTGTCGTTTGCTAAAGTGATTACATAGCCTGCCCTGTAATCTGTTTGCGCCTTTAATCCATAAAAGGAAAAAAGCGCCGCTAAAAGTAAGACAGTATTTTTCATGGTACAGTAAGATGTTAATTGTACAAAGTTATAAAAAATTAATTTTTCCCATCTGTTACAATACGAAAGGGCGAATTTCCATCCGCCCTTCTGCCTGCTGCCTGCCGCCTGCCGTAAGCCGCCGCTATCCGTTCATCGAAATTAGAAATTCTTCGTTGCTTGCGGAATGGTTCATGCGGTCGCGAAGGAACTCCATTGCTTCTATGGAATTCATGTCGGAAAGGTAATTGCGCAGTACCCAAATTTTGTTCAATGTGGGTTTTTCGAGCAGCAAATCTTCGCGGCGCGTACCGCTGGCAGTAACATCTACCGCAGGGAATACGCGCTTGTTCGACAGTTTGCGGTCTAACTGCAATTCCATATTGCCGGTGCCTTTAAATTCTTCAAAAATTACTTCGTCCATCTTCGAGCCGGTATCTATCAAGGCTGTGGCGAGGATGGTCAGCGAACCGCCGTTTTCAATATTACGCGCTGCGCCGAAGAAGCGTTTGGGCTTGTGCAGGGCATTGGCGTCCACGCCGCCGCTCAATACCTTGCCGGACGCCGGCTGCACGGTATTGAAGGCGCGTGCCAGACGGGTAATGGAATCCAGCAAAATCACTACATCGTGGCCGCATTCTACCAGCCGTTTTGCTTTTTCCAGTACAATGTTGGCGACTTTCACATGGCGTTCCGCCGGTTCGTCAAAGGTAGAAGCAACGACTTCGGCGCGCACGCTGCGTGCCATATCCGTAACTTCTTCGGGGCGTTCGTCAATCAACAGTACAATCATGTACACGTCGGGGTGATTCTCTGCAATGGCGTTCGCGATGTCTTTCAGCAAAACGGTTTTACCGGTTTTCGGCTGCGCTACTATCAAGCCGCGCTGTCCTTTGCCAATCGGCGAAAACATATCCACCACGCGCATGGAAAGGTTATTGTGCCCTCTTCCGGTGATGTTGAATTTTTCGGTAGGGAACAGCGGCGTCAAAAAGTCAAACGGAACGCGGTCGCGAATATATTCGGGGCTGCGGCCGTTAATGTGATTTACACGCACAATCGGGAAATATTTTTCGCCCTCTTTCGGCGGGCGGATGTCGCCGGTAATAGTATCGCCGGTTTTCAGCCCAAACAGTTTTATTTGCGATTGCGAAACATAAATATCATCGGGCGAAGTAAGGTAATTGTAATCCGATGAACGCAGGAAGCCATAGCCGTCCGGCATCACTTCCAGTACGCCGGTAGCCTCCACGATGCCTTCAAATTCGTGTTTTTTTTGCTGGCCGTTTCCGGCATTGCCATTGCCTTTCCTGTCCTGGTTTTGTTCCGGCTGGTCGCGCTGTTCGGGCTGTTCGGCCTTTTTTTCTACTGCCGGCGGTTCGGCTACCGCCGGCGCTTCTTTCGTCATCACAGGGAATTCTTCCGAAATCACCGGTGCGGCAGGTATTTCAACCGGTTTGTCCGGCGCCGGTTTGTCCTGTTTCTTTTTCGGACGGCCGACAGGCCTGCTCCCCGGCTTTTTCGACTGCTTCGCCGGTTCCTGCTTCGCTGATGCTTCAACGGCTACGGGCACGGCAGGAGGTTGCGGGGCAACATCCTCTTGCGGCCGGGGCGTATTCTGCGCCTGTTTATTCATCCGTTCGCGGCGTTTCTTTTCGCCATTGGCGCTGACTCTGGCAGCATGTTCAATGGTCTTTTTGGGTTTGGCGTTAATGCTGCTTACTGCCTGTTCATCCAGAATCCGGTAGATAAGTTCATCTTTTTCCAGTGAATTTACCTTTTTCAATTTTGTAAACGTGCTGGCAATTTCACGTAATTCTTCAATGTTTTTTTGATTTAAAGTTAAAATGTCGTACATAAAAAATTAAAAATTTTTAATAAAATAAAGGGATTGTGCAGCAACTGCCCACCGGGTAAACATCGTTTTTATAGATTTTAAAATAAAAGGGTGGGGTTCATTGTCTGCGAAAAACTGTGCAAAAGTACAACAAATAAATTAACCTGCAAATTTATTTTGCGTATCTTTGTGAAAATTTTTTAAAAAAAATGCTTTCCGTATCCATGCTTTCTGCCGATTTCGGCAGGCTAAATGAAGAAATAGAGAAGGTTAACAGTAGCGCCGCCGACTGGTTCCATTTGGACATCATGGACGGACTTTTTGTGCCGAATCTTTCATTTGGCTTCCCGGTGGTTAAAATTATTGCCGCAAAAGCAAAAAAACCGCTTGATGTGCATTTGATGATAGAACATCCCGAGAAATATATCGACGCCTTCCATGCCGCAGGGGCGCATTATTTGTCGGTGCACTATGAAGCATGCAGGCATCTTCACCGCACGTTGCAGCACATTCGCGCCACAGGCATGAAAGCCGGCGTCGCCCTGAACCCCCATACCCCTGTGAGCCTCCTGGAGGATATTATGCACGAAACGGATTTCGTGCTGCTTATGTCGGTCAATCCGGGCTTTGGCGGACAGGCGTTGATTCCTCATTCACTGCAAAAAATAAAAGCCCTGAAAGAGCTTATCCGCAACGAAAAAGCCGCTGCCCTTATTGAAGTAGATGGCGGAATAAACCTCCTGAATGCCGCGCAGCTCTATGCCGCCGGCGCAGATATTTTAGTGGCCGGCCATGCCGTTTTTTCTTCTCCCGCCCCGCAGGAAACCATTGAAAAATTGAAATCTTACAATTTAGCACTTTTGTAACGTGAAAACTGTCACAAACATGATAAAAGTTATCACAAACGTGATGAAAGCTGTCACAAACGTGATGAAATCCATCACAAACGTGATGAAAGCCATCACGAACGTGATGAAAGCCATCACGAACGTGATGAAAGCTGTCACAAACGTGATGAAAGCTGTCACAAACGTGATGAAATTCGTCACAAACGTGATGAAATTCGTCACAAACGTGATGAAATTCGTCACAAACGTGATGAAATCCATCACAAACGTGATGAAAGCTGTCACAAACGTGATGAAAGTTATCACAAACGTGATGAAAGTTATCACAAATATATTAACAACCAATATGTCATGGAAACAATTACAAAAGGCATAAAGCACAATATGCATAACTGGTATGGCAGTATTGCCGAGCGCTTCTCCGCCATCGACAACCTTGTGGGCATCATCACTGCACACCAGCCGGCGTGGACGATACCCGCCCCCCTCCTCGAAGAGCTTACCGCCAATCACAGCCGGATACAGGCCATGATTAGCCACTGCCGCACCAATCAGGCATCACGGGCCGACCGCCTGTTTCGCACCTCGCTGCTCAAATCGACCGTCAACCTCTGCCGGACACGGATAAGGGCATGGGCGCAGGAAGGCTATTTCAACGGCATGCTGACGGCCGAAGACGTGCACCTGCTCGGCTTCCTGCTGCCCGGCGAACATGGCGGGCGCCACGCCCGCGCCAATGCCGCCAGCGCAATGGCCGAAGTGAAAGTAAGAACAATAAACGCCGACTTTATCCGCGTAACCATCGACCATGCAACAGGCGAAAGCGCCGCCCGTATCGCGCACGGATGGCCGCCGGGAATGAAAAAGGCAGTGATAGTCATCATCGCCGAAAACGGGAAAACAGAAGTGCTCCGCATACTGACTACCTGCCTCCACAACACCCTCCAGCTGCCGAAAGGTTCGCACGGCAAGCAGTTTATTATCAAGGCATCCTTCATCAAGCACCTGAACGACGATCCGCTCTTCGGCGCCGAACAGACCTTCTCGATGCCGCTCACCACAGAGGACATTGTAACCTCATTACCTCATTAATTAGAAAGGAGAACAGAAACAGGATGGCCAGTAAAATTCCACGAACAGCAGCCAAAGAGCAATGCCCGCAAGTGCGGCGGCACAATTTCGACGAAGTGTGCCTGGGATATACCGAAGAGGAAGCCGCGCTGGAAGCCTCGCGGTGCCTGCAATGCAAGAACCCGCGGTGTATTTCCGCCTGCCCGGTGAACATCCAAATCCCGTCGTTCATTGCACAGGCGGCATTGAAAAATTTTGCCGAAGCGGCGCGTATCATCGCCGCCGACAGCAGCCTGCCCGCCGTCTGCGGACGGGTGTGCCCCCAGGAAACGCAATGCGAAGGACGCTGCATCCTCGGCGTAAAGAGCGAGCCGGTGAGCATCGGCAAGCTGGAACGCTTTGTGGCCGACTACAGCCGTGAAAACAACATTGCCTTTCTGGAAAAACAGCCATTTAACGGACATCGCATCGCCGTTGTGGGAAGCGGCCCCGCAGGGCTGGCATGCGCCGGCGACCTCGCCAAGCGGGGATATGGCGTAACTGTTTTCGAAGCCTTGCATAAAGCCGGCGGCGTGCTGGAATACGGCATTCCCGAGTTCCGCCTGCCGAAAGCTACCGTAGTGAAACACGAAATCGAACAGCTGAAAAAACTGGGCGTTGTCATTGAAACCAACGTCATCATCGGACGCACGCTCACGATTGATGATTTATTCGACGAAGAAAAATTTGAAGCGGTATTCATTGCTTCCGGCGCCGGATTGCCGAAATTCATGGGCATCCCGGGCGAGAACCTGAACGGCGTAGTATCTGCCAATGAATTTCTGACACGCAACAACCTGATGCGGGCGTACGACGCGGCTTACGACACGCCGGTGTACACAGGCAGGCGGGTGGCGGTGGTCGGCGGCGGCAATGTAGCGATGGACGCCGCCCGCTCCGCATTGCGGCTGGGCGCAGAAGTGATGACTGTCTATCGCCGCACGGAAAACGAACTGCCGGCGCGGGCAGAAGAAGTACATCACGCGAAAGAAGAAGGCGTCATCTTTCACCTGTTGACGAATCCGGTGGAAATTCTCGGCAACGAAAAAGGCTGGGTGCGCGGCCTGCGATGCGTAAAAATGACGCTCGGCGAACCCGACAGCAGCGGCCGCCGCAGCCCGGTAACCATTCCCGGCTCCGAATTTGAACTGGCGGCAGATGCCGTTATCATGTCGCTCGGCACTTCGCCGAACCCGCTTATCACAAGCGCCACCAAAGGATTGGAAACAAACAGGCGGCAATGTATTGTAGCCGGTGAAAACGGCGCCACTTCCCGCAAGGGCGTATTTGCCGGCGGCGATATTGTTACCGGCGCCGCCACCGTTATCCTCGCCATGGGCGCAGGACGCAAAGCCGCAAAAGCAATAGACGAATTTATCAGTTTACGGATTGACACTTTATGATGCCTCCCTTTCTTACATTTTCCCTTTCGGGAACAACAGGGCTCCTGCTTGTTTCCATTGGAGTGCTTGGCTTGTGCGTGGCAGGAATGGCCTTTAACATACTCTTCCGGAAAAACGGACAATTCCCCGAAACGGAAACCGGCAAAAATAAAAACATGCGCAAACTCGGCATCACCTGCGTAAAACAGGACGAACTCAACCGCCGGAACAACCCGCCGCAAAAAAACGCCGAAGCCGCACACTGCAGCGACTGTACCGCATGTACGGTCAGCCGCATCATACTTCCTGATTCATAATTTTTCACCTATCTTTGCAAAATGAAATATTTCACTTCTACTTTCTTCTTGCGCGTACTGCTGGCGGGGTGCTTGATGGCTTCCTGCTCGCCGAAAACCGCATTGCCGGTAGCCGGCCCCGGCCGCCCCAAGCCCCTGAACGATGCACAGCAGCTGGAAAAACAATTCTACTTTTCGGAAGCCATGAAAGCATACGAACTGCACGACTGGGCTGCCGCCAACCGGCTGTTCAAAAAAACCATCGCTGTGGACCCCGGCTGCGACGCCTGTTTTTACCAGCTGGCAAATATTTATTACCAGTCGGGCTACCTGCACGCGGCGCTGTCATTAAATGCCTCGGCGGTGCGGCTGGATACGGCGAACTTCTGGTACCGCGTGCAGGCAGCGCAGTACGCCGCCACTGCCCGCCGCTACCGCCAGGCTATTGACGAATATAACTGCCTCCTGCAAAAACGCCCGGATATGCAGGACCTGTATTTTGACCTCTCTGCATTATACCTGCGGGCAGGTGAACCGGACAGCGCACTGCTCGCGCTGGACGGCGCCGACGCCAAAACAGGCTTTTCGGAACAGTCGGCCGTCACACGGTTTGAAATACTGTCGGCGCAGAAAAAACAGGAAGAAGCCATGCATACCCTGGGGCGCCTGGTTGAGGTATTCCCGGATGCACGCTATTTCTCGTTACTGGGCGAACAGTATGCCGCCATGGAACGCGACACGCTGGCGCTGGAAATGTACCGCCATGCACTGGCCTTAAATCCCGACTACACACCGGCGCTGCTGGGCGAAGCCGACTGCTTCCGCCGCAACAGGCATTTCGACATGTTCTTCCAAAAACTCTATAACCTCTATGCCAATAAAGCAGTAGAAACGGAATACAAGGTAGAATACCTGTCGGCCGTATTGCAGATTCCGAATTTCGCCGCATCGTTCTCACCACAGATTGACACCGTGTTCACAGCACTGCGCACCCCCCCCGACTCGCTCACGGAGCCGCTGTATGCCACCTACCTGTTGCAAAAACAACTCGCAGATTCGGCGATTACGGTACTGAAAAATAATTTGCAAAACAACATCGCACGCCTCCACGCATGGCAGCATTACCTGTCTGTACTGTACTATACGGAACGGTGGGACAGCCTGGGGAAATATGCGGAAACGGCGCACCGGCGCTTCCCCGAAGAAGTCGAGTTTATATCCATGAAAGCCGTTGCCGCATGGCAGTCCGGCAAAGGAGCGGAAGCTATCCGCTGGTTTGAAAAAACCTTGCCGCTCACAGCAGACGAACCGAAAAAAACCGTACAAACCTTAGCGTTTTTAGGAGATTTATACTATGCCGAAAAAAATCCGAAAAAGGCATACGAATACTATGAAAAAGCATTGACGATAGACAGCAACTACACGGCGGTGTTAAACAATTACGCATACTTCCTGAGCGAAGAAAACAAACGCCTCGACCACGCCTACACGATGAGCAACAAGGCCATTAAAGCAGAACCCAATAACGCCACCTACCTGGATACCTTCGGCTGGATACTCTTCAAAATGGGAAAAGCGGTAGAAGCAAAAGCGATTTTTCGCCACGCCATGATTTACGGCGGCAATGACAGCGCCGTTATCCTCGACCACTACGGCGATGTGCTGCATGCACTCGGCGAGTACGACGCCGCTGGGGTATATTGGGATTTATCGCTGAAAAAAGAACAAAACCCGCAGGTAGAACAAAAAATAAAAAACAACAAGCGATGACTGCCCAACGGCACATAAGGCATTTCCTTTATACCGTAATTTTAACGACTGCCATTACATCCGCGGCGGCGCAAAGCGTCCCGGAGCTTAACCGGCGGCTGAAAAAAGCGGAAGAACAAATTGCCTATATTGACAAACTGCTGAAAAAAAATTCCAAAGACCAGCGAAACAGCTTGCAGCAACTGGACTTGACCAAACAAAAAATAAAATCCCGCAAACAGCTGATTGCCGACATGGATGCGCAAATCCATTTGCTGGAAGCCGATTTAAGAAAGAAACAGGAAGATATAACCGGGTTGCAAACAAGCCTGGCCGAACTGAAACAATCCTACGAGGAACTGTTGTACCAGGCATATAAAAACCACGACCGGCGGCTCTGGCTGATGTTTGTGCTCTCCAGCGACGACGTGGGGCTGGCCTACCGGCGATGGCGCTACTTTAAAAATTATTCCGAATACATCAACGAACAGGCATTAAAAATACAGCAAATATCGAACGAACTGAACGTGGAAATCCAGTCGTTGAACACCCAAAAAAGCGAGCTGGCCGCACAGCGGAACGCACGGGAAAAAGAAATATCCACCCTGCAAAAAGATGAAGCCGACGCTTTGTCTATCACAAAAAAACTGGCCGGGCAGGAAAAAGAATTAACGCGCCGTTTGGCAGACCAGCGGCAGGCGGTGCAGCGCATCAATAAACAAATCGAGAAAATTATTGCCGACCAGGCAAAGCAGGACCAGCGCCGCCGGAAAGCAACGCCCAACCTGCCGGAAGCCGACCGGATTTTGTCCGCCAGCTTTGAAAACAACCAGGGGCAGCTGCCCTGGCCGGTACACAAAGGCGTTGTTACCGCACAGTTCGGCGAACATTATCATCCGGTATATAAAAACCTGAAATTACCGCAAAATTTCGGCGTCCATATTTCTACAGAAGAAAACAGCCAGGCATTATGCGTCTTTGACGGCGTGGTACGGCGCGTGTTTTTCATACCCGCGCAGCATAATTGCGTGATGGTGCAGCACGGCGAATACTATACGATTTATTGCAATCTGTCCAGCGTCAATGTAAAGGTGAATGACAAAATAGCGCGGGGACAGCCTCTCGGCGCCATCTTTACTGCAGATAACACGATTCTGGATTTCCAGATATGGCGGATGAAAGACAAACCGGAGCCGGAAAAATTAAACCCCGAACTGTGGTTGAAAAAATAAATATTCACCGGTATTTCCCGCCTTTATCCGCCAACATTTTTAAATAGCTTTCGTAACGCTCCGGCGAAACGGCGCCCCGGCCAACGGCAGCCTTTACGGCGCATCCCGGCTCGTGCGTATGCGTACACATGTGGTACTTGCATTGCGCGGCATGGCGGAATAATTCCGGAAAAAAATGGTACAGCTCTTCTTTCCCCACGTCAATCAGCCCGAAGCCTTTGATGCCGGGCGAATCAATGATTTGCCCGCCGGCGGAGGTATCAAAAATTTCATAAAAAGTAGTGGTGTGCATCCCTTTCCGGTGGTAGTCCGACAAATGCCCGGTGCGTAACTGCAGCCCCGCCTCTATCGCGTTAATCAGCGACGATTTCCCCACGCCCGACTGCCCGGAAAAAAGGCAGAGCCTGCCCTTCACCGCTTCGCGCAACGCATCAATATGCTGCCCCGTGTGCGCCGAAACGCAAAGGAGTTCATACCCCGCGCCGGTATATACCTCTTGAAACCGTTGCAATATTTCGCGCTGCGCCCCGCTGTACAAATCCGTTTTATTCACCGCTATTTTCACCGGCACCTTGTAGGCCTCACAGGTAACCAGAAAGCGGTCGATAAATTCCATTTGCAAAGGCGGGTCGTCTATCGTTACAATCAGGAAAGCCAGGTCAACGTTGGCCGCAATAACATGCGCCTGCTTGGACAGGTTGGTTGCCCGGCGGATAATGCAGTTTTTACGCGGATGTATGCGCAGGATAGCACCGGCGGTTGCGGTTACCGGCTCCACGTCCACCCTGTCGCCGGCGGCAATGGGATTGGTCGCCGTATTGTCATGCAGGCGCAGTTTCCCGCGCGCCGTGCAATCATACAACGCGCCGCCTTCGGGATGCTTTACCAGGTAATGGCTGCCGGTATGCTTGTATACAATGCCTGTAAACATAAGGCAAAGGTAGCATAAATTTACCGATTGGCGGCTAATTTGTATCTTTGCGGACGGAAATAGAAACATGGATATGCGAAAAATAGTAGTAGGAATCACAGGCGCCAGCGGGGCGATATATGCCCGGCAATTGCTGGAAAAACTGCATGCGCATGCAGCAGTAGAAGTAGCAGTCGTATGCACCGGCTGCGGCGAGCAGGTATTCCGTTATGAACTGGGCGACGGGGCTTTTGCGGCGATTCCTTTCCGGCGCTATGCCAACAACGATTTCCTTGCGCCCTTTGCTTCCGGCTCCGGCGATTTCGACACGATGATTATTGCGCCTTGCACGATGGGGTCGCTGGCGCGCATAGCCCATGGCGTCAGCAACGATTTGCTGGCGCGCGCCGCCGACGTGATGCTCAAAGAACGCCGCCGGCTGATTGTCGTAACCCGCGAAATGCCCTTGAACCTGATTCACCTCCGCAACATGCTGCAACTCGCCGAAGCCGGCGCTGTCCTTTGCCCGGCAAGCCCGTCGTTTTATCATCACCCCGCTACGCTGGAAGACGCCGTCGACACTGTAGTGAACCGCGTCCTGCAGTTGGCAGGCCTGGAACAGGACGGAAAAAAATGGGGAGGATGCTAATTGAGTTATGAGTGATGAGTGGGCGGCGGCAGCTAATTCTTAATGCTAAATTCTCAGTTCATTCCCCCAATCATATCGAGGAGTTCGTTGGTGATGGCTTGTTGGCGTGATTTGTTGTAGGCAATGGTGAGGTCGCCGAGGAGTTCTTCGGCGTTGTCGGTGGCGGCTTGCATGGCCATAACGCGAGCTGCATGTTCCGAGGCGTGGGAGTCTAAGAGCATCGTGTAGAGTTTTAGTTTGAGCGATTTTGGCAGCAGTTCCGCGAGCATGGCTTCCTGCAGCGGCTCTAAGAGGTAGTTGGTCGCAACCTTTGTTCCGGCGCCGCCGGTAGCCGGGAGGGTCAGGGGAAGGAAATTTTCCCGCAGGAGGATTTGTGCGCCGGCGCTTTTAAAATGGTGATAAACGGTTTCGACGCGGTCAATAGCCTTGCGATGGAAAAGGGTTATCAATTCGCCGGCAAAAGCGGCAATGGTATCGTAGTCGGGTTTGGCGGCGAGCCCTTCAAAGTTGCGGGTAACGGTGTAGCCTGATTTACGTGCCGCTTCAAAGATTTTTTTCCCGACCGTATATATAAGTATATTTTCTTTCGGGAGGTGTTTATAGTCCGCCAGCGTTTTGCGGAATTCTTTAATGATATTGGAATTGAAGGAGCCCGCAAGGGAGCTGTCGGACGAAAAGGCAATAATCGCCACGTGTTCCGGCGTGCGTTCTTCCGCCAGCGGGGTGGAAAAATTATCGCCCGCCGCCAGTACGTTGCGCAGGATGTGGTGCAGGGCGCCGGAGTAGGGGAGCATGCCGGAAATATTTTTCTGCGCCTTGTTCAATTTCGCCGCCGATACCATTTTCATGGCAGAGGTAATCTTTTGCGTCGTTTTGACCGACTGTATCCGTTCTTTTATTTCCTTGAATGCCGCCATGCTTTATTATGCTTTTAGCATGCCGGTTATTTCGGCTGCCAGTTTTTCAATTGCGCCGGTTATTTCGTCATTGATGACGCCTTTTTTCAATGGAGCCAGGATATCTTCCCTGTGCCGCGCGTCCAATGCTTCGAGGAAGAGGCGTTCAAATTCGTTTACGCGGCCTGGTTTAATATCGCGCAGTAATCCCTGTGTGCCGCAATACAGCACGGCAATCTGTTTTTCTACCGGCGCCGGCGCATGCTTGGGCTGTATGAGGAGACGCGTATTTTTTTGTCCTTTGTCAATGGTAAATGCCGTTACGGGGTCCAGGTCTCCGCCGAATTTGGTGAACGCTTCCAGTTCGCGGTATTGCGCCTGGTCGATTTTGAGCGTACCCGCCACTTTTTTCATGGCTTTGATTTGCGCATTGCCGCCTACGCGCGATACCGAGATGCCGACGTTAATCGCCGGCCGGACGCCCTGGTTGAATAAGTCCGTATCAAGGAAAATTTGTCCGTCGGTAATGGAAATAACGTTGGTCGGGATGTATGCCGACACGTCGCCTGCCTGCGTTTCGATAATCGGCAATGCCGTCAGCGAGCCGCCGCCCCGGACTTTGCCTTTCAGGCTTTCGGGGAGGTCGTTCATGGCTTCGGCTACTTCGGGCTGGTTAATGATTTTCGCCGCCCTTTCCAGCAGGCGTGAATGGAGGTAAAAAATATCGCCCGGATAGGCTTCGCGCCCCGACGGGCGGCGCAAAATCAGCGACACTTCGCGATAAGCGACCGCTTGTTTTGAGAGGTCGTCGTAAATAACCAATGCGTGCCGCCCGGTGTCCCGGAAATATTCGCCGATGGCCGCGCCGGCAAACGGCGCGAAATATTGCATCGCAGCGGGGTCGGCAGCCGTCGCCGCCACTACCACCGTATAGTCCATTGCGCCCTTTTCGCGCAGCGTGTTCACGATAGACGCCACCGTAGAGCCTTTCTGTCCTATCGCTACATAAATACAGTACACCGGGTCACCATTCAGGAAACCATCGCGCTGGTTGAGTATCGTGTCTATGGCAATAGTGGTTTTGCCGGTTTGCCTGTCGCCGATGATTAGTTCGCGCTGTCCGCGCCCGATGGGAATCATGGCGTCCACCGCTTTGATGCCTGTTTGCAGGGGCTGGTTCACCGGCTGGCGGTAAATAACGCCCGGCGCTTTGCGTTCCAGCGGCATCAGAAACCGTTCGCCGGTAACCGGGCCTTTTCCGTCGAGCGTTTCGCCCAGCGGGTCTATCACGCGCCCGAGCATGCCTTCGCCTACGTTGATGGAGGCGATTTTACCGGTGCGGCGTACGGTAAAGCCTTCTTTAATATGGTCGGTCGTACCCAGCAATACCGCGCCCACATTGTCTTCTTCGAGGTTCATCACAACGCCCATCATGCCGTTCTGGAACTCCAACAGTTCGTTTGCTTCCGCGTTGGCCAGCCCGTAAATACGCGCTACGCCGTCGCTGACCTGCAATACGACGCCCACTTCTTCATACTGCAATTTGGCGTCAATATTTTCCAACTGCATTTTCAGAATCCGGGAAACTTCGCTAACTTTTATATCCGTCATAGTTTTTAATTTCTGAGTAATTATTTCTGCTAACTGTTTACACGATGATTTTATTTTTACGGATAAACTGCCTCCGTACTTTTTCCAGCTGCCCTGCAACGGAGGCGTCGAGCCGGAGGCCGTTTATCTGGAAAATAAAGCCGCCTTTGATACCGGGATCAATGCGGTTTTCTATTTCCACCGTTCCCTGCGTTTGTTGTGTTGCACGGTGGCGTATCCGTTCAATCACGGCTGCGGGCAGCGGCGATACGGACACCAGCAGCACTTCCCCGATACGGTGAGTGGAGCGATAAAGCGACACATAACTCAACGCGATATTCCGCAACAAGTGTTCGCGGCGGTTTGCGAGCAGCAAGCGTACAAACTGCCGGAAACTGTCTTCCCCCGTCGCGCCGGCCGCTTCGCACAACAGTTGCAACTTGTCGGCAGGCGAAACCATAGGGCTGTTGATTGTTTTAAGCAGCCGCGGCGTGGCCGTTATCACCTCCGACAACAGTTTCATCCGTCCGTAAAGCGCTTCGTCTTCGCCGCGTGCAGCGGCGTAGCCGAGCAGGGCTTTGGCGTACCGTTTGGCTATGTGTCCTTCGTTCATATTAGCTGATACTGTCCGTTTCGTTGAGCATTTGCAGGATAAAAGCTTCCTCTTTCGATTTGTCATCTAATTGCCGGTGCAATATTTTCTCTGCAATATCTACCGAAAGCATTGCTACCTGCGCATTGATTTCGCCGAGCGCTTTTTCTTTTTGCAGTTCGATGCGTTGCCGCGCCAACGCTACTTGTTTTTCTGTTTCTTCTACGGCTTTTTGCTGTGCATGGAGGAGGAGGAGTTCGCCGTCGGCCATAGCCTTCTTGATAATGGAGGCCTGTTGGTGGCGCGCCTCGTCGAGTATGGCGAGCGATTCCTCTTTGACGTTTTCGAGTTTCCGGGCGGCTTCTTCTGCGGCTTCAAGCGATTGCCTGATATGGTCGCGCCTGTCCGTTACCATGCGGGTGATAACGGGAAAGCCAAACTTCGCCAGCAGCCCCAATACAATAAGAAAGCTGACCAGCATCCAGAACAGCAAACCAAAATCCGGTGTAAGCATAATCCTTTTCTATGCCAGGAAACAAACGACAATGGCAAACAATGCCGCCCCTTCTATGAAAGACGCCATAATAATCATCGACATTCTGATAAAGTCCGCCACTTCCGGCTGGCGGGCGATAGATTCCATCGCCGAAGCGCCGATTTTACCGATACCGATGCCTGCGCCGATAACAGCGATGCCTGCTCCAAGCGGCGCAAATACTGCGCCCGAAAGCGTTTGCAAAAATGTAATAACTAATGGTAACATAATTTTTTTGTTTTTAAATTTATAATTCTTTTTAACTAAGTTTGCGTTTTTATTTTTTTCGGATGGTGCGCCGGCCGCGACAATCCGATGAATACCGCCGAAAGCATGGTGAATACATACGCCTGGATATAGGCCACCAGCAGTTCGAGGGCATTCATAATAATAGATAAGATTACAGAGAACACCGTCATTCCCGTGGTCATGGCGACGCCCATTTTAGCCGTTACAAATATCATAAACGTCAGCGAGAGGATGACCGTGTGCCCCGCAAAAATGTTTGCCAGCAAACGAATCATCAAGGCAAAGGGTTTAGTGAAAACGCCAAACAGTTCAATCACCGGAATGATGGGTATCGGCACTTTCAGCCATACCGGCACATCCGGCCAGAAAATTTCTTTCCAGTATGCCCGGTTGCCAAACAGGTTTACCGCTACCATCGTGCACAGGGCAAGGATGCCGGTAACGGCGATATTCCCGGTAGTGTTTGCGCCGCCGGGAAACAGGGGGATTATCCCCATGACGTTATTGATAAGTATAAAGAAAAAAGCCGTCAGCAAATACGGCGCATACCGTTGGTGGCCGTCGCCGATATTTTTGCGTATCACTTCGTCGTAAATATCCATCACAAACATTTCTATGGCGCAGACAAATTTCCCTGGCACGGCATTTTTCGGCCGCCGCCTGTACCAACGCGCCACGCCTATAAACAACGCCAGCATAATGGCGGAATTTATCATCAACGCCAATGCGTTTTTGGTAATGGAAATATCCCAGGGGCGGTATGCTTCCCCGGCGGCATTGTTGCCCACAATTTTCCCTTTGTACTTTCCTTCCCCGGCAATGCGGAAGCCTTTGTATGTTTCGCCGTGCGCCAGATGTTTTGACGAAAACGCCTGCCAGCCGTCCGTTTCGGAGTACACTATCACCGGCAAATAAATGGATATATGATGGTGGTTAATCGTTGTGATGTGCCACCAGTAACTGTCGGACGTATGTTCACTGAGAATTTCGTTTACCGGGAATCTTTCTTCTTCGTCGTAAACGTCTGCCGCCGCGCACAAGGGGTGCAGCAAGGCAAGCGCCATTGCGCCGAAAAAAATCAATATGCGTTTACCGGTATACATGCGATTATTTTTCTTTGGAATGTTTATAACGCCGTTCTATACTGCGCAGCGTAAATGTTTCCATGATCATAAATACTAAATAAAACAGCAGGAACAATAGCAAAAACGCGCGGAATACGGAGGCCTCCATTGTCAGGTAACAAAAGAAGAAAAGCAGCAGCGCCACTACTAATTTGGACATTTTCCAAATCAGGAAATAATTGCCGACATGCGCCGGCGTAAGGCTGCCTTCCTGCAGTTTTTTCTCCCACCGTCCTACAAGCCCTGTGAAAACAAGCAGGAATATCAGGAACAACGCCGGAATATAGCGGCATGCTGCTAATGCATAATTATATTGCGGCGCCGCCCACCGGAGCGTTATTTCCATTCCCACCCACAGCAACAGCCATACGGCGGCTGCCAATCCAAAGACATTCCCTTTTTTCTCGAAAAATTTCATTTGTTCCTTCTTTTTATTGTTCTACACATACGGTTATTTTATTCCCGTTCACCTCCACAAAGCCGCCGCCGACAGGGATTGTTTCGTTTTTACCTTCCTCCGTTACGCATTTTATTGCGCCTTTCGCGAGCATGGAAATCAATGGCGCGTGCGCCGGATAGATGGCAAACTCGCCTGCGTGCCCGGGAAAAACGGCGTATTGCAATGCGCCCTCGTAAAGCGTTCCTGCCGGTGATACGATTTGGATGTTCATTTAGAAGTTTAAATTTTTTATTGCTGTTACTGCCTGTTGCCTACTGCTGCCAGTATCTTTTCTCCTTTTTCTATGGCTTCTTCAATTGTGCCTACATTGAGGAAAGCCTGTTCCGGCAAGTAATCCGTTTCGCCGTCGAGAATCATTTTGAAACCTCTTATTGTGTCTTCAATAGCGACCATCGCGCCCGGAACGCCTGTAAACTGCGCCGCCATGGCAAAGGGCTGCGACAGGAAACGCTGCACACGGCGCGCCCGGTTTACAATCGTTTTATCTTCGTCCGAAAGTTCTTCCATACCCAGAATAGAGATGATGTCTTGCAGTTCTTTATTGCGTTGCAGTATGTGGATGACCCGTTGCGCCGTGTTGTAGTGATCTTCCCCGACAATTGTGGGGTCGAGGATGCGCGAAGTGGATGCCAGCGGGTCTACGGCTGGATAAATGCCCAGCTCCGTAATCTTGCGGCTCAGCACGGTTGTAGCGTCAAGGTGTGAAAAAGTCGTGGCGGGGGCGGGGTCGGTCAGGTCGTCGGCAGGCACATATACGGCCTGCACCGAAGTAATAGAGCCGCTTCTGGTGGAGGTAATCCGTTCCTGCATGCCGCCCATTTCCGACGCCAGCGTAGGCTGGTACCCCACCGCCGAAGGCATGCGCCCCAACAGCGCAGATACTTCGCTGCCCGCTTGGGTGAAGCGGAAAATGTTATCAATAAAAAATAAAATATCTTTCGACCCTGTGCCTGCGTCGCGGAACGATTCCGCCACCGTCAGGCCCGATAGTGCTACGGAGGCGCGTGCGCCGGGCGGCTCGTTCATTTGCCCGAAAATTAATGTGGCTTGTGATTTCCCCAATTCTTCGTAATCTATTTTTGAAAGGTCCCAGTCGCCCTGTTCCATGCGCTTTTTAAACGTTTCGCCGTAGCGGATAACGCCAGATTCAATCATTTCGCGCAACAAATCATTCCCTTCGCGCGTCCGTTCGCCTACGCCGGCAAATACGGAAAAACCGTGGTGTTTTTTCGCAATGTTATTGATGAGTTCCATGATGAGCACCGTTTTTCCCACGCCGGCGCCGCCGAAAAGACCGATTTTCCCGCCTTTGGAATACGGCTCGAGGAGGTCGATAACTTTAATCCCGGTGAACAGGACTTCTTCCGATGTGGAGAGTTCATCGAATTTCGGCGGGTCGCGGTGAATGGGCTGCGCGCCTTTCCTGTCCAGGGGTTTCATACCGTCTATCGCTTCGCCAACGACGTTCATCAGGCGTCCTTTTATTTGGTCACCGGTGGGCATCGTGATAGGCCGGTAGTGCGATACCGCTTCCATACCGCGCTGTAGGCCGTCGGTAGATTCCATCGCTACTGTGCGCACGGCATTTTCGCCGATGTGTTGCTGGATTTCGGCAATCAGCATACGGCCGTCGCGCCGCGCGATTTCCACCGCGTCATGAATAGCAGGCAACATAATATGCGAAGCATCGCCGCCTGTTTCAAAGCTGATGTCTATCACAGGGCCGATGATTTGCGAAATGCGGCCGACAATGCGCTTGGAAGTAACTTCTTCGTGTATCATTTCAAAAAGTCTGTTAATATTTTCGGAAAAAAACGTTACAAATGTAAGCATTTTTTTGTTTATACAAATATTTTTTCCTAAATTAAAAAAAGGGCGAAAGCCCCCTTTTACCCTTTTACCCTTCCACCCATAATCCATAAAGGGGAGGTTGCAACACCTGTTGCAAGTCCGCCCGAGGGCTCGGGGAAGGTTGCAACACCTGTTGCAAGTCCGCCCGAAGGATGAGGGAGGGTTGCAGATTCCAATGAGAAAACAAAGTTTTATAACTTATCCTCCTGATTTACGACTTACGGGCTACAAGTCATGCCTGAAATCCAAAATTTTTCATGTACCTTTGCATACTAAAATTTTACCATGTCATCTTTATTAGCCCATATCAACAGCCCGTCCGACCTGCGGAAGCTGGATATTGACGCGTTGGAACGGTTGTCGGAAGAATTACGCGAGTTTATTATTTACCAGTGTTCAAAAAATCCGGGGCATCTGGGCGCAAGTTTAGGCGTTATTGAATTGACGGTGGCGTTGCACTACGTGTTCGACACGCCCGACGATAAATTGATTTGGGATGTGGGGCATCAGGCGTATGCGCATAAAATACTCACCGGCCGCCGCGACGTTTTCTCTACGAACCGCTCGTATGGCGGTATCAGCGGATTTCCGAAGATGAACGAAAGCGAATACGACGCTTTTGGCGGGGGGCATGCTTCGGTGTCGGTGTCGGCAGCGCTGGGCATCGCTACGGCAGCGAAAATGCAGGGCGTCCGCCGGCAAGCCATTGCCGTGATTGGCGACGGCGCTCTCGGCGGCGGGCTGGCATTTGAAGGGTTGAATAATGCCGGCGCATCCAAAGCGAATATTCTGGTGGTGGTGAACGATAATAATATGTCGATAGACAACAATGTCGGCGCAGTACATAACTATCTGCTAAAACTGACCACGTCGGTGCGCTACAACCAATTCAAAGCGAAAGTATGGAATTTTTTCGGCAATAATATAATTCGCCGGGCGGTGCAAAAGTTTGTGAACACCACAAAAATGGCTGTTCTGCATAACAGCAACCTGTTTGAGGCATTAGGTTTCCGGTATTTCGGGCCGGTGGACGGGCACGACATCCGGCAGCTTACCAAAACCTTGCAAGCCTTGAAAAATATAGACGGGCCAAAGGTCTTGCATATTATCACGACCAAGGGAAAAGGATATAAACCGGCCGAAAAAGACCAGATACTGTGGCATGCGCCCGGCATGTATGACAAGGAAACCGGCGAACGCCTTTCCCCGGGCGGCCCGGCGCGTTACCAGGATGTATTCGGCGAAACCTTGGTAGAACTCGCCGAACAGAACCCGAAAATCGTTGGCATCACGCCGGCCATGCCTACCGGATGCTCGCTCAACCTGATGATGGAAAAGATGCCCGGCCGCGCGTTTGACGTAGGGATTGCCGAACAGCATGCCGTTACTTTCTCGTCCGGGCTGGCCACCGCCGGCATGATTCCCTATTGCAATATTTACTCTTCCTTCATGCAGCGTGCCTACGACCAGGTGATACACGACGTGGCATTGCAAAACCTGCAGGTCGTTTTCTGTTTAGACCGTGGCGGGCTGGTTGGCGAAGACGGCGCCACGCATCATGGCGCTTACGATTTAGCCTATTTCCGCTGCATTCCGAACCTCGTTATTTTTGCGCCGATGGACGAAGTGGAATTGCGCAACATGCTTTATACGGCGCAGCTCCCCGGCATGCACGCCACCGTGATTCGCTACCCGCGCGGCTGCGGCGTGGGGTTGGACTGGAAACGCCCTTTTGAAACCATACCCCTCGGAAAAGCGCGGCTGTTGCGCGAAGGAAACGATATAGCGCTATTGAGTATCGGCGATATCGGCAATAAGGCGGCGGCGGCGATAGCACGGTTAGCCGGCGAAAATATTTCCATCCGGCATTACGACATGCGCTTCCTGAAACCCATAGATGAAGCGGTATTACACGATACCGGCAAAAAATTCTCTACGGTCATCACTCTTGAAAACGGCACGGTGAACGGCGGGCTTGGGGGAGCGGTAGCGGAATTTTTCACTGCCCACCATTATCCCGCCAAAATCATCCGGATGGGCATCCCCGACCATTTTGTGGAACACGGCGCTATTGCGCAATTGCAGGCGCTCTGCGGCTTCGATGCCGACAGCATTTATCGCCGCATCAAAGAGGAGTTATGAGTTATGAGTTGGCTGGCGCCGGTTCAATTAATCACATTAGCACATCATCACATTACCACATCAACAACTGTTCTGCTATTTTTAAATCAAGGGCGTCGGTGATTTTTATGTTTTCGCGGCTGCCTTCGGAAAGGGCGATGGGGTAACCTGCGGCTTCTACTACAGAAGCGTCATCGGTGAACGCCGTAGAAAAGGGCGTGCGGTAAGCGTGTTTCAGCCATTCGGCGCGGAAGATTTGCGGGGTTTGTACGATGCAGTAGTTGTCGCGCAGCACACTACGGCTGCCGCCGGCTTCCCGCATACGGACAGAATCGGCCAGGGGAACAACGGGCGCTGCCGCGCCGTGTAGCGCGGCCGTTTCAAAACAGCGGGCAATCAGCGTCGGCGAAACCAACGGGCGCACGCCGTCGTGTACGGCTATCCACTCCGTGTCGTGTACGGCGTCGAGCGCTTTTTTCACGGATTCGAAGCGTGTGCCGCCGCCGGCGGTTACCGTATGCGCGATGGTGAAGCAGTGTTCGGCGCAGAGTTGCGTCCACGTGGGAATATGCGCCGGCGGCAATGCCACTATCAGCGGCATGGCCGGGTCAAAAGCGTGGAACCGGCGGATGGCGTGCATGAGCACCGGCATTCCGGCAAGCAACAGGAATTGTTTAGGAATTTTCGTTCCCATACGCTGCCCGCTGCCGCCGGCTACTATAATCACCGAACGTTTCATCAGCTGTTTTTTAGAATGGCACGTCAGAGGAATCTGACTGGAGGTCGAAATCTTTACTGTAACTATTCATTCTCGAGGAGTAGGTCGTGGTGGTATTAGCTGTATTAGTGGAATGCGCTCCATTGTCCTGCAACGATGACGAATCAGGCGCACCTTCCCAGTCTGTAAACTTCGCCTTGGAAAATTTCAGTCTCACATTCGCCGTTTCTCCGTTACGGTGTTTGGCGATAATAATTTCTGCCAGCCCATTTGTAGGTTCATGATTTTCGTCTTCTACGTGGCCATAATATTCGGGACGGTGAATGAATAATACCAGGTCGGCATCCTGTTCAATGGCGCCGGATTCGCGGAGGTCGCTCAATTGGGGGCGCTTATTTCCGCCGCGTGTTTCTACCGAACGGTTCAACTGCGAGAGCGCAATAATCGGCACGTTCAATTCTTTGGCAATGGATTTCAAGGCGCGTGAAATAGCGGAAACCTCCTGTTCCCGGACGCCTTTTTGTGTTTCCGGCGGCCCGGTCATCAACTGCAAATAGTCGATGATAATAATTTTTATATTGTGCGAAAGCACCAGCCGGCGCGCTTTGGAGCGGAATTCAAAAATGGAAAGCGCCGGCGTATCATCAATAAACAGGGGCGCTTCAACGAGGTTACGGATACTTGTTTCTAGTTGCGTCCACTCGTTCGCTTCTAATTTTTTCCCGCCGCGGATTTTATTTGATTCAATGCCCGATTCATTCATCATAAGCCGCTTTACGAGCTGCACGGAGGGCATTTCCAACGAGAAAAAAGCGGTAGGCACTTTATGATCCACGCTCATGTTACGCGCCATGGAAAGCACAAAAGCCGTTTTCCCCATGGAGGGGCGTGCCGCAATAATAATCATGTCCGCCGCCTGCCAGCCCAGCGTAACATGGTCAATAACCGGAAAGCCCGACGGCACGCCGCTCAATCCGTCGTTCCGGAGCTGCGCCGCTTCCAGCTCTTTGATGGCTTTTGACACCACCGCCCCGACATGTTCCGTTTCGCGATGGATATTTCCTTCGGAAATTTCAAAAATCTTCTGCTGCGCGCCGTCCAGCAATTTATCCACCAGGACGTCTTCTTCAAAGGCGTCGCGCTGTATTTCGGCGGAAGCTGTGATTAACTGCCGTTGAATATATTTTTGCGCCAACAGTTTCGCATGGTGCTCCACATGCGCCGCCGAGCTAACCGTCATGCTCAGTTGCGAGAGGTAGTAGGGGCCGCCGATTTCGTCCAGGTTACCCTGCTTTTTCAGCTCTTCCGCCACGGTGAGCATATCAACAGGCTCGTGCCGCATATTGATGTCCTGGATAGCGCGGAATATTTTTGCATGCAATTCATTATGGAATGTTTCGGGTTTTAACAAATCCTGCACTTCCACGATTGCTTCTTTGTCGAGCATCAATGCCCCCAGCACCGCTTTTTCAAGGTCGGGCGAATGGGGCGGCATTTTTCCCGCTTCCAGGGCGATGGAATCTATTGTACGCAGTTTGGGAGCCGGTCTGGTTGCTTTTGCCATAAAATTCTATATTAAAAACAGATTTTTGTACAAAGGTAAAAAAAAGTTGGAAATTGAAACTTTTCACCGCCTGTGTGCCCAGCATTGGAGCACATGCGTGCCCAGCATTGGAGCACATGCGTGCTCAGCATTGGAGCACATGCGTGCCCAGCCTTTCCGGATTGCTTCCTGGTTTGTTCCCCACAGTCGCAATGCCGGCGCTGTCGGCGCCAGCGGACTTGCGATGTATATATCACCTCATGGCTTTCGCAGTTCCGGAGGGCGCCGGGGGGCGGGCGGTGGTGGCGGGGGTTGGTTGTGTTGCTCCTGCCGGTAATTGATGTAGCCGCGTATATTTTCTTCTATTAGCGCTCCCCAAAAGAAAAGGCCTGCCGCAGTGGCTATCCTGGCATTTATTTGCATTTGCCGGTATTCTTCCCTCAATGTCCGGGCGACCTGTTGTTCCATATTGCGAACAAAAAGCAGGTTGCGCTGTGTGAGCGCATCGTTGTAATGATCGTTGGACAGTAACGGGTCTAAGGAAAAATCAAGCTTAATCGGTTTTGTAATCATGTTGTTGTAGAGCGGCGGGAAATAAGGCAGCAGCGCCGGTTTCATCGCCGGCCGGCTGACGGCTACCGTATCTTGCGCCGGGGCAGGCGCGGCAACCAAGAGTAAAAATAACCACAGCGGATATTTGTTCATAATTTTACCGGATTAACAGGTTAATATATGTAGCTGGCGTGCTTTTCGTATTTCAACAAATCGGCCAGCATGGAGGACTTGGCGTTGAAGTGGAAATTCCAGCTCCGGTAACTGCCGAACGGCGTCCATGAAACGGCAAATTCAAAACAATGCAAATCATAATGGATATTAAAGGTCGTCATCGTCAGCTTCAGGTTTTTGAAATCAAATCCCGAAGCCACCGACACGTTCATCGCCTCCGTCAATTTCACCTGCCCGTTTAGCCCCAGCGACTGTACATAATTATTCTGTTTTATTCCTACTCCCAAAGCGTTTCGCGTGTAGCTGGGGCTGTAGTTAAACGAATAGTTGAAGCCCAGCGACCAGGGCGTTTTGAAGTCCTGGTAGAATTGGTACTCGGTGTAGAGATATTCCCCTGTTTCGGGATGATAGTGCGTAATGCCCTCCAGCGAAGGGGCATTATTTTTGAATCCGTTGTCACCGCCCTTGAACTGGTAGCCGAAAGAAAAACCAAAAGAAATCAAGCGTGCAAGCCCCTGCCCGGCGCTTACGGCATACCGGCTTATCCTCCTGCCGCCGATATCTACGGCATACGGGTCGAAAGTAGCATTGGCATTGACGGCCACTTTCCCTGCAATATTTGTATTTAGCGACATCCTGATGTCCGACAGTTTCATGGAATCCGCCAAAAAGTTGTAACCGCCGCTCAAGCTGAGGTTGTCTATCAATTTCACTTTGCTGGAGCCGCCGTTAGTCGTATCTTTTTCATTGCGTATTTTCATTTCAAGGTTATTGCTCAACGAAAAACTAAGCCCCGCCGAACGTCCCCTGCCGGACGACTGGTACACGCCGGCGTAAGAATAATATTCTACATCCGTACTGTCCCTCCGGTAGGTTCTGTAGCCCCTGTTCCACCCCCACGTAACCAAATCCGGGCGGAAGGAGGCGCTGATGCTCGGCGATATCATGTGGCGGAAAGCCTGTATAAAAGCATTGCGCCCGAACATAAAAGTCCCGTACAGGCGGGTGCTTGCCGAAATCCCAAAACCGAGGTCATGACTGAAATGAAGATTGGAAAAAGCGGCGCTTTTCACATCCTCCGTTCTTCTTGTCGAATCGTTGTACGTCCGGGTGAGATTTTGGAAAAACATGGTCATCCCGTAGGTAACGCTGGGGGCAAGCTGGATATGGTTGAATACATTGAACGACGGCAGTTGTATAGTGAAATTATGTTTCATCCCGTTTTCCAGTTTTTTCCAAAAGTCGGGGCTGCCCCATTCCGATTCCTTGAAGCTGATTTTATTGTCGAAAGTAGTAGAATAGCCAAATGCAAAACGTTCGTAAAAACGCTCCTTGCCCACTGCATTCTTCCGCTTGAACGGGTAAATAGTGTTCATCGTAAAAGTAAAATTAGGCAATGTCAAGGCATACGAACTGTCCCGCATATTCTGGCTGTGCGTCAGGTTGACCGAAAGGTTGAACGGCGAGCCTTCCCATGTTTTGCGGAACGAAATGCTGGAGTGCGCCGTTGATTGCAATGCCATTTGCGGATTCACCTGGCTGTTGTTCCGCCGGTACGATGAAGTCATAAACGAAACGCTTGCGCCGAACGACATGTTAGGATTGGCTTTCTGGTCTTGCCTGTGCTGCCAGTTGATGGAAAACTCGCGCGATGAACTGTAATCGGAAGCGCCCTGTAGCCCCGATACATTTTCCCGCCATTGTAAATTGAACGAGCCGTCAAATTTGTACAGTTTTTTATAGCGCGACGCCGCCTGGAAACCGTATGTACCCAATGTAAAATAATCCGCCGTGAGCGCCAAATCGAAATATTCGCCGAAGACAAAATACCAGCCGATGCCGGTTACATAAAAACCGCGCGCCGCTTCTTCGCCGAAAGAAGGAAAAAGCAACCCGCCGCTCCGGTCGTTGCGTTTCGGGATAAACCCGAAAGGAAGGAACAGGGGCGTCGGCACATCTTCGATAACCAAATACGCAGGGCCGAAAACCGTTTGACTGTTCGGCTCCGGCGTTATCCGGGCACGCGACAGTTTCAGGAAAAAGTGCGGGTGAGGCGCATCACAAACGGTATATTTCCCGTCAGCTACATTGATAGCATTATCCGGCATTTTCTTAATCACCGTCCCGTGCAGGTAAGCCTCGCCTTCCTGTGTAAGGACTTCATTAATTCTTGCCTTGCCCGATGAAAAATTATAATACATGGTTTGCATGGCATAATCTTTCCCGCTTTCCTTCATCACCGGGGTGCCTACCCATTTCCCGGTGGAATCCTGTCGCCCCGATGCAAAGACAACACGCGTCTCAAAATTGTAAACCATGTAATCGGCTTTTATTTCCGTATCGCCGCTTTTTACCGTTACATCGCCGTAGTAGTAAATCTTTCGTTCCTCTCCGCTAAAATCATAGACGATGGAATCCTTTGCATCGCTGAACACAGGGTCTTCCAGCGAACTTTCTTTTGTAACGGAAAGGGAATCCATCGCCGGCGGTAACGAATCGGCCGCCGAAAGGGACATACCGGATACCAATGTATCCTGCACAGGGGCTATTGTATCGCACGCATTACGATGAAAGCCGCTTGCCAGGCAAGGCAGCAAAAACAAAATAATGGAAAAATATGAATATACTGTTTTCAATAATGATTATTCAAAATAATGTACTATTTTTGCAAACAGGATGCAAAGTTAGTTGATTTTTTTTATTCACTAAACTACTTTGTTAAAAAGATGATGCTGAGTTTTAAAAATATTGTACAGTACATTTGTTTTCTATTGGTAATAAATGCGGATTTATTGCAGGCGCAAGTCGTTGCCGGCAACCTGCAAATCCGTAAAGTGGTTATTGACGCCGGGCATGGCGGCGTAGATCCGGGGGTAACAGGAAAACAACTAAAAGAAAAAGACGTCGTGCTGGACATTGCTTTGAAAGTAGGCGAATTTATCAACGAAGCGCATCCCGGCGTGGAAACCATTTACACGCGCGATACCGACGTATTCGTGGAATTAACGGAACGCACCAATATTGCCAATCGGAACAATGCGGATTTTTTTATTTCCATTCACGCCAATAGCGTACTCAATAGAAGGAACACCGCTGTCGGCGGATTTGAAACTTATATCCTGGGGATGGATCAATCGGACAGGAATATGGAAGTGGCAAAGCGGGAAAACGCCGTTATCAGTTACGAAAAAGATTATGCCACTAAATACGAAGGCTACGACCCGAACTCGCCCGAATCATTCATCATTTTCTCCCTCATGCAAAACTCCTATTTCGACCAAAGTTTAATGTTTGCCTCAATGGTGCAGGACGAAATGGAAAAAGGTTCGCCAATAAAAAAGAACAGGGGCATCAAACAGCAACCGCTACTGGTAATATGGCGTACCGCCATGCCCAGCGTACTGATAGAAGTCGGATTCCTTTCCAATCCGGAAGAAGAAGGCCTGCTAAAAAAAGAAAAAACACGGGACAGCATTGCTAAATGTATTGCTACGGCGTTTTCCAACTATAAAGCTTACTACGAACGGAAACACAAACCGGACGCGGAAAATATCGTGAACGCCGCTACCGGAAACACGGCGGCGGCTGCCGGTGCAGCCAGCAAGAATCGGGCAGCCACAACAACGCCGCCATCCGCCGCCGGTACGAAAACAGCATTTACCACCGCGTCGAAATCGCCCATCACGTATGCCGTGCAGGTTTTTGTCCTGTCCGTAAAGCGGCCGGCGAATGCCGCAGAGTTTAAGGATATGGAAAGCATTCGTTGCTTCCCGGAAGAACAATTGTTCAAATATACCACCGGCCATTACGAAACGGAAGAACAGGCGCAGGCAGCATGCAACAAATTGCGCAGAGAATACCCACGCGCTTTCGTAGTCGCTATTCAAGACAACAAAATAATTAAACCAATAAAATAACGTTATGCAAATTAAAAAAGAAGTTAAAATAGGTATTTATGCCGTTGTCATTATAGCAGGAATGTACTGGCTGTTCAATTTCCTTAAAGGCAAAGACCTTTTCGATACCCATGCCATTTATTATGTCCACTACGAAAGTGTAGACGGCTTGTCGACTGCTTCGCCGGTATTCCTGAAAGGGTTGAAAATAGGCGCTGTTTCCGATATAGCCTATGAAGAGGACGGGCAACAATTCCTCGTATCCCTGCAAGTAGAGAAGGCTTACAGGATTCCCGATAATTCCGTCGCGCAAATATTTTCAACCGGATTGATGAGCGGAAACGGCGTCCGTATTTTAATCGGCGACAGCCCTGTCATCGCGGCGTCGCGAAGCCGCCTGGAATCAAGCATTGCGCCGGATATCATAAGTTCGCTGGCGCCATTGCAAGAGCAGGCGGAATTGCTGCTCGCCAACCTGAATACGACGATTACCGCCGTAAATAATATCCTCACCGACGACACACAAAAAAATCTGGAAGCAAGCGTGAGCAGTTTGCAGAAAAGTTTACAACATATCGAACATATCACCGGCGCGCTCGGCGCGAAAAACGGACACCTGAATAATACGCTGGAAAACCTTGACGCTTTTTCCTCCGCGTTGCGTAACAACAGCGACCACATAGATACGATAGCCGCCAATTTTTCGCAATTCTCCGACACGCTTCGCCGGCTCAATATAAAAGCAACGATTGATCGCCTAAATGTAGTATTGGCGCAAGCCGGCGACAGCAGCGGAACCATAGGGCAACTGTTACAAAACGACGAGCTGTACCGCCACCTATCTGCCATGTTAAACAACTTGGATGAATTGATTAAAGACCTGCAAAAAAATCCAAAAAAATATGTGCGCCTGTCTTTATTTTAATTTTTTTCTACCACAAAATCCACCCGCGTTAATTTTTTAAAATATATATTTTTTTATAATTGAGAAATAAGAGATTGTAAAGAATTTCAAATATGCAATGCAAAAAAAATTTTTTTATTAGAATTTTTTTTTCAATTTTGTCTTCTCAAAAGTATAATGTCTGAATGTTTCTAAACCTACTATATTTTTTGTAATATGCAATTATCCGAAAATCCTCAACAAGTTTGGAACAACTGCCTGGCAGTGATACGAGACATTATTCCCCAATCGAGTTTTAAAACATGGTTTAAACCTATTATTCCACTAAAATTAGAAGACAATGTATTCACCATTCAAGTATCCAGCCCGTTCGTGTATGAATACATCGAAGAACATTTTATTGACTTAATCAGCAAAACGCTTCGCAAAGAATTGGGGCCAAATGTAAAATTGCAATACAGCGTACAGGTGGTCACCAACGAGAATCCGGTTACTTATCCGCCGCAGGGGCATACGTACCCGAAAAATAAACCGGTTCCCTACCCGGCCAATACGGGAAAACACATTCCGAACCCCTTTGTCATTCCCGGGCTGAAGCAACTGCAAATAGACCCGCAACTGAATCCCGGATATTCCTTTTCAAATTTTATCGAAGGCGAATGCAACCGCCTCGCGCGTTCGGCCGGCCTTACTATTGCTGAAAGGCCGGGCGGCACAGCTTTTAATCCTTTGTTTATTTACGGCGGTTCGGGATTGGGAAAAACACATTTGGCGCAAGCCATTGGTATTGCCGTAAAGGAACGGCTTCCCGAAAAAATTGTGCTGTATGTAAGCGCCAACCGTTTTCAAACACAATATGTGGATGCGGTTACGGTAAAAAATAAATTAAACGACTTCCTGCACTTTTACCAAATGATTGACGTGTTAATTCTGGACGATGTGCAGGAATTTGTAGGAAAAGAAGGCACACAAAACGCATTTTTCCATATCTTCAATCATCTTCACCAGTCGGGAAAACAGTTAATACTTACCTCCGACAAACCGCCGGTGGAAATGGAAATGCAGGGGCTGGAAAAACGTTTGCTGTCGCGCTTCAAATGGGGGCTTTCGGCAGAGTTGCAAATGCCGAATGTGGAAACGCGCATAGCGATACTGCAAAATAAAATTTACCACAACGGCATGCAGCTTGACGATAAAGTGGTGCACTATATTGCAGAAAAAATCACCACCAATATCCGTGAACTCGAAGGCGCCCTCGTATCATTGCTGGCGCAGGCTACGCTGAATAAAAAAGCTATCACGCCCGAACTGGCCGAAGAAACAACGGAAAAATTAGTGAGCTCTTCACAACGCGAAATCTCTATCCTTGATATACAGAAAGCCGTTTGCGGCTATTTCAACCTCACGCCCGAAAGCATGCTGTCGAAATCGCGTAAACGCGAAATTGTGCAAGCCCGCCAAATTGCCATGTACCTTAGCCGCAACATGACCAAAGATTCTTTAGCATCTATCGGCGCACAAATCGGCGGCAAAGACCACGCAACCGTACTCCATGCTTTCAACACCGTATGCGATTTAATGGACACCGACAAACATTTCAAACAATACGTGTCCGAAATCGAAAGACAGTTGAAAGAAACATGGTAGCCATTTCATGATTTAAAAATTTCAGACTGCCACTGCCTTCGGTACAAGTTCTACGGAAAGCAGTGCCAGCTACGCGAACTACATGGCCTTCTATACGAGCAGTGCGAATACTAACTACACCGGCAAGAACTACGGGTTCACGGTCCGGTGCGTGAAGTAGCCGCAGG
>JAISLK010000032.1 GCA_031290935.1 Prevotellaceae bacterium | reverse complement strand
GCGGAGAATGACGTCCAAACCGTCCCCTATACCCTCACCGGGAATGTAGAACATGTCGAAGTGATGAGCGTAACGCCGGACTGGACGGTAACGCATACCCAAACCGGGAACGCCGGTACGTTTACCATCACCGCCCCGGCGACTTTTACATTAGACAATGAAGCCGGCAAAGCCGTGCTGTTCATTTCCGACGGCGCCGAGCGGACGGTGATGCGCACCATCGCGCTGGTGCGTATCGACTACCTAGTAGCGGATGAGAGCCCGGTAGTAGCAGGAACAACCGGCGGCGCTTTTCCCGTACTCCTTGCGAGCAATGCTTCCTGGACAGCCGCCGTGAGCGCAGAAGGCGACGGCTGGTGCACGGTAACGCCGGCCGCCGGCACGGGATATGGCACCCTGACCATTACCGTGGCGGAATCAACACTTGAAGCGCCCGACCGCTCCGCCACCGTAACCATCACCTCCGGTACATTGACGCAGACGGTTGCTGTAACGCAGATGTTGATACCAGTGCCAACGTATGCCGCCAGCGCCCAAGTATGGACGATAGGCGTCGGCATCGACCGGCAAATATGGAGCGATTATATTAACGACACCGACCGCTGCAACAAAGAGGCATTTAATGGCGGGAACATTTATGGTTCCAACCCCGATTGCCGGAACAACATCGCTCCCTACAGGGGCTACTATTACACGTGGCCTTATGTGTCCGCACATGCCGATACCCTCTGTCCTTCGCCGTGGCGCGTGCCGGACCGCTCCGATTTTGCAAAACTGTACCGGAATTTAGGAGGAGAAGGAACCTCATGCACCGGTTGCCCCGGACTTGCAGATGCATTCATTAATGAATGGGGCGGGGAAAGGGCAGGTTGGAGAATACCCGAAAATAACGCGACATATCAGGCAGGCTCTACACTTATGATATCATCAATAGAAGCGGTAGATGGAACAACGATAAATGGAACAACTTGCTATGTGCTTCGTGTGGATGTAAGTGATTGTAATCCCAACGCCGAGTATTATACGCGCGACGGGCTTAATGTCCGCTGCGTAAGATAAGCCGGAAGCGGTGAAATATAACAGGCTGCCGCCCGCACGGAAGTGCGGGCGGCGGCTTTAAATTAGGAATTGGCGGCGCCAGCCAACTCATAACTCATAACTCATAATTATTTTTGTTAACTTTGCGTAGAAATTAAAATAAATAAGTTATGCAGGCATACGAGTTTAATACGGTTATCCATGAAGGTATGATTCGCGTACCGGAACAGTACCAAGGCAAGTTATTATCGCCGGTAAGGGTCATTCTTTTGTCCAATACTACAGAACCCAAGGTAGGCACAGACAATAAAAAATTTACTGCAATGAAACTGCAAACAAAAGGATTTACCTTTAACCGGGAAGAAGCCAATGAAAGATAAAGCATTTGTCGATACAAACATCCTGGTGTACTTATATTCCGAAGATGAAGCAAAAAAAAGAATGCTTGCTTATGATGCAATAGAAAAATATGATTGTATTACAAGCACGCAGGCGCTAACCGAATTTACCAATGTGTGCATAAAAAAATTGCATATACGGGCAGCGGTTATCAGTAACTCCATTGATGAGATTACCGCTGCCTGTACCGTTGTGCCGGTTGAGCAGGAAACTATTAAAAAGGCGCTGGAATTACACGGCAAATACGGGTATTCCTGTTATGATTGCTTAATAATTGCTTCTGCGCTTACTTACAATTGCACCCTCCTGTTGACAGAAGATTTGAAGAACCGGCATGTAATTGAGAACCGCCTGACGATTTGCAATATTTTTTCGGAATAAGCCGCCGGCAGCCTAAAATCTTTAAATCTTTAAATCCGTAAATTTTTACTACCTTTGCCATTCATGAATAATTGCTTTTGCACGGACTATGAAGAAAAACGTTATCGTATTTCTCATTATTACAGGTAGCATTTGTTTAACCGGAGCCTTTTGGGTGCTGTTGACCCAGCCGAAGAATACAATCCCTGCTATTGAAATCACACAGGCAGCGCCTTTGGACGCCGCCTATTTATGCTGCTTTGAACGCGCCGATATTCTGAACGAGACTTTTTATAACCCTTCTTCCGGCTGGAGCCGCTTTGTTCCGAAAGAAAGCGCCCTGTTGAAGTTCCTGCAAAAGTTGCAGGACATCGCGCCCACCGATGAAGCCGCGGGCGCACTGCTGCAGTCGAAAGCCATTTATTCCGCCCACCCGCAGGGAAAGAACAGTATCAATTTCCTGTTTGCCGTACAACTTTCGCCGGCCTGCCCGGCAAGCCGGGTGGAAGCGTTTGCCCGGCATAATGAAACAAGGGTAAAGGAACTGGTGTATAACGGTACGTTTATTATTGCTGCCGGCGACGGCGAGGACATCCTGTACTCGGCGACGGTAAATAATTTTGCGCTGTTCAGCAGGTCGCTGTTAGTTTTGCAAAACGCCATACGCCATGTCAACAGCGGCGTATCCTTAAACGAAAATGAGCAGTTTCAACAGGTACTGCACACCGCCGGCGCACATTCGGATGTGCGGTTTTTTATTAACCACCGGGCCCTGGGGCTGCCGTTAGCCGCCGTTGGCAGCGAGAAGCTGCGCCCTGTCGCCGCGTTCCTTCCCTGCGCCGCCAACTGGACGGCCCTCGACGGGCAAGCTTCCCCGAATGTGATACACCTGAACGGGTTTGTTTTCCCGTCATTCACCGATGACAATTATTTGTCGCTGCTGTTGCCGCAAAAAGGCCGGGGCGCTACCGCGTGGGAAATGTTGCCGGAACATACCGCCTTTTGCGCCGCTGCCTGCATAGCCAATATCGACAAATATTTTACCGGATACAAGGCTTTTTTGGACAAACACAAATTGCTCGCCGGCTACAACCAGACACTCTCGGCGCTGAATGAACGCATACATGCCCAGGCGGAAGAGCTGTGCCGTTCGTTTTATCTACAGGAAATCGGCGTAGCCTGTATTTCCGGAACGCCTGCGGGATGGGTGTCGTTTTTTAAAACCGCCAACCCGAAGTATGTGCTGGAGCAGCTGGAAACAATCGCGGAAGCGTCGCAACAGCCGTTTCATGCCGACGGGGCGGTATATGCCAATCCAGCCAAAGGCTTGCTGGCGGCGCTGTTCAAGGAGCTCGTCAACGGCGTTGGCGATACGTATTTTGTGGTGCATGACGACTGGCTTGTTTTTGGCGACAACGCCGGTTTGCTGGCCTCGTTAAAGGATACGCGCGTTTCCCTGAAAAAATATATACAGTCCTCGCAGGCGGCGCAATACTGCGCCAACAGCAATGTGTTTTCCCTGTTCTTCCGGCCGTCCGCTACGGATAATACGGAGTTGCTGTCGTATGTACAGCCTTCCCTGGGCGAGCTTTGGGGCGAGGCGTTGAAAAACGACGCTTTCAAGATAGCCGGGCTGCAATGGCAGCCTTCGGGCGACAAACTGTATGCAAATTTCTTTGCAGTCTATGACAATGAAGGGAGCGGGGAAGCACGCACAGAGGAAAAAGAAGCCACAGGGGCGGACGAAAAACAGCTAACGGGAAATGGGCGCGGGGAACCGCCGGCAGTGAAGTTCCCGGCGCTCAACCATAATAACAGACAATGGGAATACTTCGTGCAATATGCCAATAACGATATTGCGCTGGTGGATAAAAACGGTGTGGAACAATGGCGGCAAAGCATTGACGGCGCCGTGGTGGACACGATGTACCAACTCGACTTTTACAGGAACGGGAAATTACAGCTGCTCTTCCTCACCCCCGGGAAGCTCTACCTGTATGACCGGAAAGGGAACACCGTCCGGCCGTTTCCGTTGACCCTGCCGGCCGCCGCCAGGCTGTCTGTGTTTGACTACGACAAAAACAGGGAATACCGCCTCTTTGTAGTGCAGAACAATAAAGTGTATGCTTATGATAAGAAAGGCCGCCCGGTGGACGGGTGGAAAATATTTACGCCGCCGGCGCCGATTACCCGCCGGCCGGAATTTTTCCGCATCGCCGGCCGCGATTATATTATAGTATGCGACGAGCAGTCCATACACATTTTAGACCGCCGGGGGAATGTGCGCGTACCTTTGGAAAACGCGGTGGCCGTCAAACCCGGCACGCCGATTATTCCGCAGCAGCAGCCCCCTGCCATAAAAGTACAAACTGCCGGAGGAAAAACCGTAACAATACGTTTTTAAGTTGTAAGTCGCGACAAGCGACTTACAACTTAAAACTAATAACTAACGACTATGCGCTTTTTATTGATACTGTTTCTTATTTTTCTTATCGTTCCCTATCTTTTACGCTTGCTGTTCCCATGGCTGTTGCGGTATATGGGGCAACGAATGGAGAAACGCATACGACGTTCGTTTGGAGAAAATAACCGCACCAAAGCCGCAAACGCCGCCGGAAATACAATAAAACGCCCTGCGCCGAAGCGCAAAAAAATAGACAAGAATGTGGGAGAGTACGTGGAGTATGAAGAAATCAAAGAATAACTACCTGAAACCTGATGAAACGATTTTTATACAAGGTTATTTATTTCCTCTTCGCGGTTTTTAATAATAAAACCGTTGCCGCTGCTGCAGAAGAAATAGACGTCGTCATTCCTGTAATAAGTAAAGATTTGCCGGTGCTTCCGCTTTGCCTGGAAGGCGTGCGGGCTTGCGTGCAGCATCCCATAAAAAACATTTACATCATCGCGCCGCCGGAGAAAGAAATACAGGACTTTTGTGCAGCCCGCGGGCTGGTGTATGCGGAAGAGAAAAACGTTACCGGGATTACGCCGGAGGAGCTGCGCCTGCCTGTTCCCTGCGACGGGAAAGTCATTGACCGAAGCGGATGGCTGCTGCAACAGCTGGCCAAACTTTCCGGCGCCGTCGGCACATGCCGTAATTACTTATGTATAGACGCCGACCATGTTTTATTGCAACCGCATACTTTCATCAGCCGGGACGGGACGCCGGTGTTTTATATGAGCCACGAATACCACCGGCCCTACTACGACATGCTCGCCAAATTAACAGGGCTTACAAAAACCTCCCCCCTGAGCTACGTGGCGCATAAGATGATTATAAACAGAGAGCAGCTGGCCTCCCTGCACCGCTGCATACACAGCCGGACGCATAAGCCCTGGCGCAAAGCGATTGTTGACCTGTACGACAGGACACAGGTTTCCGGGTTTTCCGAATACGAAACATACGGCTGCTTTGTAAAAGATAAAATCAAACTGCCCTGGGCGCAACGCACCTCCCGTTACAGCGATTTGGCGGATTATGACAGCCTGGTCAAACGCTTTGGAAAAAGATATAAAGCGGTTACTTTTCCCGAATACTATAACCATTAAACGACCCTGCTTTGAAAACATTTTTACGCCTGTTCGCTTTTGCAAAGCCATACCGCCGATACTGGCCGAAATACATCATCATTACCCTGCTCGGTTTGCTGTTCGGCATCGTGAACTTCACGCTGATTATTCCCCTGCTGGATGTGCTTTTCAACCCCGAATCAATGGAAAAAGTGACGGCCTTGCCGGCTTTTACGCCCGATTTGTCTTACATTAAAGGGGTATTTAATTATTACCTCTACGATATTATCCATGCCCGGGGAGTATTGAGCGCATTGCTGTTTGTATGCGTATTGTTAATTACGGCGACGGTAGCCGCCAATTATTGTAAGTATGCGGCGCAACGGGTGCTCGTCAACTTGCGAACGACGGTCATGCAAAGAGTACGCACGGCACTGTATGACAAAATCACCCGGCTGCATGTCGGTTATTTCACCAATAACCGGAAAGGCGATATATTATCCAGCATATCCAATGATGTAACGGAAGTGCAAAACTCCGTAGCCGGTTCTTTCCACATCCTCTTCCGCGACCCTTTGCTGCTGACTGGCTACCTGGTTGTGCTCTTTATCATGTCGCCGCAACTGACGCTGATAGCCCTGGTAGCACTGCCGCTTTCGGCATTCGTTATTACCCGCATCACTAAACGCCTGCGCCGGCAGGCAGCCAGTGCACAAAAGCTGATGGCGGATATTGTCGGCTATTTTGAAGAAACTATTTCGGGCATACGGATTATTAAAGCCTTCAACGCACAGCGCTACGTACGCAAACAGTTTGAAGCGACGAACGCGCAACACCGCGGCGTAACCAAACGCATGTTCAACCGCCAGGAACTGGCATCGCCGCTGTCCGAAACCCTGGGCATCACCGTAACCGCGTTTATCCTCCTTTATGGCGGGTGGCTCCGGGTAAACGGGAACCTGGGGATGAACATCAGTGAATTTGTGGCCTACCTTGCCTTCTATTACCAGGTACTGTCGCCGGCGAAAGCCATTGCCGGCACCTATGCGCTTATCCAAAAAGGGCTGGTTTCCGGACAGCGGATTTTCGCCATCATTGATTCGCCGGTAGAAATTACCGGACAGCCACAGGCCATACCCGTCCATGCGTTTACGGATAAAATAGAATACCGCGACGTATCGTTTGCCTACCACAGCGAGCCGGTATTAAACCATATCAATTTAGTTATCGAGAAAGGCCGGATGGTAGCGCTCGTCGGGCTCTCCGGCGCAGGGAAAACAACCATGGCAGACCTCCTGCCGCGCTTTTATGACGTAACCTCCGGCGAAATTTTGCTGGACAGTATCAACATTAAAAACTACGAACCCAAAGACCTTATCGGCCTCATGGGGATTGTTACACAGGACGCCATCCTGTTTAACGATACGGTATTTAACAACATCGCCTTCGGAGTGGAAAACGCCGGAGAAGCCGCCGTCATCCAGGCCGCAAAGATTGCCAACGCCCACGAATTTATCATGCAAATGGAACACGGCTACCGGACAACCGTCGGCGACCAGGGCAACCGCCTCTCCGGCGGCCAGCGGCAACGCCTTTCGATTGCCCGCGCGATACTGAAAAACCCGCCGATACTTATCCTCGACGAAGCCACCTCGGCGCTGGATACCGAAAGCGAACGCCTGGTACAGGACGCATTGACGAAACTGATGAAAAACCGCACGTCCATCGTCATTGCCCACCGCCTCTCGACAGTGCAGCATGCCGACAAAATTGTCGTCCTCGACCGCGGACGCATCGTGGAAACCGGCTCCCATGCCGGGCTCCTTGCCCAAAATGGCATATACAAACGACTGTGCGACCTCCAGGAATTATGAATGATGAATTATGAATGATGAATGATATATAAGTAACGCTACTGACCGGGGGGCAGTAATGCTACTGCCCGGGGGGCAGTAACGCTACTGACCGGGGGCAAGTAACGCTACTGCCCGGGGGCAAGTAACGCTACTGACCGGGGGCAAGTAATAACAATAGAAATGGAAGCCAATATAAAAACTAACGACAGATGACGAACAACTCCTTAAACGATAAACAGGCGCAGCTGGACGTCCGGTATTTGAAAATGGCGCAGATATGGGCGCAAAATTCCTATTGCGCCCGGCGACAGGTCGGCGCGCTGCTTGTAAAGGGCAAAATGATTATCTCCGACGGCTACAACGGCACACCTTCGGGCTTTGAAAACGTATGCGAAGACGACAGCGGGCTGACCAAACCATACGTCCTGCACGCCGAAGCAAATGCCATTACGAAAGTCGCGAAATCCCACAACAGCAGCGACGGCGCGACCCTGTATGTTACCTCCTCCCCTTGCCTGGAATGCGCCAAGCTCATTATCCAGGCCGGCATCAAGCGGGTGGTCTATTGCGACGAATACCATAACTCCGACGGCCTCGACCTCCTCAAACGCGCACACATTGAAATAACAAAATACAAGTTGAACTCTTAACGCCAATTAATCACATAGCACATTATGAAAAAAACAATCATTGCCTTTTTAGTACTGGGCGCCTTCACCGGAGGCTACCTTATCCGCCCGCAAAACGTCATACCCCTTGACGAACAAAAGAAATGGAGCAAATTAGCGCTCATTTTCCAGCAAATCGAGGAAAACTATGTGGACACTGTGAACGCGGAAGAATTAATCGAAAACACCCTCCCGTACCTGACGGAAATATTAGACCCGCATTCCCTCTACATCCCGGCGGCAGACATGGCGGACGCAAACGAATCCATTGAAGGAAACTTTGAAGGGATAGGCATCGTCTTTAACATGTCTGCCGACACGGTGGCCGTAACGAATGTCGTCGCCGGCGGGCCTTCCGCCCGGGCAGGCATCCAGCCCGGCGACCGCATTATTACGGTAAACGACTCCGTCATCGCCGGACGGAAAATACCGCAAAACACCGTAGTGAAAATGCTGCGCGGCAAACGCGGCTCGCGCGTAACCCTGGGCGTGGCAAGGCATGAGGAGGAACCGCTGGTGCAAGTACTCATCGTACGCGACAAAATCCCGGTGAAAAGCGTCGATGCCGCTTTCATGCTGGACGCCCGTACCGGGTTTATCAAGATTTCCAAGTTCTCCAGAACCACCCACAAAGAATTTATTGCCGCCATAGAACAACTGCAGGAAAACGGCATGGAAAACCTTATCCTCGATTTGCGCGGCAACACCGGCGGCCTGCTCGACCAGGCATTCCAGGTAGCCAATGAATTCCTCGACAGCGGCAACATGATTGTCTACACCGAAGGACGGGCGCGCCCGCGCTACGAATACCGGGCTACCAGCCACGGCAGCTGCCGACATATCCGCCTTGCCGTATTGATTGACGAAGGCTCGGCCTCGGCAAGCGAAATTGTCGCAGGCGCCATACAGGACAACGACCGCGGCGCTATCGTCGGACGGCGGTCGTTCGGAAAGGGACTGGTACAGGAACCGGTCATGTTCAGCGACCATTCGGGGCTGCGCCTCTCCGTAGCCCGCTACTACACACCTACCGGCCGCTCCATCCAGAAACCGTACAGGAAAAACAGCTACCGCGACTATGAAAACGAACTCTACGAACGCTTCCTCCACGGCGAAATGTACGCTACGGACAGCAGCAAGTTCACCGGCCAGCAGTACCTTACCCCCAAAGGAAAAGTCGTCTATGGCGGCGGCGGAATCATGCCCGACCTCTTTGTGCCGGACGATACCAGCGGGAACAACAACTATACACGCACCCTCTCGCGACGCAACCTCATTTACCGCTACGTCCAGCAATTCACCGACCGCCGCCGCGCCGCCCTGAACAGTATCCACACACTGGACGAACTGCAGGCCTACTTCTCCAAAACCAAACCGGAATTACCCTTCCGGGAATATGCCGCCGCCCAAAACGTAACGGCTACCGACGAGCAATGGGCAGCCTCCCGTGAACTTATCGCCGTATCCCTCCTCGCCTACATCGGCCGCAACACACCGCTGGAAGATAACGCCTTCTACGCCATAACCGCCCGCATCGACCCCACCGTCCAGGCAGCCCTGAGACTGTTTTGATGATGTGATGATGATGTGATGATGTGGTGATGTGATGATGTGGCTGGCGCCAGCTAACTTTCAACTTTCAACTTTCAACTTTTCACGTGATGATGTGATGATAAAGGTGGATGAAAATGGATGAAGGGCTTCCGCCGGCCACTTCATCCACCTTCAACAACCTTCATCCACCTTCCCCCATCTTCATCACCACATCATCACATCATCACATCACCACATCACCACATCATCACCCTATCGACGTGCGTTTGGTAAAAGCGATAATCTCGTCGATATAGCCGAAGGCAAGGGAAGTTACGGTATCCGCGCAGCCATAATAGATAGCGATGCGCCCGGTAGCAGGGTCGTGGAGGGCGGCGCAGGGGAACGTTACATTCGGCACGTCGCCGGTACACTCGTAGTCTTTTTGCGGCGACAGCAGGTAGGGGCCGCTGCGGGCAAGCACTTTCCAGGGCGCATCAATGTCTAACAGCGCAGAACCGAAACTGTACACAAAGCCGTTGCAGGACGCCAGCACGCCATGATAAATCAGCAGCCAGCCTTCGGCGGTTTCAACAGGCACAGGGCCTGCACCTATTTTGGTACACTGCCATGCACTCACCTCGAATTTCGCGGGCGACAGCACATGCCGGTGCCGCCCCCAAAACACCATGTCGGGCGATTCGCTGTAAAAAATATCACCGAAAGGCGTATGCCCGTTATCGCTGGGGCGCGAGAGCATGGCGAAATGCCCGTTGATTTTTCGCGGAAACAGTACACCATTACGGTTAAACGGCAGGAAAGCATTTTCCAGCCGGTGGAAAGTCTTAAAATCATTTGTCCACGCGCACCCGATAGTAGGCCCGTGATAACCGTTGCACCACGTAACATAATAACGGTCGTCTATCCACACCACGCGCGGGTCATAGCCATATTCCCATGCACCTGCTTCGGGATGAGCCCCGGTAAACCGGACGTCTTCCTCTTCAATAGCCCAGTGCATGCCATCGCGGCTGAAACCCGCATGCAGCCGCATCCGGCGGTTGGTATCGTCGCAGCGGAACACACCCGCATAGCCATCGCCAAAAGGCACCACGGCGCTGTTAAAAATACTGTTGGACGTCGATAATACATCGCGCGGGATAACCGGATTGGCGGAATAACGCCAGATAACGCCTTTTTCATTGGCAGGACGGTCTTCCCACGGGAAGTACCTTCCTGCACTCCCCGCAGAGGGACTTTGATTTGTTGTCTTGTTCATTTAATCTAATTTAATTTAATTTAATGCTTGAATGATTTTACCTGTTTGTATTTTCAAGGAGAACAAAGATACGAAAAAAACGAACTACAGCAAAGGAAAGACAGCAAGTATGAATTATGAATGATGAATGATGAATTATGAATTATGAATGATGAATGATGAATTGCTGTCGCCGGCCACTCATAACTCTTAGTTCTTAACTCATCACTCATCCCGGCAGCGCCCCCATCCGATACAATATTTAATGATGAGTTGTGAATTATGAACTGCGAGTGGCTGTCGCCGGCCACTCATAACTCTTAGTTCTTAACTCTTAGTTCATCACTCATCACTTGATGACATTGCCACACCACTCTTGGCACAGCGTCTATCTTTTACTTTTATCTTCATTCGAACATTGTTTTTAAAAAAGAGTTGCCGGTTTTCTAAAAAAAGATTATCTTTGCAGTCCAAAATTTTTGAGTAATGAAAAGGACATTTCAACCATCACGGCGTAAACGCCGCAATAAACACGGGTTCCGTGAAAGAATGGCTACGGCTAACGGCCGCCGTGTACTGGCTGCCCGCCGCCGCCGCGGACGTAAAAAATTAACCGTATCAGACGAGGCTAAATACTAAACAGGAATTTATTCGCAGTCATCAATGCAGAGGTAACGCCGCGGTTCGGAAGTTTTTATCCGCCATGACAGCAGTATCTCGTGAGAGGTTGCCGCTTTGATTGCCCTCAAGTCCCACGTATATCCGAAAGAATACCCCAATCGCCATTGTTCGGTAACGAACAGGCCGGCCATCACATGTATATTCCCTAACCAGTTGACGTTGACGCCCGCCCAAAAACGGTCGTACCGGTCTTTTGCAACCCGGTCAAGGCGTTCCTTTGAAATGGCTTTCCGGGGGAAACGGAAATACATGATAGCGCCGCTTTCCCCGGTAAAACGCTCGTTGGCGTACGACGCCAGCACCAGCGGCATGATGGATACCAGTTCGTTTATATCAATGCGTATGCTGGCATAGGCATTAAATACACGGCTGTAGGCGTATTCCACTTTGTCGGAATTGACATTCAGGTGCAGCGCGGAAAGCCCTGCACGAATGCCTTCGTAACGAAATTCTACGCCGGCGTCAAAGTCGGACAGGAGCGTTAGCGGATAGGGGGTGTATTCCGACATGTCGTTCAAACGTACGCTTGCTTCATCGCGCCCCTGTATTAACAGGCCGCCCGCCAGCCCGAAACTTAGCGCCATTTTGGGGCCTAACTTCAGGTGATAGGCATAGGAAAGTTTTGCATTCAGGGTATAATAAAATCCGACGTAGTCATTGATGAGCGTGAATCCGGCGCCCGACGACATGGGGGCGAATAAATTTTGCGCGTTCAGGAATAGTGTTCCGGGCGTTCCTGCCATGCCTATCCATTGTTTGCGGGCAATGGCGTTTACTTCAAAGTAATTGATATTGCCGGTGGCGGCCGGGTTTATCAGCGAACGGGTTAACCATTTGTGGTGGTTGTCAAATCCGTCTTGCGCCCGTAATACAACAGTTGTTGCCGGCAAAAGGAAAAAAGGCAGTATGAGGTAATATTGTTTTTTCATTCAATATAGGCCATTATTGAGGCAGTATGGTTATATAGCCCGAAAAATAACGGGTTGTATGATTATGGGCGTTTTGAGGGATAGTTACTTTATAATAATACGTGCCGGCCGGCGCCCGTTGCCCGTTCTGGCCGTTGCCCGTCCATCCGAGCCCTTTATGTATCAAGTATCCGCGGCGGTCGTATATTTCCAGTTCGTATTCTGCCAGGAATACGTTATTGGAGGTGCTGCTTCCCGGTATAAAAGCATTGGGCGCCGACCATTCCGGCGATAAAACATAATTATAAACCGCCCGGCAGTTCCCTGCGTCTTTTGCCGTAACGGTTAGCGGGTAATCGTAATAATTGTACCCCGATAATCTTGGGAAACCGTCAATAGAGCCGTTGGTCCTGAACACCAACCCTGCGGGTAATCTCCCGTTGATGCTGTACACAACCGGAGGGATGGCATTGTCTGTACTGAGCCGGATGTCGTAATAAATATTGTTTTTGAACGCAGGCAACGTCGCCGGTTTAATCGTTATTTGCGGGCGCGCAAAGACCGTGATGCTGCCCGGCTCCGATTCGCCGCATCGGTTGGATGCTACGACGGTGTAAACGGTTGGTATGGCAGCTACCGTAATCGTCGGGTCTATCCGTCTGCCGTCCGTAAACCATGCCGGCGTTCCGTAAAGGCTTTGTGTTTTCAGCGTGATGGTATCCCCGAGGCAGGCAGTGGTATCTGTACGTACGCTGACAAACGGAAGGGGCGTCATCGTTACATAGACAGTAGAGGAGTCGTGGTTACATTTGTTGCTCGCAATAGCGATGTAGGTGCCGGGAGCAGTTACCTGGAAGGTCGTGTTGGGTACCGGCAGGAATGTATTGTTGCCTGTTGCTTGCACCCAGTCCAGGCTATCGTCTTTCCCTTTCCATTTTACATTTAATGTCAGTTCGCTTTTTTCACATATATTAACGTCGTCCATGGCTTCCACCGTTGCCGGGGAAATGGCGTTTACCACAATGGTGTCATAGGCGGCGGGACAGGGAATGTTCGTTACCGAGACAATATAAGTCGCCGGAGTGGTTACGGTCACCGACGGTTCTATCTGTCCGAAGGGTTCGCTCCATGAAACCATTCCTGTAGGCTCGTAGTTGCTTAAAGCTAATTTTACTATAGCGCCTTCGCAAGTATCAATGACAGGCCTTGCGACCGTAACATAGGGCGTGGCGGATAAGAATATTTTACTGTCCGTGGAATGAAGGCCGCAGGTATTTTCGGCTGTTAAAGTAAAATTAAATTCCCCGGCGGCAGCGGCGGCATAAATGGTATCCGGTTTATTAATTTCAACGTCTCCCGGCAGTATCCATTTATACGTTGTAAACTGTTCGACGGCTTGCAGGGGAATATTGCTTTGGCAATAGGTTGTGTTGGGCACAGGCTTTTGGAAAGCGGGTTTCGTGCTCGTCTGAAAAAGCACGGTCAATCGCTCGGGCGCTCCATCGAAAGCACTCATCTCGGAGCACAGGTAGGCATAATCAGCTTGTACCTCGTATGTTTTTTCCGGTGCGTCCTGTAAATTCGGCGCAATGGCGGTGGGGTAGTAAAACCACTGTACGGTATTCATTTTTACCAGTGCGCTATCTACATATTTATTCAAATAAATTTCCGTATCTGTTTCGCAAACGGGCACCGTATCTTTTTTTAAGATGCGCGGGCGTTCGCGGACGCTAACAAAAACATCTACGGAGACCGTCGCTGTTTCCGACGGACGCCTGTAGGCGATTTCCGCTACATAGGTAATGGAATCGTCAGGCGATAAAATGTATTGCCGTTCGACAGGCGTCGGCACATAATTGGGGTTTTGGGGCGGTTGCGGCGATAATACGGCGCCGCTCTTTTTATCTTTCCATGTTACCTGTATTATTGTATCGCAATTGTCCGCTATAATATGAGCGATGCCTTCGCTGCCACGGCAAAGGTTGTAGGACGCGGGCGATACGGTCGGGGGGTAGTGGCGCACATCCAGCTGGCCGGTTACCTCCTGCGTCTTGTTGGTTTTTGTTGACCAGTCGAAGTAAGTAACACGTGCGCGAACCGTCGTATTCTGGCTTACGGTTGTCTTGTAGGCCATCATTTTTTTACTCCGTCCAACATAAACGGGCGGAGGGGAGATATTCCAATTATCTACGTTCACAATACTGTCGCAGTTGCTTGTAATAGCAACGAGGGCGCTGTCCCCTTTGCATATTTCGGTGGGCGAAGCTTGCATGGAAAAATGGGAATCGGGAATAGTCAATGGAAGCGACACGAATATCGTCGTATCGGCATTGGTTGTTTTTCCTTTTCTCTTGTACGTGATTTCGGCGGTGTACGTAGCGTTTTCCGTAGCCGTCAATCGGTAGCACCATGAATGCGTCGAGCTGGATTTCCATTGCGGTTTACTTACGCCGGCAGGGGTTACCGTCCAATCAAGCGTTAATATTTCATCACAGTCGGTAGTAATGCAAAAATCAGCCTCCTCGCCCTTGCATATAGTAGCCGGCCAGTTGAAGACGTTTGGCGGATCTACCGGCACCGGCGCCAGGTTGAATACCGTATCCAGCACGATAGTCTTCAAAGATACGGTATAGTATTCGCCGGAGGGTATGGGGTTGCAGCGATACGTACGTTCGTGGGAGGTTGAAACATTCAGGTTGCAGCCGGCGCTGCCATTGGCATAGGTAATATTTACATTTTTGATGGTATCGTTACATCCGGTGGTCAAATAAAGCTGTATATCTACCGGGTCGCCGGGGCAATCCCGATAGTTGCAGGAAGCGTTTACTACGGTTGGGTTGCCTATTATCTGGAATGAGACGGTCTTTGGCGGCAGCGTATAGGTTTTCGGGCCGTCGCAAATGGAAGTATAGGCTACCTTTGCACTAACGGTCGCTGCGACCCATGCCCATGCCGGCGCTTTATAATTCGCAGCATCGGGCTCCGGATTCCCGTTACTTGTCCAAACCGCCGTGCTTTCAATGCAGGTGGCCGGGTAGGATATATTTTCATCATCTACTACAAAAAAACGCAACAGCGAATTAAGGTCAATCGTTTCATCTTTGCAAAATATTGTGTGGTCATCGTGCTTTACATCGGCGCCAACAACGGGCGCCCTGCCTGCTACCACCCATGTACTGGAAGAACTTGTCCGGCAATACTCATTCCGGGCCGTTGCCACGAATGAATAAGTCCTGTTTTGGATAAGAACGGCGTCGCCGTTGTTATAGATGTGCGAACCGTCGCGCCATACAATCTCCTGGGCATTTGTTGCAGTAGCAAGCAGCGTAACCGTTTTTCCCCTGCACACCGAGGTGTCGGCAGGAGTGGTCACACTGGGTTCTATCCAAACGGTAACCGTTGCCTCTTTGGTAAGTATGGGGCCGTTTTCGGAAAGGCGGTATTCCAACGTATATACCGTGTTATTGACCGGCGATACCGAACAGCTGAATCCCGATGTATTGAGGTACACAGTTCCCTCTTTCCACCGGGAATAGGGGACATTTGGCGGATGTTCCACAATGAGCGTACCGAGGTCAATGCTGGAACCATGGCAGATATTGCCGTTTCTTAAAGTAATATCCGTTACTTGCGCGTTAACCGTGTATGTCAACAGCAACAACAGCGCAACATACACGCAACGTATTTGGGGAATAATTAGCAGTCGCAATTTTATAAAACTTTAAATGTTGCTGCAAAGGTAAGAAAAAAATATCTAATTTTTTTTTGAAGAGATAAAATTGATGTGATGATGTGATGATGGGGTGATGTGATGATGTGGTATGACACCCGCACAGCCTGCTGTTCGACACCCGCACAGCCTGCTGTTCGACACCCGCACAGCCTGCTGTTCGACACCCGCACAGCCTGCTGTTCGACACCCGCACAGCCTGCTGCTCGACACCCGCACAGCCTGCTGTTTGACACCCGCACAGCCTGCTGTTTGACGGACGGTAAAAGAGACACCCTTAGTAGCCAATGGATGTAACGCAG
>JAISLK010000031.1 GCA_031290935.1 Prevotellaceae bacterium | reverse complement strand
GCGTTATACGTGACCACTGCCGGCGGCGATTATCCTGTAGTACTTGCGAGCAATGCTTCCTGGGCAGCCGCCGTGAGCGCAGAGGGCGACGGCTGGTGCACGGTAACGCCCACCTCCGGAACGGGGCGCAGCGCCCTGACATTTACCGTGGCGGAATCAACGCTTGATGCGCCCGACCGCTCTGCAACCGTAACCATCACCGCCGGCACCCTGACGCAGACGGTTGCTGTATGGCAGACGCTAACGGCAACGCCGACTTATGCCGCCAGCACCCAAACATGGACGTTCGGCAGCAGCACGCTCACCTGGAGCGACGCTATCCAAATCCCCGGATGTAACAAGGACACCTACGAGAACAACGGTGCCGAGCCGCAATGCCGCAGCTATACCTCGGGAACAAACACGTGGTATTACTATAACTGGCCGTATGTAAACCAGCATGCCGCGCAATTGTGCCCCTCACCGTGGCGCGTACCGACGAAGGACGACCTTGACGTGTTAGTCGGCGCTACTAATGGTGCTACCTTGATGAGCAGCTGGGGTTCTGCCGGCTACGCTCTCGGCAGTTCCATATACTATGTGGGCTCGTACGGCTACTATTGGTCTTCTACGGAGCTCGCTACTAGCTACGCGTACTGCATGCGCTTCGATACGGGCAATGCGTATACTCCCTCCGCATTCAAGGACCAGGGGTACCAGGTTCGGTGCGTGCAGTAAGAGCAATTTAAATATTTGAAACAACCGCCGCCTGCACGAAAGTGCGGGCGGCTTGTTCTTTCAATTAAGAATGGGAACTTAGGAATTGCCGGCGCCAGCCACTAACGACTAACAACTAAAATCCGTCAATCCTTTGCAGGTTCGACGCTTTTACCTATCTTTGCAAACACAAAAAAAGACTATATGAGCACATTCGATATAACCGCTATCCGCAGTAACTTCCCGGCATTGCAGCAACAAGTCTACGGCAAGCCGCTCGTTTACCTGGACAACGCCGCAACAACGCAGAAACCGCAATGCGTCGTCCGGGCAATCGACGAAATGAACGCGAAAATCAATGCCAATATCCACCGGGCTGTCCACTACCTCGCCGTCCAGTGCACGGAACGATATGAACAGGCGCGGGAAACCATCCGCCGGTTTATAAACGCAGACAAGCCCCAGGAAATCATATTTACGGCAGGGACAACCGCCGCCATCAACTTACTGGCCTTCTCGTTTGGCGAACGCTTTGTACGGAACGGCGACGAAATCATCGTTACCGAAGCGGAACACCACTCGAATATCGTGCCCTGGCAATTACTCTGCGAACGGAAAGGCGCGACCTTAAAAATCCTCCCGGTGGACGATACGGGACGCTTACAAACAGAAAAATTACCGGAAATACTTACCGGGAAAACCCGCATCCTTTGCGTAACGCAAGTCTCAAACGTGCTGGGCGTAGTAAACCCGGTAAAAACAATCATACAACTGGCGCATGCGCATCACGTACCGGTATTGATAGACGGCGCACAGGGAATTGTCCACGAAGACGTCGACGTGCAAGCGCTGGATTGCGATTTTTACGTTTTTTCAGGCCATAAACTGTATGGCCCCACCGGCATCGGCGTACTCTACGGCAAAGAAAAATGGCTGGAGCAGCTACCGCCTTACCAGAGCGGCGGCGACATGATTGCCTCCGTATCATTCACCAAAACCACCTTCGCCGGGCTGCCGTTGAAATTTGAAGCGGGAACAGCTAATTACATCGGCGCACATGGCTTGGCCACCGCGATAAACTACCTGCAGAGCATCGGCAGCGCGGCCGCCCGTGCGTATGAACAACAACTAACCGCTTACGCCGTCGAGGCCTTATCCACTATCGGCGGCTTGCAGATTTACGGCGCCGCCGCGCCCAAAACAAGCGTCTTGAGCTTCTCCATAAACGGCGTCCACCCGTCGGATGCGGCAGCTATCCTCGACAAACTGGGCATAGCCGTCCGCACCGGCCGCCTTTGCGCCGATACGTTAATGCAACGGTTCCGCCTGCAAGGAATGATTCGCGCATCGCTGGCTTTCTACAATACGAAGGAAGAAATCGACGCGCTGGTTAACGGCTTGCGGCAAGTGCAAAAAATGATGCACTGATTTCTTTTGCTATCAGGCGCTATGGGGAAAAACAAATACCAGCGTTTTATCGAGAACGAAACTTTTACGCTTCTCTTCCAGCCGCCGTTTGAAGCGGTTTTCCAAAACGATTTTCATTTAAAAGGGCATTGGCGGGAGGCCTTTTTCAAGAATACACATCCCCTTATACTGGAATTGGGGTGCGGCCGCGGGGAATATACGGTGGAACTGGCGCGGCGTTATCCGCAGAAAAATTTTATCGGCATAGACCGGAAAGGCGCACGGCTTTGGCGCGGCGCAAAAACCGCTACCGAAGAGCGGTTGCCGAATGCGGCGTTTATCCGCACGCGCATTGATTTTATCACGTCGTTCTTTGCGCCCGGCGAAGTGGACGAAATCTGGCTCACCTTTCCCGACCCGCAGCCTACGCGCCCGCGCAAACGGCTTACCGGCGGGCGGTTTTTGGCGCGTTATGCGCAATGCCTGAAAGCCGGCGGCGATGTTCATTTGAAAACCGACAACCGGGCGCTGCATGAATATACCAAAGCGATGGCGGTGCACAACGGCCTGCCGCTGCACGAAGCCCATAGCAATATTTACGGCGCTGCCGGCGTTAATGATATTCTTTTTATCCGGACGCATTATGAGGAATTTTTTCTACGGCAGGGTTTCCCGATTACTTATTGCCGGTTCGGGCTGGGCGGGAAGACAACGTTTGCAGAACCGTCAATTGCTTGATGCGCCCGCCGACACCAGCTGGTAGTCGTTCCACGAAGGATTCTGGAAAATACGCAAATCAAAATAAGGAATCGCGGCGATGATGTGGTCGAAAATGTCGGATTGAATGGCTTCGTATTTCGTCCATTCGGTAGTAGTAGCGAATACGTAAATCTCAACAGGGATGCCGGAGTTAGTGGGTTGCAGCTGCCGCGCCATGAGCGTAAAGTCGCGGCTCAGTTGCGGGTGCTGTTCCAGGTAGCGCTGCAGGTAAGCGCGGAAAATCCCCAGATTGGTTTGCCGCCGGCCGTTGATTCCTTCCGAGATGTCCACCTGTTTGGATGCATTGAATGCCGCGATTTCCGTTTGCTTTTGGTCGATGTAGGTATCGAGGAGCTGTATTTTGCGGTAGCGCGCCAGCATTTCTTCGGTACAAAAGAGTACGCTGGTCATGTCGATATATATTGACCGCTTGATGCGGCGTACGCCGGATTCCGACATGCCCCGCCAGTTTTTCACCGGTTGCGAAATCAGGTTGTAGGTGGGAATTGTTACGATGGTATTGTCCCAGTTTTGCACTTTTGCGGTGATTTGTGAAATTTCGATAACGGTTCCGTCGGCGTCGGCGGAGGGCATTTCAATCCAGTCGCCGGGGCGCACCATCCGGTTAATGGATAGCTGGATGCCGCCGACTAATCCGAGGATGGAATCTTTGAAGACCAGCATCAATACGGCTGAGGCGGCTCCTAAAGCTTTTACCAGTGTCCAGACATTTAATCCCAAGAGGAGCGAAATGATAAAAATGGCGGCGATAAGGTACAGTACCATGTGCGCTGCCTGTATCAAGCCTTTCATGGCGTTTTGTTCGCCGTATTTTGTAGTATTGTAGGCGGCGTTGGCGGCTTTCAGGAAGGCGGAAATAATGCGGATAATCGCGAGGACAAAGGCGATGGAGATTATTACCGACAGCCACCGGTGGAGCGTCGGGTGGGGGGAAAAGAGGAGGGTGTTAAAAATAGTGATAATAATCAGCGGGGGGAGGTAGGCCAAGCGGCGGAAAAACTTTTTGCGTAAAAGTTCCCTGTTGAAGAGCGAGCCGGTTTTTGTCAGGATTTTTTTTGCAATGAATGTGGCTATCCACTGCCCGCCGTAAAACAAACCATAGGCTATCAGCAATACTGCTGCAAAAAAAATGCAGTTGGATATAAAATGATTGTCCGAGATATAAAAGCCGGAGGACTGCAACCAGTCCATAATGAAAATTTCTATCTTTTTAATCATCGTTCAAAATTTATAGTATGCGAAGATAGTAAAAATTTAGGTTTGATGGGGCAACGGGGTGACGGGGTGTCGGAGTGATGGGGATATGGGGTGATGTAATGATTTGGTGATTTATTTATTATTTACCCTGCGTCAGGGGCGACCCACCTTGCGCGAGGGGGGGTTCAGGGAGGGGGCATCGGTTATTAAAATTTCACGCTGGCTTGTAGTTTGAGGGTGGTTTGGAAGGGGTGGGTGGTTTCATTCAGTCCGTTGCCGGCGGTGTCGGCATGGAAGAAATATGTTTGCGCCAGCCGCACCCAGAGGTCAAAGTTTCCCCGGAGTTTTAGATGTGCGTTGAGGTACCACCGCGCTCCTTTGTCATAATAGGCGGGTAGGGAGAAGGTGTATAGGAGGTCGTTTTCGTAGGCGTAGAAACGCGTGTTCCAGCCGCCGGTGTCAAAAACGGCGAAGCGCATGGAAATGTCGACTGGGAATGCGGGGAGTTTGTAATTGATGTTGTGGTAAAGCAATAGTCCGTGTTCCCTGCCGTCTGCGCGGTAGAAGGATATTTCTATCCGGTTTTGCATGCGCAGGCCGCGGCACAGGCGGTAGGATATTTCGTAGCGGGCATGCAGTAGATTTACGGTGTGCTGCGGCAGGAGGGCGTCGTCTGCGCCGGCGTTGTTATTTTCGTCTTTTATTTCCTGTTTTATGCGCAGGTACATGTTCATTGCCGAGTCGGGCGCGTAGGCGGCCTGAAGGTAGTATTCATAGCCTTTCGAGGGCGCCGAGACGCGGTAGCGCATCCAGGGGAAGGAGAAAAGGTCGGCATAGGCAGAGAGTGTAATGTCGGGATGCGGCAGCCATTGGGCTCCTATGTAGCAGCCGTTTTCGTTAGCGGTTTTGCCGGTTTCTCCAAAGCCCCGGGCATAGATGGCCTGGTAATTCCGGGCGTAGTTCCGGTACAGTAGCGAGAGCCGGAATGCCGCATCCAAGTCGAACAGTGCGCCTGCAAGGGCAGCTATTCCACCGTTCCGGCTGAGGGCAAATTCTCCGAAGAGGCTGGTTTTTTCCCACACGCTGTAGAAATCAAGACTGGCATTGGCGTTTTGCGCTTCATTTAATTCAAAGTAATTGTAAGGTTTCGGGTCGCGCTGGAAGTTTTTCCCGTAACGATGCCATAGTGCTGTAAGGCCGATTTTGAGGCGCTTGAAGCGGAAGGAAAGGTTGCTTCCGGCGACTGTTTCCGGTAGGGTATGTTTTTTCTTCATGGCGCCGGCGGTGTTGTGCAGCCCTGTTTCCAGAATGGTAGAGAAGGCGTTGCTGTCGGTGGTAGCGTCTATATTTTTGTGCGAGATGAATAGGGAGAGGTTCCATTGCTTGTGTTGCAGGGTAAGGGCTATTCCGCGCCGGAAGAGGCTTTCATTGGTGGAGGTATAGGCGGTAAGCCCGCGTTCCTGTTTTTTGATGGACAATACATCGCCGGCTTTCGACAGCGCGTAACCGCCCCATGCTACCAAGCCTTGCCCGAACTGGATTTGGTAATCGCCGAGAATGATTTTTTTTATTATTCCTATATCGGCAAGTTGTATATGCGCTGAATAAAAATCAAAGCCGTATTTATTGTTGCCGTTGAAAAAGGGTTCTCCTGCATCGTTTTTAGCGGTAATGCCCCATTGCGCTTTATCGCGGTAACGGTAACGGTAGCGTGTATAAAACGCCCATGGCGAGCCGAGGTAACGCGCATTGGGTTTTTCCCTGTCTTCAGGGGTCATGGGGGCATAGCCTTTTTGTTCTTCCAGCGTACGTCCGGCGCGTATAACAAGCTGGTGGCGGCCATGCGTGAAGCGGTCGGCAAAAGGATAACGCTGCCATTCCGGGACGGGCAGCGCCGTGATAAATGGGTATAACTGTGCGGCAATTTCTTCATTGAAGCCGTGGATGAGCGGTAATTCGTGCACTGTGTATAATTCGCCGTATTCTTTCCTGTATTCCAGCAGGCTTTGGATTTGGAAATCGTTGAGGATTTGTAATTGCTGTAAATCGGTTTCTGTCGCGGCATTCAGGTCAAGCGGAAATTCCAGCAATGTTTCGTAGGTGTCGTATAGTGCCTGCAAATCTACTTCCTTTTCTTCGTCGGCATTTGCCGCAACGGATTCGATGAGTTGCCGCAGTGCATCGGGCATGTCGCGGCCGGGATCCTGCGCGGCCGCGATGCCGGCCGCGATGCAAAAAAATATGCCTGCGGCGTATTTCATAAGGATATGTTTATGGCTGCCTGCGACGTATAACCCAATACCGGATGGCGGCTCAATGCCGCATCAAACAAGAATTTTTTGTATGTATACCCCAGGCCGAAATGTATTTCAAACGGCTGCGTGATAATGCCGGTGCGCAAATAAAGGGCTTTCCCGATTATAAACTCCGTGCCGGCTTTGATGCGTGCAGCTTCATAAATATTTTTGGAAATTTCGGCCAACAGCTGCACGGGCGCCGCTAATGAATAACCGGCGCCCAACGAAAATATCACCGGCAATTTCGTTTTTTCATAGTCGTTCCATTTTGAAAAAGTGAGGTTGAAAATATGCAGGCCGAGCGTAAAATTTTTTGCCGGCATTGCCCATACGCCCGCATTTCCGTTGATGGCAAACAGGTTTTTGTACTCTCCCGGGAAGCGCATTAAATGCCCGTCCACGCTAACGCCCACCGCCATGTAGGGGGACAGTTGCCGCCCCGCCGCTATTCCAAAGCGGTTTTCGCCGAAATCCGTAAATCCAAAATTACTTAACGAGCATCCTACGCCGTTGCCCCATAATGGAAACGCGCCGGCGATCGTGCTGACGCCCATTTCCTGCATGGTAAACCGTTGTTCGTGCGATATGCCTACCGCGGCGCCGGTAAGCATGCCGAGCCCTGCGGGGTTATTCACCGCCGCCCACACATCGGTTTGCATGGTAATAATATTTCCCATTCCTGCGGCGCGCGCCCCTGTCGGTTCCAGCGACAGCTGTGCATGCAGGGTACAGCAAGACGCGAACAACGAAAAGGCAGTAAAAATATGTGTCAACAGGTTCACAATAATACGATAAACTTTGCGGGGCAAAAGTACGACTTTTTTTTAATAATTTTTCTATCTTTGTGGAGAAATAATTTTTAATCAACTATGCCGAAAATTTTTGAATATATAGGAATTTTAATTTCTTTTTATTCCAACGAACAAGAACCTAATCCATGTTCACGGGATGAGCAGCGGATTGGAAAGTAAGGCGTAATTTTATATTATAAACGGGGAAATTACAGAGATTAAAATTAAAGAAGTTAAGGGACGCCGACCATTAACAGGTAAAAAACTTAAAGATTTTTTGCAAAAAAATGCAATCAAATGGTAAAATTTAACCCGCACGAAGCGCAGGAGCAAAGCGACGGCGAATATGAAGCGCAGATACGTCCGAAAGAATTTACGGAGTTTTCGGGGCAGGAAAAAATTATTGATAACCTGAAAGTATTTGTAAAAGCGGCCTTGCTGCGGGGCGAATCACTCGACCATGTGCTGCTGCACGGCCCGCCGGGGCTGGGGAAAACGACTTTGGCGCATATTATCGCCCACGAACTGGGCGTGGGAATGAAAATCTCATCAGGCCCGGTGCTGGACAAACCGGGCGATTTGGCAGGGCTGCTCACCAATCTGGAAAGCGGCGATGTACTGTTTATCGACGAAATCCACCGCCTGTCGCCGGTGGTGGAAGAATACCTGTACTCGGCCATGGAAGATTACAAGATAGACATCCTGCTGGATAAAGGCCCCAGCGCGCGTTCCATCCAAATTGACTTGAACCCGTTCACGCTGGTCGGCGCCACTACCCGCAGCGGCTTGCTGACGTCCCCCCTTCGCGCCCGCTTCGGCATTCAGTGCCATTTGGAGTACTATGATGCGCCGGTGCTGTTCGGCATCATTCAGCGCAGCGCGGCGATATTAAATGTAGGCATTGACGGCCATGCAGGAAATGAAATTGCGCTTCGCAGCCGCGGCACACCGCGTATTGCCAATGCCCTGCTGCGCCGCGTACGTGATTTTGCGCAGGTAAAAGGGTCGGGGAAAATCGACCTGGAAATTACGCGCTATGCCCTGGAAGCCCTGAATATCGACAAGCACGGGCTGGACCAGATGGATAATAAAATCCTTTCCACCATCATCCATAAATTCAACGGAGGCCCTGTGGGTATTACCACTATCGCCACCGCCGTAAGCGAAGACCCGGGTACGATTGAAGAAGTATATGAGCCGTTCCTTATCAAGGAAGGATTTTTGCAGCGCACGCCCCGCGGCCGCGAAGTCACCGAATTAGCCTATAAACACCTCGGCGCATTCCGCGGGAAGGAAGAGGCGGCGCTGTTTTAGGCATCAGCGCGGCGCCGGTTGACGCCCCGCTTATCGTGGAAAATCGGTTTTTTACAGGAAAAGTTTTCGCTTTGGCAGAATAGCTGTTGCCGTTCGCAGGACAACGGGCTACTTTTGCGGTTAAAATATAAAAATATTCCTGCTAAATAATGAAAAACATGCCGCTTTTTATCCTCCTTTTTTTATTCATTTTTGTGGCGGCGAATGCCTACATCATCTCGCGGGGCTGGCAATTGCTTGAAGCGGCGGGCGCCTTTCGCCGGGTGTACCTGGTGGCGGCGGTGTTGTGGGCAACGCTGTTCCTTGCCGGAATGATACTGAAACGGACATTCGACAGCCCCACCGCCGACGCACTGTGGCGCACGGGCTCCTGGTGGCTGGCGGCGCTGCTCTACGCTTTCCTCGCAGCGGTAAGTTTTGATGTCCTGCGGGGAATATTTTGGGTTTCCGGCAAAAGGCTGCCGGAACTTATTCCGCATTATCCGCAACTGAAATTAGTTTTATTTGCCGCCTTTACCCTGTCCATGGCCCTGGTGATGGGCATCGGTTATTATAACGGCACGCGGGCAAAAGTAACAACGCTGGAACTTCCCGTACGGAAAAACGTACCGGGCAGGCAGGAATTGAATATTGTCGCCGTAAGCGACATGCACCTCGGCGCCGTCTATACCGGGCGCAGCGTCCGGCGGTGGATAGCGCAAATCAACGCCCTGCAGCCCGACGTGGTATTCCTCCTCGGCGACACGTTCGACGACAACCCGGCGCCGGTGATTCGGGGAAATATCGGCGCGCTGTTTGAGCAAATCCATGCGCCGCTGGGCGTGTACGCCATCGCCGGCAACCATGAACTGATGGGGCGGCCGGCAGAGGCCATGCATTACCTCTCGCAGCATGGCGTGCAACCGCTCATGGATACGGCCATACTGGTGGATAACCGGTTTTATGTAGCCGGGCGGTTAGACCGTTCGGCGGGGGAGCGGAAAACCATTGACGAACTGGCCGCGCCGCTCAACAAAAACCGCCCCGTGATTGTTCTCGACCACCAGCCGTATGATTGGGATGCTATTGCCCGCGCCGGCGCGGATATCAGCCTTTCGGGACATACGCACCACGGGCAGCTTTGGCCGGTAAGCCTGCTGACCGCTCGCATGTATGAGCAGGATTGGGGCTACCTCCAAAAAGGCGCCGCGCATTTTTACACCACCTGCGGCATCGGCGCATGGGGCCCGCCGGTACGCATAGCCAGCCGCGCGGAGATTGTGCAGCTGCGCGTGCGGTTCGGGGCGAAACTTTGAAAATTACTTAGCTTTGATGCTCCTAATAATTCTTTCTACAGAAAAGTTGCATTTGGTACTTGCATCTACCCGGCGCTAATTGTTTTTTGTGTTTAAAAAAAAAACACTATCTTTGTACCCGACAGTTCAAACATTATGGAAAACCTTTTAAACATCACCGCCCCGCGCACCGAAACCTTTCCGGTTTTTTTGATGTTTAGGTTTGCGGGGGGGGGGCCCGCCCCCCCCCCCCCCGCGCCGGCCCACCCGCCTCCGCCATCTGACCTCCTCACCCTCTCCCCCCGCCCCCGGGGCTGCGGGCCGGCGCCCCCCCCCCCCCCCAAAACCTAAACATCAAAAAAACCGGAAAGGTTTCGGTGCGCGGGGCGGTGATGTTTAAAAGGTTTTTCATAATGTTTGAACTGTCGGGTGCAAAGATAGTGTTTTTTTTTAATTATGAGTGATGAATGATGAATGGGCAAACAAAAAACTGAAAAAAATTTGCCATATACAAAATTTTCCCTACCTTTGCGCCATCAATGTGGAAAGATTTGGCTGCTTGCAACCACAGGAAAAAATGCTAAAATGATTTCCGATGCCTTTCGCATCAAACTTTTCCAAAAAGCATTTCAGTTTTAAGCGGCCGGGTTTTTTTACAAAGAAATATAGTTTATATAATGGAATAACTTTAACAATTTAAAAAAAAATGCAAAACTATCTTTTTACTTCAGAATCGGTGTCCGAAGGGCACCCGGACAAAGTAGCGGATCAAATTTCCGATGCTGTCCTTGATGAATTTTTACGCCATGACCCCGATGCCAAGGTGGCGTGCGAAACGTTTGTAACCACCGGCCTCACGGTTATCGGCGGGGAAGTGCGCTCGTCAGCGTACATTGATGTGCAGGAAGTAGCGCGGCGGGTGATTAACCGTATCGGCTACGACAAGGCCGCATACAAGTTCGACGGCGACTCGTGCGGCATATTGTCGGCGATTCACGAACAGTCGCCGGATATTAACCAGGGCGTTGTCCGCAAAAAAGCGGAAGACCAGGGCGCCGGCGACCAGGGCATGATGTTCGGCTATGCCACTAACGAAACCGACGAATATATGCCGGTATCGCTGGTGCTTTCGCACATTGCGCTGAAAGAATTGGCGGCAATCCGTCGCGAAAAGCGAAAAATGAAATACTTGCGCCCCGACGCCAAATCGCAGTTTACGATTGAATACAATGAAACCAACCAGCCGGTGCGGGTACATACAATTGTCATTTCTACACAGCACGACGATTTCGACACCGAAGCAAAAATGCAGGCGCAAATCCGCCGCGATGTGCAGGAAGTATTGCTGCCGCGCATTATTAAACGGCTGCCGAAGCGGCTGCACAAACTGTTCGACGACCATTATATCCTGCACGTAAACCCGACAGGCAAGTTTGTCATCGGCGGCCCGCACGGCGACACGGGATTAACCGGGCGCAAAATTATTGTAGATACTTACGGCGGCAAGGGTGCGCACGGCGGCGGCGCTTTTTCAGGCAAAGACTCCAGCAAGGTTGACCGTTCGGCGGCATACGCTGCACGCCACATTGCAAAGAACATGGTAGCTGCCGGCATTGCCAATGAAATACTGGTGCAGGTAGCTTATGCCATCGGATTGGCGCAGCCGGTAAGCGTTTGCGTGAATACCTACGGCACCTCCAAAGTCCCCTGGAGCGATGCACAAATAGGCGAAAAAGTAGCGAACATCTTTGATTTGCGCCCGGCAAAAATCGTAGAACGTTTCGGTTTGAAATATCCGATTTTTGAACGCACAGCTGCTTATGGACACTTTGGACGCGACAATGTGAAAGAAAAAGTAACGCTCCACCACGACGGCAAAAAAACAACCAAAGAAGTAGAATTTTTCGCCTGGGAAAAACTGGATTTTGTGCCGTTGCTCAAAAAAGAATTTAAACTGAGATAAAGCAAAAAGCGTACCTTTTGCCCGATGGATTTTACGGCGGAATTATTGGAATGGCATCGCGCACATCGCCGGCGCTTGCCATGGAAGCAGACAGGCGACCCGTATAAAATCTGGCTGTCGGAAATTATTTTGCAACAGACCCGCGTAGAGCAGGGCGAACCCTACTACCTGCGGTTTACGGAACGTTTCCCGACAGTGCAAGACCTGGCCGCCGCACCCCTTGATGAAGTATTGCGCCTGTGGCAGGGCTTGGGATATTATTCACGCGCTCGCCATTTGCATCACACAGCGCAGCAAATCGTAGCGGAACATGGCGGGCGCTTTCCCCGTTCCCATAAAATATTATTAAAGCTAAAAGGCATCGGGCCTTATACGGCTGCGGCCATTGCTTCGTTTGCTTTTAATGAAGCTGTGCCGGCTATTGACGGCAACGGTTACCGCATTTTATCGCGTGTGTTCGGCATGGACGAACCGGTGGATACCAGCAATGGCAAAAAACTGTTTGCCGAACTGGCGGAAGAACTGATTCCGCCCGCGTATCCAGGCGACTTCAATCAGGCATTGATGGATTTCGGTTCATTGGTTTGCACGCCTGCCAGGCCGCTTTGCGACGAGTGCCCCCTGTCCTCCGGTTGCTACGCATTTGCACATAAATCCGTGGAAAAATTCCCCGTGAAAAGCAAACGCACTGCGGTACGCGCCCGCTATTTTTACTACCTGTTTGTACGGCATAAAAATTCCGTATTCATCCGCAAACGTACGGAAAAGGACATTTGGCAAGGCCTGTATGAGTTCCCGCTAATTGAAACCGAAGAGCGCGTACCGTCCGGGAAATTGATGGCCGGTGAAAAATGGGCGGCGCTTTTCGGGAACGTTCCGTTAAAAGTTTGCCGCGTTTCCGAAGAAATCAAACATCAACTGACACACCAAACTTTGTACGCCACTTTTTACACCATTGACGTCTCTAAAATTCCCCCGGCTTTACAAACCGGCTATTTAAACATATCTCCCGACCTGCTCGACAATTATTCGTTGCCGCGGTTAGTAACAATTTTTTTAGAAAAATAACCAAATATTCAAAAATTATCCTTACCTTAGCAACTAATTATTCACTTTAAAATGCACTCTTATGTTGAACAAAGTAATGTTGATTGGGAATGTTGGAAAAGACCCTGAACTTCGGCATTTGGAAAATGACGTAGCGGTAGTTACCCTCCACATAGCTACGACGGAACGGTTTAAAGACCGTAGCGGTACCACAAAAGAACAAACCGAATGGCACAATGTGGTATTTTGGCGGAATTTGGCGGAAGTCGTGGAAAAGTACGTGCGCAAAGGCAGCCAGGTATTTATTGAAGGCCGCTTGCGTAACAGAAGCTGGGAAGACCAAAACGGTCAGAAACGTTATGTTACGGAAGTAGTAGCCGACGTCATACGTTTATTAGGCAAACGCCCCGAAACCGATAACCGGCCGGCTGCCCTTCCCACCGAACCGCCGGCCATTGAGCAGACGGAAAACGACGATTTGCCGTTTTAATAATAGTAATAGCCGAAGAAAGTCATATACCCGGTATGCGGGCCTGTGCTTTTTTCACTTTTCTTGAGGCCGGCTTCATTGAAAACCATGAGCGTGCTTTCCCCGCCGGGCGCCGTATGGGCAATGAGAATATCGTTGGTAAACGGGCTTACGCCAAGCGCGGTGATATTATAGTTTCCTTCTATCAATGTGGCCTGTTCACCGGTGAAAATATCGGTCGCTACCACTGTAGCCGCAGGGGTGTTGGTGTAGCTGATAACCTTTTTCCCGTTTTTGGTGATGGCAATAAAACCTGTTTTTTCATCTACCGGAACATCCGGCAGCTCGCGAAGGACTATCCGCGACGACGGGTCAAAGCGCAATAACCCGCCATTGGCATAGGACACCCATACATAACCCAAACTGTCTATCGCAAAATGCCTGGCATTGCCCGTTAACGTGGATGCCGTAATGGCAGCGGGTTCTTTTATAAAGTCGGCATTAAGCGTGCTGAATACTTCGACGCCCTCTTTGGTGGCTACAAACAGGCGGTCTTTGCAGGCGATGATGCCTTCGGGCTGGGAGCCGCAGGATAGTTTTTTGTGATAGGAATTGTCGGATTTATCGAAAACGGTTACATACGAATTATTGTATTCGCCCTCGCCGGTTTCCTCGCCCCAGTTGGAAACGAAGATATAGTTGGGGGTAGCGGCTATAAAGCGCGGCGTTTTCAGGTTGTCTGTTTTCGGCGTGCCCAGCAGGTTCCCCAAAATATCAAAACTTAAAACCGCGTCTTCGTCATTGGTAACCAAACCAAGCCGGTCGGTCAGCATTTGAATGGAACGGTAGGTGGCATTGCGTTTGTAGGCTAACGGCTCTTTAATCATGCTGCCGTCGGCTTCGTAATAGTAGTTCACGGAGCCGTTATGATCGTCGCCGTTATTTACGATGACCGCCACATAAGCGGTTTTTGCTTCCGGTTCTACGGGGTTGCCGAGGCATCCGGCAAATAAAAAAGGCATTAGAACTGCTGCCAAGATGGTTGTTGTTTTCATAATAGTAAATTTTAAAATTACTGTTACAAATATAGCTTTTTTTTGCCGGACAGGCAATAATTACTGCTACCATGCATACAACGGCCGGTTGGCCATGCGTTCATTGACTTCCCGGCGGACGGAGGCAATGATTTTTTCATTATCCATATTCGCCAATGTTTTGTCGAAGAGTTTTACTATCGGCGCCATGTCCTGTTCTTTCAGCCCGCGGGTAGTGATGGCGGGCGTGCCTACACGGATGCCCGACGCCTGGAACGGCGGGCGCGTGTCGAACGGCACCATGTTTTTATTGACTGTAATATCGGCTTGCACCAACACTTTCTCGGCCTGTTTGCCGGTGAGTTCGGGGAATTTGCTGCGCAGGTCAATCAATAGTAAATGATTGTCCGTACCGCCGGAGAAAATCTTGTAGCCCGCCTCCATAAAGGCGTTTGCCATTGCCGTGGCATTTTTCTTTACCTGCGTTTGGTAGTCTTTGTATTCGGGTTGCAGGGCTTCGTAAAACGCTACTGCTTTTGCCGCAATCACGTGTTCCAGCGGGCCGCCCTGTATGCCGGGGAATACGCTTGAATTAAGCATGGCCGACAGCATTTTTGTTTCGCCTTTGGGTGTTTTTATTCCCCAGGGGTTTTCAAAATCTTTCCCCATCAGGATGACGCCGCCGCGGGGGCCGCGCAAAGTTTTGTGGGTAGTAGAGGTAACGATATGCGCGTGCGGTACCGGGTTATTCAGCAGCCCTGCGGCAATCAGGCCGGCGGGGTGCGCCATGTCCACCATGAAAATGGCGCCGATTTTGTCGGCAATAGCGCGTATCCGCGCATAGTCCCATTCGCGGGAATAGGCCGAAGCGCCGCCTACAATGAGTTTCGGGTGGTGTTCCAGCGCCGTTTTTTCCATTTGTTCGTAATCTACCAGCCCGGTAGCTGCTTTCACGCCGTAGGAAACGGCTTTGTATAAAATGCCCGATACGTTCACCGGCGAGCCGTGCGAAAGGTGCCCGCCATGCGCCAAATCGAGCCCCATGAACGTGTCGCCGGGACGGAGGCAAGCCATGAATACCGCCATATTGGCCTGCGCGCCGGAGTGCGGCTGGACATTGGCATAGGCCGCGCCAAATAACCGGCGCAACCGGTCAATCGCCAGCTGTTCGCTTTGGTCGACCACTTCGCAGCCGCCATAGTAGCGGGCGCCGGGGTAGCCTTCGGCATATTTGTTGGTCAGCACGGAACCCATGGCTTCCAGCACCTGCGGGCTTACAAAATTTTCGGAAGCAATCAGCTCTATGCCGTGTGCCTGGCGCTGCGCTTCCTTTTCGATAAGTTCAAATAATTGCCTGTCGCGTGTCATCATTCCTAATGCTTAATTCTACTTGACTCTTTCCGAATATCCGCGGTTGCGGGTATCTATTTTGATGCGGTCGCCCTGGTTGACGAACAGGGGCACCATAATTTCCGCGCCGGTTTCTACCGTAACGGATTTTTGCGCATTGGTGGAGCCCGACGTGTCGCCTTTCACTGCCGGCTCGGCATAGGTTACTTCCAGTTCCACGAAAGGCGGCAGTTCGCATGATAACACGCGCTCGTCGTCGGCATGGAACATCATTTCCACATATTGCCCTTCCTTCATCAGGTCGGCGTTGTCCACCATGTCTTCGTAGAGGTCTACCTGTTCAAAAGTTTCGTTGTGCATAAAGTGGAACCCGCTTTCGTCCCTGTACAGGAATTGATAGGGGCGGCGTTCGATGCGTACGAGGTCAATTTTTTCGCCGGCATTGAAGGTATTTTCCAGGATACGCCCGTTTTCGAGGTTGCGCATTTTCACTTTTACAAATGCGCCGCCCTTGCCGGGTTTCACATGCTGGAACCATACAATGGAGCAGGGTTTACCATTGTATTCGATACATAATCCGTTTTTAAAGTCTGCGGTTGTTGCCATAATTTTTATGTTGCTAATTTGTTTATTTTTCGCAAAGGTACAAAATTTTGTTTTTAATTATGAGTTATGAATTATGAATTATGAATTATGAATTGGCTGCCGCCACCCAACTCATAATTCATAATTCATAACTCATAATTAAAAAAAAACACTATCTTTGCACCCGACAGTTCAAACATTATGGAAAACCTTTTAAACATCACCGCCCCGCGCACCGAAACCTTTCCGGTTTTTTTGATGTTTAGGTTTACCCCCCCCCCCCCCGAACTTTCTGAGAATCAGTTAATCACAGTGTATTTCGTCCCGGAAGCCTTGCGGCGCAAGGGAACCGTGAAGGCAGGCGCGGCGCAGCCGTCCGCCTGTAAAATACTGGTTGCTTATACATATATATATACATATAGTGTCGCACTTCTGACAAACTTGCCGGAAAGCGTCCCGGAAGTTCCGGGGAGCTTTCCCGTCGACGGGAAAGCGAAAAAATTGCTTCGGGACGCTTTCCCATCATTGGGAAAGCGAAAAAATTGCTTCGGGACGCTTTCCCATCATCGGGAAAGCAAAAAAACGCCGTCCGGGACGCTTTCCCGTTATCGGGAAAGCAAAAAAACGCCGTCGGGACGCTTTCCCATCATTGGGAAAGCATCCCGGAACCCCCGCCGGCGACAGCCTAATTAATCACATTAAACAATTAATCATATTAATACATTAAATAAAAACTATTATGTACATCTTCAAAATTCATTTCCATGCCTTGCGCAACGAAGCGCATTACCAGTTTATGCTGGACACAAAAAATTTAATCGACAACGACGGCAATGTGCAACCATTGATCAACGACCTGCTGCCGGGCTTCTACAACCTGATAGCGCTGGAAGGCACGCTCGTCGACGCGGTCAAAAGCAGCATTTTCACGCAGGAGATGGCCGACGCCGACCACCGTGTGGACAGGGTGCTGGTGGCCATCAGCACGGCGGTCAACGCCGCCCTGCATCACATTGACCCGGCCATCGTGGAAGCCGCCCGCCACCTCAAACTGCGCCTGAACGCTTTCCACGGCGAGATTGAAAAGAAATCCTACAAGGAAGAAGAAGCCGCCGTGAAAATCTTAGTGAACGACCTCCAGACCGTATATGTGTCGGACGTCGCCTTTATCGGCATCGCCTCGCTGGTTACCGAGCTGGCCGCCGCCCAGGCGGTATTTGAACAGCTCTACAACGCCCGCAACAAAGAGTTGAGCGAACGCCCGCAGGAACGCCTGGTAACGGTGCGCCGCGAAGTGGAAGTCCCCTACCGGGCAATCACCGGGCGCATCGACGCCTTCGCAGTAGTCAACGGCGAATACGCCTACGCCCCGTTTATCGGGCAAATGAACAAGAACATCGCCTACTTCAACGAGCATGCCCACCACCACGGCAAAAAGGACGTGAAGAACGCCAACGTGGCGGACATCCCCCCGCAACCGGCCACCGGACAGGAAATAACCCCCATCCCCACCGTTACGCTGGACGAACAGCAGCTGGTATTCACCAAAGATTTCAACATCACTTTTAAGAACAACATAAACCCCGGCACCGCCACCATGACCATCCACGGCAAAGGCGCCGACTACAAGGGGCAGAAAGAAATTACGTTTAATATAATATGATGATGTGATACGAATAGAAAAAAATCCGCGTCATCCGCGTTCCATAACTTCTCTAACTTCTATTAACTACATTAACTTCTAAAAAAATGAAAAAAAATCTATTTATCTTCGTTGCGCTTGTGTACGGCCATGCGCTGTTTGCACAAGACATTATCACCCTTAAAAACGGTGATGAAATCAAAGCCAAAGTGCAGGAAATTGATACGGATAACGTGAAGTACAAAAAGTACGACAACCAGTCTGGCCCCCTCTACACGTTGATGAAGGCCGACGTTTTTATGATTAAATACGAAAATGGCGATAAGGATGTTTTTACTGCGCCGGGCGCACTGCAACCAAGCGTTTCCAACCAAACAACCCCGCCTTTCGCCGCCTCTGTCAAAACATGGGTGTTTGGCAGCCAAACATGGAGCGACGCTATCCAAATCCCCGAATGTAATAAGGAGATTTTTACCAATAGCCACACTATACCACATTGTCGCAGCTATACCAGCGGCACAACCACCTACTACTATTATAACTGGTCATACTTGCTCGTAAATGAAACGCACATATGTCCCTCGCCTTGGCGTGTGCCGAGCCAGGCGGACTTTAAGACGCTGTTGGCAAATACTACTTATGCGACCTTGCTTAGTGTTTGGGGCTATGGCGGACGCGCCGACAGCAGTGAAATACGCAACAAACAGGTCGCCTTCTATTGGTCGTCAATAGAAGCAATCTACCCCGATACGAAAGCGTGGGCATTGAACATTCAGCTCTATCCCACTGTGCATGATCAGCACCTTAAGGAAAGAGGGTATCAGGTACGGTGCGTTAAATAAGCGCAGGAAAGTTAAAAACTAAAAACTAAAAGTTGGCTGGGCCAGCTAACTTCTCTAACTTCTATTAACTACATTAACTTCTAAAAAAAATGAAAAAAATTCTATTTATCTTAATCGCGCTTGTGTACGGCCATGCGCTGTTTGCACAAGACATGATCACCCTTAAAAGCGGTGAAGAAATCAAAGCCAAAGTGCAGGAAATCGGTACGGACAACGTGAAGTACAAAAAGTACGACAACCAGTCCGGCCCCCTCTACACGTTGATGAAGTCCGACATTTTTATAATTAAGTATGAAAATGGCGATAAGGATGTTTTTACTGCGCCAAGCGCACCGCAACCAACCGTTACTAATCAAACGGAACAGACGGGCGACGATGCGGAAAGCAATGTAATAAAAAATGCCTATGTTCCGTTGCCGACATTGCGGAAAAAGTTTTACGAAATAGGCCTAAAACTGGACGTTGGCATGGGTGTGCCGTATATTTTCGATTTAAATGGAGAGTATAAAAACGAATACGATTTCGGATTTATGGGAGGCGGGGGCGTTTTTTTCGATATATATCCGGTTAAAACGGGTACTTGGTTACTGGGGACAGGAGCAAGTTATTGGGGGCATTACTATCTGACACATGCCGACGAGTTTACATACGCGCTCTCTTACCTGAATTGGGATTTGTATTTTGGCAGCAGGGACCCGCTTAAAATATCAGGAACAAACCTGTATGGAAAAATAGGACTCAGGTTAAGTTTTTTAACAGACGCTACGATATCCGCAGATGGTGATAAAATTAAAGCCAAATCTCTATATAATCCAAAAGTATTGGGCTTTATCACAGAATGGGGTTATGCCACGAAACATTTTGATTTTGGGGTGCAAGGTTTTTGGATGTTTACAAATATCCAAAAGCCCGATAATTTGGAAGGTGGCAATATAATGTCCGGTATATGGGGCATATCATTTGCCTTCGCTTACCGGTTCGCATTCTAAAATATTCGATATTTATGGTAAAAATTAAACTAAAAAAAATATGAAGAAAATTTTCAAAATCATGGCAAGCGTGCTGCTGGTAGCAGCATTTACCGCAACAACCGTTTCGTGCAGCAAAGAAGAAGGCGACGATTTAATCGGGCGCTGGGTATATAGTCAGGGGAATTACCGGTTTCTCTACGAAGGGGAATGGTATGATGCAAAAGAAGAGGGGTTCGATTTGTCCAGTTTCAACCGTGGTTTTCGCGGGACCTATTTTGTCTTTGAAGACAACGGAACAGTTACCATGGGCTTTGGCGGACAATCGGGATCCGGAAAATACACTGTGTCGGGCGATGAGATTACCATCAAAGAGGGGTCGCTCAGCGTTCCTATGGGGTATCGCGTATCAGGAAAAACACTTGAGTTGATATGGGACAGTACTACTATCAACTTTGCGGGGGTGTCCTTGGACGAGTTTTATGAAATGGGCTTTGACGATATTGAAATGACGTTGACATTTACCAAAGCGGATTAAGTACAATCATGGAAAAGGGACGGAACTATAAAACGAAGCTCGCAGTCCCTATTGCACGGCTTCCGGCTGGGCTTGCATAGCGTGCCATTAACACCCCCTGTTCAGGCGAGGCAATGCCTGCCCCGATAACTTGTACAAGCCGCCGCAGAGGGGACGGTGGGGCGTCCCGGAAGGGACGCGAGTTTGATAACCCCGTGCAAGTGGCGCGCAGCGACACGCAGCGCGGGGCAGCGACGCAACAGCGCCCGCAGAACTCCGTAGGAGTTCAACCCCTTCCGGGGTTGCCGGTCGAGATGCCGGCTTCCCAACCTCGTGCTACGCCTTCGGCTCGCACGAGGTTATCCATGTTGTTTTCCTTCCGGAAAACAGGTGCTCCGTTCGGAGTAGCATCTTTCGCTACGACATAAGCGAACGGCCAGTCCTCCCCCCCACCCCCTCCGAAGGAGGGCGTGGGGGGCAAGCAAACAAGAGACGCCTGTCGCGCCAGCCCGTGAGCAACTGTTACGTATCGTCCCGTGCGGGACGCTGTCCGGCGCAGTTGCCCGGCCGCAAGCTGAAGCCTGCGGTTAATCAAGTGATGTCCCTGCAGGGCATGACAGCCGCCGCCCCTGCCTTTTATAACGGCTCTAACTATATTAAGAGTTCTAAAAAAATAATTATATTAAAAAAAATGGCTATTTTTACACCATCATAAAAATAAAAAACAATGGAAACAACAGTAAAGTCAACCGGGAAAAACAATTTGTTTGTACTGGGATTAGTGTTTAGCTTCTTGGGAGTGGCGTTGATACTGTTTCCCGATATATTAACGGAAGCGCTGAGTATAATTATTGCCGTCGCCTTTTTCATAGTAGGTATTTCGGCGGTTTGGTCGTATATCCAGCAACGAAAAACCACAGGAAAAAACCCATGGTATTTAATTGCCGCCGCCATAGCCATTATTGCGATAGGCGTTTGTTTACTGGCGTTCCCCAACCTTCTCAAATCATTGCTGGCCGTGAGCGCCGGAATATGGATATTAATACGCAGCGTGCAGATTATCGGCACTGCTATTACCTTGAAATCATTTGGCATGATTGAGTGGGCATGGTTTATACTGGCCGGGTTGTTGTCGTTGCTGATAGCGGTTATCCTGTTAGCGTTCCCGCAAGCTGTTACGGAATGGGTGGTGCGCTTGCTGGGCATTGCTTTGCTGCTTACAGGTATCTACTACTTCTTTATTTTTTCGGAAGTAGAGAAATCAAAAATAACCCGTTTATAACAACTATATTTTCTTTTTCGCCGTAGTAGCGACAAAGTTTTTCAGGTAAAGCGGTTCAAAGTAGGCCGCGTCTGCAAATTTCTTTTTCGTGAAAGCGTCTATTGCCGGCTGGAGCATTCCCGCAGCCGTTGCCGTAATGTCGGCGAACCGTGCGTTCGGGTGCTGCAGCAGCGGACGGCATTTCCCGGCGCCGTCGCCGATAAACAATACCGGTTGCTGCGCCAGCGTACCGGCGAAGCTGTTTTCATCAATAACCGCTGCAGTGATTCCGGACAGCCGGTTCCCCCGGGCGTCGAAAAGCGCGGTATATACTTCCATGCGCCGCGCGTCAATCATCGGCGCAATGAGGCAGCCGGGCGAAGGCAACAGGCGGCTGTCAATAGCTGCATGCGCTAACGACAACAGTGAATTTACGGCAATCAGCGGCTTCTGTGCGCCGAAGCAAATGCCTTTTGCAATGGATACCCCTACGCGCAAGCCGGTGTAAGAGCCGGGGCCTTCGCTCACCGCTACGGCGTCGAGGTCGGCGATGCGGCAATGCTGTTCCAGTAAAATTTCATGGATAAACGGTGCGACTGCCTGCGCATGCGCGCGTCCTTCCCTGTTTTCCCGCAATGCCGCTATTTGCGTGCCGCGCGCCAGCGCTACCGAGCAAACGGCTGTGCCTGTTTCTATCAAAAGGAAGGTCATTTCTTTTCTTCCAGCACTTTCACTTTTGACCCGTCCTTCAGGCGGCGGGAAATCATGTTATACGGGCCGGTGACCACGCGCAAGCTGTCGGTCAGCCCTTCCGTAATTTCGATATGGGTGTTGTCCTGAATGCCCGTTTTTATTTCTACTGCCTGCACGGCGTCGCCGGCCTGTATCACGAACAGGCGCTCTACATAATCGGCAGCCGTAACGGCGCTCGAATCTTTTGTGGCGGTACTGTCGGAGGGATTTAAGTCAACGCGCGTAGTGATGCATTGAATCGGCACGACCAGCGCATTGTAATGTGTTTCGGTTTGCACGTAAACGGCCGCCGACATGCCCGGCCGGAACGGGTGGGCAACCGCTTTCAAATCCCGGTAGGATTCCGGGAGGATAAAAATTTTCACTTCAAAGTTCGTTACCTGGTCGGTGGAAGAGGCGCTGGCGGTTTTCGAGGAATTGGCAATCTGTGTTACGATGCCTTTGAATTTGCGTGCCGGGTAGGCGTCCACTTCGATTTGCGCGGTGTCGTTCAGCTTTACGCGGATAACGTCATTTTCATTGACGTCAACCAGTACTTCCATTTCGTTCAGGTTCGCGATGCGCAGCATTTCGGTGCCGGCCATCTGGGAGGTGCCGACCACCCGTTCGCCGCGCTCTACGCTTAATTTCGACACGATGCCGTCCATCGGCGCATAAATCGTGGTCTTCACCAGGTTTTCTTCGGCTTCTTTCAGGGCGGCTTCGGCGCTTTTTACGTTGTAGTGCGCCGCTTCTTCCTGCCGTTTGTCGATGTCATATTTCGCCTGCGCCTGTTCGAAGTCGGCTCGCGAGACCACTTGCCGGTCGAACAGTTTTTCGCTGCGCCGGAACGAAAGTTCTGTCTGCACCAGCTGCGCCTGCGCTTGCGACAGCGCGGCTTTTACGGAGTTTAACTGCGCGGCGGCGCGGTCGCGCCCCGAGAGGTAAAAGTCCTGTTTAATTTTCAAGAGCAAATCGCCCTTTTTTACCCGGTCGCCTTCCTTTATATTCAGTTCAACGATTTCGCCCGATACGTCGGGGCTGATTTTTACTTCTACTACCGGCTGGATTTTCCCGTTGGCGGGAATCAGTTCGGTGATGGTTTTGCGCGCCGGCCATTCGGCGGTTACCGTCAGTGCGTCCTGCCGGCTGTTGCCGCCCGCCACAATTAAAATAATTATCAGCGCCAGCGCACCTGCCAGCGTCCATACAGTTCTTTTTTTCTTTTTCATAAGCTGCCTTTTTCGAATGGTTGGTTATAAAGTAATGGTTGGTTACAGGGTAAGGGGCATCCCTTTGTAGAAGTCAATAATTTTTGTTTGGAAAACGTACTGGTATTTTGCCTGCAGGCGGTCGGATTCCGCCTTAAACAGGTTGTTTTTGGCAATGGTATAGTCTGTCGTATTTACCAGTCCGACGTCAAATTTTTCCTGCATGTAGCGGAAGGCTTCCTGCATGGCCGCCACCGTTTGTTCGCTGGCCTGGTAACGGCTGTAAGCGGCGGAAGCATCGGCCAGCGCCTGCTGTATTTCCTTGTACAGTTCCTGGCGCCCGCTGTCCAGCTCCAGTTCGGCCATGCGCAGGCTGAGCCGGGCGTTCCTGGCGCCGGTAACAATACTCCAGTTCTGGAACAGCGGAATGTTCAGCCCGAAGTTCAGCGACGGGCTGCGGTTGTTGCGCAGCTGCTGCGCGAAATCCACATTATCCCCGTTCGGCTCGGTAAAATACGAACCGTAGGAAGCCGTGAGGGAAATGGTCGGCCAGTAGCGGCCTTTGGCGATGGCAAGGGCATGTCTGGCGCTTTCCATCCGGAATTCCGACCGCTTTATCTGCGGCAGGCGCACCGCCGAGGCATAAAGGCTGCTGACGACTTCCTGCCTTTGGACTACTTCCACGTCTATCACCGGCGCGACGATTTCAAAGCTGCCGGCGGCATGCAGGTTGATGAGCTGCCGGAGCGACAGGTAAGCCAAATCCACATTATTGCGTGCCGTGATGAACTGCACTTCTTCGCTGGCCAGCTGCGCTTCTATTTCCAGCAGCGTGCTGTAGGGCTGGCTGCCGGCGGCTACCAGCTGCCGCGTCAATTCATGTTGCCGGAGGATGCTCTCGCGGCTTTTTTCCGCCGTAGCCAATACTTCCTTTGCCAGTAATACCTGTAAAAATGCGCGTGTAATATTCAGCGCAACGGTATTGCGCATCTGCTCCGCCTCCTCGACAGCCGCCCGGTAGTCGGCGCGGTAACGTTTCATGGTATTCACTTTTTGCAGGCCTTCAAACAGACTTACCGAAGCGTTAATACTCGGCCCGAATGACTGCGTTAACCGGTTCTCGATAATTTGCAGGTTCTGCAAATCCACCGACCGCCCCCAACTCATATTATAGGATGCGCGGGCGCTCAGGCTCGGCAAAAAATCAAGCTTGGACTGCTGCCACAGGTTGGCGCTTTGTCCTGCCGTCAGGGCCTGCTGCTTAATTTGGATATTATTCTCCAGCCCGTAATGGATGCACTGTTCCAGCGTCCATGCCGCCTGTGCCGGTAAGCAGACCGGCGCCAGCAAACCACCCGCAAGCATCGCCAGAAGATGAATATTTTTCATAATAAATTTTAAAAATTTGTACAAATGTACGCAAAGATTGGCACAAATGGAAAAAATCAGCAGGAAACGGGTATCAATAATTTTTATTACCTTTGCGCCGGTAATTTCAATATTCACAATTTAAAAAAAACACGTATTATGAAAGAAAAACATGTGATTCAAATCCCGCCCGAAGTGCTGATACAGGTACAAAGCCTCGTTGACACTGCTATCAACCTGCTTTCGCCCTATGTGCTCCCGCTCACGCCGGAAGAACGGCGCGATTTGCCGAAAATGGGCAACAAGACGCTGAGCTTTGTCGAAAAGGCCATCGAGTATGCACGCTA